>DIHU01000216.1:0-5452 GCA_002420315.1 Akkermansiaceae bacterium UBA5688
TTTTTGGCACGGTTGGAGCCTGAACTGTAGGCGACCAAAACTTCATAGTCGCGAGTTTCCCCAAGAATGGTGGTGAACTGGGCTTTCTTTTCTCCCTTGCCGGCATTTTCGTCGTGGAGGTAACTCTTGCCGATCCAAGGTTTCGATGCGGTGGATTTCTTCCAATTTCCGGTTAGTTGCGCTTCGTTTGAATCAATGATGAGGCCAGGAAAGTTTTTTAGATCAGGTGAGTTTTTGAGGGTATCAATTTGTTTTTTGAGAGAGCCGATTGAACTGTGAAGTCGTGAGATTTCGGCGTGATTGGTAATTTCGAGGGGGGTGGTAGCGAAGGAAGTGACTCCAGAGGCGGCACTGCCTTTCCCCATCGAGCGCGTGCTTTGGAAGATTCCCGCGAGGGCGTAGTAGTCGGATGTGGGAATAGGGTCAAATTTGTGATCATGGCAGCGGGCGCAGCCCAGAGTCATCCCGAGGAAGGTGCGACCTACGGTATCGATTTGCTCATCCACGAATTCCATTTTGAGAAGTTCGTGATCTTGTAGTTCATAGTTGAGTGCGCCAAGGACAAGGTAACCCGAGCCGATAAGTTGGGAGTTTCTTTGGATGTGCGACGAGTGGGAAAGAAGGTCTCCAGCGAGATGTTCGCGAACGATTTGGTGGTAAGGCTTGTCCTTGTTAAATGAGTCGATGACGTAGTCTCGAAAACGCCAGGCATCGGGAAAGACGAGGGAGCGGCCGCCACCGGATGATTCGGCAAAGCGGGTGATGTCGAGCCAGTGACGGCCCCATCGTTCTCCAAATTCTGGACGAGCGAGGAGGTTAGCGACGATGGTTTGGAACGCTTGTGGGGACTTATCCTGAAGGAAGGCCCTGAGTTGGTCGGGCGAAGGTGGCAGTCCTATAAGATCGAAGTAAATGCGACGAAGAAGTGCAGTTTTCGATGCGCCTCTCGCAGGAGTGATGTTTTGGTTTTCGAGTTGAGCGAGGATGAAGCGGTCGATATTATTGTATGGCCATGCTAGGTCGCGGGGTTTTGGTATTGGGTATGCGACGGGAGGTTGAAAGGACCAAAATTGGCGACCTTTGTTGAGGTCTATTTGGGGAGTGGTTTTTTTGACTTTGCTTTCGCGAGGGTCAGGTGCCCCCATCGCGATCCATGATTTGAGATGCTTGATTTTGGACGCTGGGAGCCGATTCTTGGGCGGCATTTCTAGGTCGCTATTGGAGTAGGAAACGGCGTGGAGGAGCAGGGAGTCCTCAGGCTCTCCAGGGATAATAGCGGGGCCGGAGTCGCCACCGGTTTCCCACCCGGTCCGGGAATCAAGGGAGAGGTTGGCTTTCAGCTCTTTGGCGCCGGCTGAGTGACATTCGTAACAGTGCTCGATAAAGAGAGGGCGAATGTGGGTCTCAAAATATTCAATGCCCTCCGAATTATTGGCACAAACCATCGAGCAACTCCCGAGGAGTGCGAGAGTAATGTTCAGCCGACTTGAGTTTCCAAGCATAGATCAAATGAAGTTATTAAATGGGACAAGAACAATTAGACGAATGATGTTCTATGGCGATAAACCATATTTTGCTGAGCAGTGCAATATGGTCATTTGAGTAACTGAGAATACCATATTTTAAACATCAAAAGACAGCTCTCAAGAATCCATTTTTCAGCAGTAGATAATTACGGAAAAATCGCGTATAATTGTTCATTTTCTGTTCATGTTCTAATGGTTAGGATCGTGAAAATATGAGAGTGCTTGTAGTTGAGGATCAGGACGATTTACGTGAGGTGGTGGTGGAGACGCTGCGCGAGGAATCCTTCGCGGTAGATGAATCGGCGGACGGCGAGGAAGGTCTCTACAAAGCACTGAACTGGGATTATGACATAGTAGTATTAGATGTAATGATGCCGGTGATGAATGGTTGGGAGGTTTTGGATGGATTACGAAGGGAGAAAGAGACACCGGTCCTAATGTTAACGGCTCTCGATCAAGTGTGTGATAAGGTCAAGGGCTTGAATCATGGAGCAGATGATTATTTGGCAAAACCTTTTGATTTAACTGAGTTAGTGGCACGGGTGCGAGCGGTGATGCGAAGAAAGGGCGGTGATCATTGCCCGGAGGTCACTGTTGGGAATGTTACTATTAACACGACGGCTAAAATCTTGCGGTTAGGCGATAAGGAAGTGGAGGTGACCGCGCGCGAATTTGCGATGGCAGAGTTGTTAATTAAGCATCGGGACAAAGTCGTGACTCGTGATTTTTTATATGATCATCTTTTCGACGAAAATGACGAGTCGATGTCAAATATGCTCGATGTCTATGTTTACAAATTGCGTCAGAAATTTGGGAAAAGTTTTATCAAGACGCGTCGAGGCCAGGGGTATATTCTTGAATCAATCTAGATGGGTATTTTTCCGCAATCGATTCGCTGGCGTATTCAGCTTTGGTATCTCCTTCTTTTAGCGGTGATTATCGCGGCGTTGTTGGTGGCATTTCATCGTAACCAACGTGAGATTAAATATCAGGTTCTTGATCGCGAGTTGAGTAATCCGATTACGCGTCTTTTGCCGTCTCTGGAGAGACGCCCCGAACCTCCTCCGCGTGGGCGACGATTGCCTAGGCCGAGTCTGTTGGATGATTTCGAAGATGAACTTCGGTCCAGTCCCGAAGGCAATGCCCGGCGTAGCCCACATGGAGGTAATGGTCCCGAACCTTCAGAGCGCCGGCGGGGAAACTTAGATGAAATGGTGGAGGAGCTCGCCGAGAATAAGATTTTTGTGATCCACTGGAGTCGGGGTGGTGGACTACGCTTTGCTTCTGCGAATTCACCAGAGGAATTGAGATCGTTTCCAGGTGGGGTTTCCCGGGAAGGGGGTCGTGTTTCGAAAAAGACGATGCAAGGATATCGCGAAATTATTCACGCAAGTCCGAATGTAGGAATTTTAATGGTGGGGGCTTCCGTCGAACCGATCGAGACCGATCTCTCGAAGCTTAAAACAAAGTTAATTGGGATAGGGCTTTTAATTGTTGGAGGAGGATTTTTGGTAGGTTGGTTTTTGATTGGGAGATCGCTGAAGCCGATTGAGACAATTAGTGGAGCGGCTCATCGAATTGCGGAAGGAGATCTTTCGCAGCGGATTAAGATCAGCGGGAATGGAAGCGAATTGGGGCAGCTATCTATTGTCCTGAACGAAACTTTTGAAAAGCTGGAAACTTCGTTTGAGCACCAGGTGCGATTTACGGCAGACGCCTCTCATGAGATGCGCACTCCAATTGCGGTGATTTTATCCAAGGGCCAATTCGCACTGAGTAAGGAGCGGTCTCCTGAAAAGTATAAGGATGCCTTGCAAACGTGTGTCGATTCGGCGCAGCACATGCGGACTTTGACTTCAGGGTTACTGGAACTTTCCAAGGTGGATTCGGGTGAATTTCATCTTAGTCCCGAGCTGGGAAATCTTGAAAATTTGACTAGTGAAGCTGTGAAGATGATTGAGCCGCTAGCTGATGAGCGAGGAATTAAGATCAAGTGTAATCTTCAACCAATAAAGGCTGAATTTGATCCTTCTAAGATGCGGCAGGCATTACTAAATTTACTGGCCAATGCGGTTAAGTATAATCAAGAGGAAGGAGAGATAGAAGTTACTCTAAATAAGATTGGGGCCGAAATTGTTTGGTCAGTTCGAGATGCGGGACCGGGCATGGAATCTTCGGCTCTGAAGCATATTTTCGAAAGATTTTATCAGGTCGATAAAGCTCGGACTCGGACTGGGCGGAAGGGAACTGGGCTCGGCCTCCCCATCACCCAGGCAATTGTGGAAGCACATGGGGGAACAATTTCGGTGGAAAGCGAAATTGGGAAAGGAACGATCTTCCAAGTGAAGCTTCCGGCTTATTAAGCCTATTCTTGGAGCTATTCCGCTCAATCAGCAATGGGTGCCCGCCATGTATGCTGGGTAGTGGACTCTGTATGTTGCCCTGACCTCACCATCTAGAGAATCTCTTTGCTGGCTCCCGATTTTCCCTCGCAGCTATTCACCAAATTTGGTTTAGAGAACTTTGGGAGATTTGACTTATGGAGTTTGTGTCCGCTTTACTCGGTAAAAGCGATGGGTTACGTCCGGGTCCTTGGCCTGGGAGAAAGTGATGGCAGTGGGAGAAGCCAAGTTTTCAAAGATTGATCCTGGGAGGTCGGTGAACCAGGTGACGAGATCATTCGAATACTCGACTTGGTCGGTCCATCCAACAGCGGTTTGCCAGTTTAAGTTGATGCCGCCCAAAGAGTCGAATTGATGTGTCACCTCGATTTTCTTCATGCCGCCTGTCGAATGTGAAGGGGTGTCGACAGATTGTATGCTGATATCAGCCACAAGGAGAAAGTTGTCGCCATGATTATATGGGGAAGGAGATGTAAGTTCCCACTCGAAGGCGAGGAAGCCGAAGTCAACAGGAGCGCTCGTGTTTGATAATTGGGCGTTCTCGAAAATAGGGATTTCATCGATAGATGCAGACCAAACATTTTCCTCAAGGTCGACAGTGGCGACAAGATTGAAAAGTTCCCCCAGGGTAAAATCAAACAGAGTATCAAACTGGTTAGTGCCACTTACGCGCCAGATTCCAAATTTTGAGCTGGTAGAGTCTGGGCTTTCATTGTCAAAACGGATCGAGGCCAGGCGATTTCCGTCCGCATTATAGATACTAAGATAAAAGTCGTCCCGCTGACCGTTAGTGGAATCCTCAATACCAATAAGGGTATCGATTTCTACGACAGGTTTTTCACTAGCGATGTGGTCATATTCAAGGTCGAGTGCGATAAAAGTAAAATTAGAAGTGGGTTGTGCAAAGCCAAGCGTTGCGGTCTTGAGAAGAGAGGGGAGAACGTTTTCATCGATAGCCTGCGCGCCTGAGGTGGTATCGTTTGAAATCCAACCTTCGTTCCCAGACCAATTATTAGCCCCCACGGGGAAATTGTCGAAATCGGTATCGTAAAGGATCTCGCCTTTAACGGTGTGAATGAGGAAAAGAAGTGCGAGAAACGTTTTCACGGGATCAGTGGTGTGCCTAGAGGGCGAATGAAAGAATTTCAGACCTTAAGCGAAGGAGGTTATCATAATATATTGTTGAGAATAGCACAAAAAAGGTAGCCTTGTGGGGCTACCTCCGGTGATTTAGTCAATCTCAATTAATCCCGAAACTTAAAAGCTCACGAATAAGGGTCAGCGAGATTGTTGGGAGCTTCATGGTTTTCAGCAGAATATGGAGATATTTTTTTCCAGATCATATTTCGTTGCCACCTAAGTCGAAATTTTAATTATCTGGATCAGGTTTTGCCGGCGAACTGTGGTCACGAAGGCGCATCTTAAATTCCTCAAGAGTCACGTCACTGCTGTTGTCTGCATCTAGACGTGCAAAAAGGGAAGAAAGCCGCTCTTCGGACATGTTCTGAAAAGCCTTAAGATCCG
>DIHU01000216.1:5787-8066 GCA_002420315.1 Akkermansiaceae bacterium UBA5688
CATCTCTGTGAGAGAGAGAAGTCCGTCCTCACCAGCGATCTCGGTAAATTTTTCAACGCGCTTGGCGGTGATTCTTTTTCGAAGTGATTCGCGAATTAACTCGAGTCTTTTAGCGCGCTCGGAAGCACTTGTTTCGCGAAGTGATTCGCGCTCATCCAAGGAGAGTTTTCCGTTGCCATCAATATCAAACCTAGCACGTCTTCCAACTCGCGCTGCCTTGCGCTCTTCTTTGATCGCTTGACGCTCTTCTTCGTCGATGGAGCCGTCTTCGTTCACATCATACTTCGTAAGAAATTCCGGGAGAGTCCCGTCTCCGAATGATTTAGCGATATGGTCTGCAATCACAGCACCTGTTAGCAGGCTGCTAGTCATTATTATTATTGTTAGATTCATCTTTTTAAAGTTGGCGGCAACGCTATTCGGAAAGATTATTGAGCAAGTAAATCAAATAGATTTCCACCGGAGTGGCCGGAGGATCCACCATCCCCAACAGCACTTTCCGTGGCTATCCGAAGACCCGGAGAAAGGTTTTCGGCTGGAACCATTTCGCCATTGCTAATAGCAGTATCAAGGTCGTTCTCAAGCTGGCCCACAACTTCTATCCACCAAGCTTCATGATCAGCGGCATCTTCTAGGAATGCTTCTCGTTGTGATGAGTCGAGAAATGAAGAAATAGTTTGTTCCAGATTATAATCTAAATTTACAGAGGGAATAGTCTGACCGTTCACCTTGATGGATGGATGAGTTTGGTCGTGATAGGCGACGAGGACAGGGAAGATCTCACGTTGTTGTTTCCCGGTTAGCCCATAGTTTCTCGAATATTGATCTAGCTGTTCTTGGGAATCACGCTCTATCCGCGACAAAATTTGGTCGACCCGGACTAATTCCTCAAAGTTAAGATGTTTGGTAGCTGATTTCTCGACTGAAAGAGTATTGTCGTTATCTCGTGATGACCTAACCCGAGTGCGAGGAGTGGATTCACGTGCGCTGCCGTGCAAAGCATTTAATTTGTCAATTGGATCTCCAACCGAGACGGGCTGAGACCTTTCATTGGCCCGGTCGAATGAGCTGATGAAGACCATTGTAGCTGCGACTACGAAGAGAGTGGCTGCTAAAATGAAAGAAGATCGCGACATTATTTTAGATTTAAACTTTAACCATAGGCTAATTACGACGGAAACGCTAGCTCTTAAATTGGAGGGTCGAATTAGAAGCTACCATATCAGGAAAGACGAAGAGGTTTTAGGATTGGTTACAAAAAACTACTTTTCCCCACGTTGTGGTTTAGCAACCCAAATATTGAGACATCGTAGATCAAGAAATAAAGATCCTGGGGAAAATGGTTTATTCCCTTTTTTTCTGCTAGGTTCAAAGAGGGAGAAGATTGCAGGACGTCCAAGATTTCACGAAATAGTCCTGGTTCGTTACTTGAAACGAAGATCAATTGTCCGTTGTAACTTGTTTCTATCTTTCTTGATTTTTTCCTGCTGATCGGGATCCAGATGGGGGATGAGACGGTCGTGAAGCGCCAAAATGGCACGGTAGTGGTCTTCAATCGCTGTTTCTTGGTTGTTCGCGATTTCAAGTGAGGTCGCCTCAATTTCGCCCAAAATCTTTTCGCGTTGGTCATCAGATAGATCAAGGCGGCTTCCGAGGCTCTCCATGGTTTGTTTTTCCCAATGACCACTATCGTGTTCAGAGCCGATAGCATTTGCCGTTTCTGTTTCTTGGCGCCCTTCCTTTTCTCCAATCAGGAAGCCTACGCCACAGCCACAAACGAAGATGATGAGCAGTGCAAAGATGATGGTTAGGTAGTCGCGAAGTTTTGGTTTCATAGGGTCTCGGGAGCAGTTGGGGGTTCGGTCGGGATGATTGATTCGGGTAATGAAGAGTCATCTCGAAGAAGAAAGAAAATGAGTAAGATCAGACCGGCAAGAATGGCGGCAAGGATTGACCACTTACGCCAGGTGAGGGCTAGAAAGAGCGACTGAACTCTTTTGCGCAGGGCTTTGACGCTGATTTTGAAGTTGGGCTCCGGCTGCTCGTCAATGGGTGCGGTTTTTGCCGCATCAACAAGTCGCTTCCAAGGGTCGTCGTTGTCATTCATATCACTGATTTGGTTCAAGTTTTTTGAGCTGCTCGCTGAGTTTACGTCGGGCTCTCATGGCAGTGACCTTAATCTTTGAGGCTCCCCAGCCGGTTAGATTGCAGGCATCCTGCACGGTCTTTTCCTCGAGGTCGAGAAGGCGAATAACGATTTGTTCCCGCGGGTTAAGAGT
>DIHU01000156.1 GCA_002420315.1 Akkermansiaceae bacterium UBA5688
CCCAAGTTTGAGGCCAGGGCTAAATTTTCGACTTGGCTTTACCGTATTACTCATAACGTCGTTTACGACTGGTTGAGAAAACGAAAAATTGAATCAGCTGGAGAGCTAGACGATGGGATTCTTAGGGAGAGTGATATTGCGGCAGGTGCTCAAACCACTCCGACAAAGATAGCGAGGCCCGATGAGGCGCTCGCTAATTCCGAACTTGGGAAGAAAATCACTGTAGCCCTCGCAACTTTAAACGCAGAGCATCGCGAGACAATCCTTTTGAGAGAAGTTCAGGGCTTCGATTACAAGGAGATTGCAAAAGTGATGGAATGCTCTCTTGGGACAGTTATGAGCCGTCTCTACTACGCCCGTAAAAAACTCAAAACCATACTCTGTGATGAAAAAGGAAAAGACTGAAGAGCTATTTGTAAAATGGATTGATGGCCAGCTGACCTCGGAGGAAGAGAGTCAGCTCGCAATTTTGTTTCAGGAGGATGGAAAACTCGAGGCCGAGCTTCAGGAAATGAAGTCTGTGTCGGAAACAGTTGCAAAGGAGATCCCGACATCAGTGGATCCTCCTTATAGCGATTTTTTTAATCGTCAGCTAATGCGTAAAATCGATCTTGAAATTCAGTCGCGGACTCCGTCCAAGATTGGGGGTAACTGGTGGGAATCGCTTCGATGGGCTTGGGCTCCAGTGGGGGCTCTGGCTTTGGTTCTTTCATTTTTCGCAGGACACCGAATTTCCCGCTCTGATCATGAGAAAATTTCCCAGCGGCAGGAAGAAGCACGCCTTCTTCAATTTCTTCCAACTGTTTATTTTACAGGAGAATCATTGGAGGCCGAAGTGGTTGCTGACAGTGATGGGGATGTCTCGGCCATTTTTGTCCATGGATTGGCGGCGATTCGTGATGATATTGACTTTGGGACTGTAACAACGAATACCGAATTGCCAAAGAGCTATTCTAGGTCAGAAGCAAGTCGTTTTGACTAAATGGTTATGAAGATTTCTATCCTTTATTTTATTCTTTGTTGTCTTGCTCCAAGCCTGAGGGCCGAGGACCCTGGTATGAAGTCGATCGGCGCGATGAACGTCCAACTTTTTTTCGCGACTAACGAAGACCCTGCTGCTGCCGGAGGAATTGCCAAAGTGGTATCGGAAACCGAACTTAAGAATCTAAGGGGAATCAAGGGTCTCGATTTTGAGCACTACCGATTGATGGGGAGTGACATGCCGGACATCCTGAAAGGATATGAGAATTGGGCGACACCCCTTCTTCCCTCAAAAGAGATTCTGGTGAGTTTCCAGCCGATCCGTAAATCTGGTGATAGAAAGTTACAAATGGTCCTCGAATACTGGCAAAGTAAGCGAAAGGTTTTCAGCGTGAACCCAATCCTCACTAAGGGAAAAACCCTCTATTTTATCGGCCCGGAGTGGCGAAAGGGGCGCTTGATTTTAGGGGTGAAAATTGAAAAACTAAATGAGTGATGAGAGTGTTATTTCCATTTATTATCGCTCTAATCGGAGTCTGTGGTCCGCTCTCCGCTGAAATGGTTTTTGAGAACAAGACGGTAGAAATCGTCGTTGAACCTGGCCAAAATTTAGCGATGGGGCTTTTCCCTTTCAAGATTGTTGAGAAGGATGAGGTGATCGTTAAGGCGGACGCTTTTTGCACCTGTTTAACCCCGCAAGTTCCACTTGGTGCTGATCGTACGCCCAAGCTTAATTGGAAGGTCGGAGAGAAAGGAGTCATCCAAGGGCGTTTTGAGACGAAACAGTTTCTGGGAACTGTTGAGAAGTCGATTAAGATCTTTCTGGCCGGTCGTGACGAGCCGATGATTTTAAATTTCAAGGTGGTAATCCCTGAGTTGATCAAGATCGATCCTTCTACTTTGAAGTGGAGTAAAGGTGGACTCGCAGATGAACGGGTGGTGAGAATTACCGTCAATCACGACAAACCAATTAAAATTCTTTCTGATATGGGTAATAACGACAAAGTTTTTCCTTACCAACTTAAGACCATCAAAGAAGGGTGGGAATACGAACTCCGGCTCAAACCAACGAGCACCGAGAAGCCTGGAATGGGAATGATTAGCTTGCGAACCGATTCTCCCTTTCCTCGCTTTAAGCGCAGGGTTCTCTATGCAGTGGTGCAGCCAAAGATGTCAGGTAAACCTGTGAAGATCAGGTGAGATGAAGCGTTTGGTCGAAACCATTTTCTTTTTGAGTTTTCTTAGTTCACTTGGAGCTTTTATTACTTTCCAAATTATGGGTGGACCGGATCGTTCGGTGATTTGTGATCAGGATTCCTTACCTGAATATGTTGTTTGCCTTTCAACTGTTAGGGAATTGAATGCAGATGAAATTTTATGGGTCGATGCTCGCCCTCGTAAGCAATGGGAAGCCGATGGTGTCGACGGATCAGTCTTGTTGAACGATCAGGAAGATTGGATCGATCTCGAATTTGGTTTTATGGGGAAGATGAACGAAGATTTCAAACCAATTGTTGTAGTTTACTGTAATCAGTCTGGCTGCGGATCTTCTAAATATGTCGCGAGGCAATTGCGGGAGAAGCATGGCGAGGCGCTTGGGCTTCAGGTCCTTGTTCTTGAGGGTGGAATCAACGCCCTTAAGTCAGAGAAGTAGTTGTGAGCTATTAGCTTCGTTTGCAATTTATTATGACTTGTTTAGGGTTGGATCGTGAAACGGTTGTTTTGGTTTGTTCTGGATTCATTGGGGATTGGCGGAGCACCAGATGCTGAAAAGTATGGAGATAGTGGTAGCGATACCTTAGGGCATATTTCTGAGTGGTTTGTAAAATATGAAGGGCGGTCCCTAGACCTGCCAAATTTAAGGAGCTTGGGGCTGGGCGCTGCTTACCAGCTGGTCCATCGCCATCAACCTATGGGATGGTCCGAGGAATGTGTTACTGGAACATTTGCAGCGGCTAGCGAGATTTCTACGGGGAAAGATACTCCAAGCGGACATTGGGAGATGGCTGGGGTTCCTGTGAAATGGGAATGGGCATATTATCCGGATACCCAAGAGAGTTTTCCAAGTGCCTTGTTAAGTGAAATATACTTACAGAGTGGATTGGAGGGTTCGCTCGCCAATTGTCATGCTTCGGGAACAGTCGTGATTGAGAAATATGGGGAGAAAAGTGTGCAGACTGGGATGCCCATCTTTTACACTTCGGCAGATTCAGTTTTTCAAATTGCTGCACACGAGGATCATTTTGGTTTGGAGAGGCTATATCAACTTTGCGAGTTGGTTCGCGAGCTTACTCTGGAACCTTTGCTAGGACGTGTTATTGCTCGCCCCTTTGTCGGTGAGTCAGAAGCTTTTACCCGGACGGAAAACCGTCGTGACTTTGCGGTCCGACCTCCCAAATCAACCGTGCTAGAATTGATTAAAGATGCAGGGCATGAGGTGACTGGGCTGGGGAAGATTGGAGACATCTTTGCCCATGTTGGAATGACCAAAGAAGTGAAAGCCAATGGCCACAATCAGCTTTGGGGAAGGACGCGGGAAGCAGCCGCAGAGGGTGGGTTGATCATGACAAATTTTGTGGATTTTGATATGCTTTTCGGTCACCGGCGAGATCCACGAGGTTATGGGCTAGCACTTGAAGCATGGGATCGCGAGTTGGGGTGTTTTCTTGAGGAAAGATTACCGGATGATGTTGTCGTGATTACAGCGGATCATGGGAACGACCCCACGTGGAGTGGGACTGATCACACTCGTGAACGGGTTCCGGTTTTAATGACGGGTGGGCAATTTTCTGGTCTTAGTAATGCGGGTATCCGCGATTCATTCTCGGATATTGGAGCGACAATAGGGAAGTTCTTCGGCGTCGAGGTGGACGAGGGAACCGTAATTGAGTAGTTCTTAGTTATGGCAACTCCGCACCTTGAAGCAGATCCTGATGGATTCGCAGAGACAATTCTTCTCCCGGGAGACCCTTTGCGAGCAAAATTTATCGCGGATCATTTTTTGAAAGACTGTCGAAAAATCAATTCAGTGCGTAATATGTTGGCTTACACCGGGTCCTATAAAGGGGTGCCGGTGTCAGTAATGGGGACAGGGATGGGAATCCCTTCTATTTCGATTTATGCCAAGGAGCTTATCACGGAATATGGAGTCAAAAATCTCATCAGGGTAGGAAGTTGTGGGGCAGTGTCCAAAGAGGTGAAGGTTCGCGATGTCTTGATTGGAATGGGGGCCTGTACGGATAGTGGAGTGAATCGGAGCCGATTTGGCGGGCATGATTATTCCGCGATTGCTGATTACGATTTACTGTCGGCTCACGTCGTTGCGGCAGGTGAACTAGGGGTTCCAGTGAGGGTAGGGAACCTTTTTTCTGCGGATCTTTTTTATACTCCTGATGGAGGAATGTTTGATTTAATGGAAAGTATGGGGGTTTTGGGAGTTGAGATGGAGGCTGCAGGTCTTTTTGGTGTCTGTGCGGAATTTGGAGCAAGGGGGATGGCAATTTGTACAGTGAGCGATCACGTGCGGACTGGGGAAACTACTACGAGCGAAGAGCGAGAGGTTAGTTTTACTGCAATGATGGAAGTGGCTCTCGAAGCAACCGTAAAAATCGTCTTATGAGTGATGAACTTCTTATTGAAGAGGCAATGGCAGCTAGATCTGCTTGTTATTGTCCATACTCTTCGTTTCCGGTCAGTGCTGCTTTGCTAGCTGATTCTGGGAATATTTACACTGGAGTTAATGTTGAGAATGCCTCTTACGGCCTCACGATTTGCGCGGAACGAGTTGCTGTCGGTTCTGCGATTGCTGCGGGAGAGCGGGCGTTTAAAAAATTAGTAGTCGTGGTAAGAGGAGGAGGAAGCCCATGCGGGGCCTGTCGTCAGGTGCTCAATGAGTTTGCCCCCGAGCTGTCAATTATAATGGTCGATGAGCTTGGGAAAGTCAGCTCACGAACGACATTATCCGAACTTCTTCCCCAGGCATTCGGTCCTCAATCTCTTTGATCTTAAGCCAAGGCTAGTGTTTTAAAAGCCGGGATAAAAATTCCTCGGGCGAAATATAACCGCTTTCATCAGTATCAAGGCGGCGCCAAACCGCATCAAAAATAAAATCTGGAAGGTTTCTGACCCCGGGAATGGTCGTATATTCCTCGCGTGATATTAAATCATCCTCGCCTGCGATGGATGAAAACTTTTGGAGCCTTCTTTGTTCTATCTGTTCTCTCAGGGCAGCGCGGGCCATGGATACTTCGTTTTCGGAGATATCACCATCTTGGTCTAGATCTATGGAGGTCCGCCTTTTTTCACGCAATTTTGCGCGAAGATCCCGGATAGCTTGTCGCTCTTCTTCGTCAATAAGATCATCCGAATTTGTATCAAAATGCTTCAGGAATGCCGGGAGAGATCCGTTACCAAACATCTTCTCTTTCGCGAATGCATAAGTTGCAATCGTTA
>DIHU01000170.1:0-1020 GCA_002420315.1 Akkermansiaceae bacterium UBA5688
ATTGCCCCCCGAAGTATTGTGGGCGACGCCTCCGCCAACGGCTTCACCGGCAGCAACTTGAGCGCGGTTGTCGAGCAGTTCCTCCTGCCCAATGGCGACGTTCGGCTTGTGATGGTTGTCTGGCTGGCCTTCAACAGTCGTTGCGCCTGCGACAAAACTGAGCCAGATCGTTGCTCCGTCGATGAACTTAGCGGTCACTTCGGCGGCAAGCGGGATATGCCCGGAGTTGTCGTCACGGCGCTCGCCCTCGAGGTAGCCACCGGAGTTCACGAAGGTGGAGGCAGAGGGTATTCCAGGCCAAGTTTGGCCAGAGTCCGCGCCGGTCGTCCCATTAGACCGAACAGTCATTGCTTGACCACTTCCACCATTTCCAGTTCCAGAGCTATTGTCAACCCATGGGCCACCGGCACCGAGCGCTGGCATTAGTCCAGCGAGGGCACTGTTCGGGGCGTAATCGAAGGGTTCGTAGAAGAGCAGGTCTCCTCTGGCCATGCCAAGCCCCAAAGCAACAGAGCCTAGCGTAAGGCAAGATCGAAAAAACGGCGAATTTCTCATAACCGAGGTTTGGCGTTTTTATTTAGATTTGGAAACAACAAATTGGCCAACTATCGGCGGCAACGCATCACGAGGACACCGAGTCCGATGAAGGATAAGAGGACTGAAGAGGGCTCTGGAATGACGGCCCCTCCAAGCCCAACCGCCTCATCAAAGGTGGTGGCGAGGCGAATCTCATCATAGCTACTCCGACTACCGTGGAAGGAAAGCGTATCAAAGCTAGCATTGTCTAGGTTGTTGACCGTGGTGATGGTTGTTTGGGGGGCATTGTCGAAGTCGCTCTCTGACAAGCCAAGATATGATTCGATGTCAAACACCGCTGTTGTGATCGTATCGTTGGCGGCACCAAATTCAAACTTAGTGACAAAAAGTTGCTGGGGTGAGATGCGGGAAAGTCTATCTCCGAGAAAGTCCTCGTATAAGCCATCCGTGTTCTGGTCGTCCCAGTACCTCGCCCGCGGATTG
>DIHU01000170.1:1358-3891 GCA_002420315.1 Akkermansiaceae bacterium UBA5688
GCCACGCCTCCGCCAACGGCTTCACCGGCAGCAACTTGGGCTCGGTCGTCTAGAAGTGCTCCTTGCCCGATGGCGACGTTTGGCTTGTGGTGGTTGTCTGGCTGGCCTGGCACAAGCGTTGCGCCTGCGACAAAACTGAGCCAGATCGTTGAGCCATCGACAAACTCGGAAGCCACTGAAGTCGAGAGGGAAATAGAGCCCGAGTTATCGTTGCGCCGCTCGCCTTCGAGGAAGCCACCGGTGTTTGGATAAGCTGAAGTGCTGGGGATCCCGGCCCAAGTTTGGCCAGAGTTCGCACCGGTCGTTCCATTGGCCCGAACCGTCATCTCTTGACCGCTGCCATCATTACCTGTTCCAGAGCTATTGTCCGACCAAGAACCGCTACCTCCAAGTGGAGTCCCGAGGTTAGCCAAAGTAGTGCCACCTGCAGCGTCGAATGGCTCATGGAATATAAGAGTAGCCTGTGAAGTCGGTATGACAGCCAAGCTTGCAACGCTGAATAGCAAGAGAATTAGTTTTTTCATCTTTTCCATTACATTTTAATTTTTGCTGAATTCCAAAAGAGAAGGATCCCCCAGATCAGCTCGAGAATTTATGGTCACAGTTGCCGATGCTGTGCCGACAAGAAAGGGACTGAGTAAGATTGAAGATTTAATAAACATGGGATGGAAGAGGTTCTAACAGTAGATTAGTTATCCTTTTGAGCAGTCACTAAACATATTAAAATTAAGGATTTTATTCATAAAGTTCACAAGTATTTCTCATGGTCGCTACTCAAGCCTATAGTGATGGCAGCCGTAACCCAAAATGCCAGCCGCTAGCACGCATGAAGAGTTAAGCCGTGCTTTCTTCTCTAGGTCTAACAAGATCCCTCCCCGCCATCTGAAGCACCCCACCCCGCCGGGGGAAGAACTGGCGGATTCCTTATATAATCCGGTCAGAGATTTTTTATCCTTAAAATGATTGTAGTGAATCTTTGAGCTAATAGAAATACCACAAATCATGAAAGCTATGCCAAAAAAAACCATCTCGACCGTTGTCCTTTTCGCTATAACTTCAATTCCCACTCTCTCATTAGCCGAGGCGTACTGGCCCCAGTTCAGGGGCCCCGAAGGCCGTTCGGTGGCAATCGATCAATCACTGCCAAAATCGTTCGGGCCCAACGAAAACGTTCTCTGGAAGACTGAAATTCCAGAGGGACACTCCTCTCCAGCTATTTGGGGCGACCGCATATTTCTAACCGCCTACGAAGATTTGAAGCTACTCATGATCTGCATCAGAAGATCGGACGGCTCAATCCTCTGGCAAAACGAACGCCCGATCAAAGAATTGCAACGCTACTCTCACAAAGACAGCTCGGCATCGGCACCGACCCCATGCACAGATGGAGAAAGGGTCGCTTTCTTGTTCGGCGACTGCGGACTCGTCGTAAGCGACATGGATGGCAATCTGCTTTGGGACAAAGCCTTTCTACCCTCTAGTAGCGATTTCGGATACGGCGCATCACCTGCGCTCGTCGACGGGAAGCTTCTCATCAATTGCGATGGAGGCCTGCGCTCCGGACTGCTCTGCTTGGATTTTAAAACCGGCGAAGAACTTTGGCATGCGGAACGCCCCAAAACGATTATCAGTTATTCTACACCTTATGTTTGGCCCCAAGGCAGCCGTATTGAGATCCTTCAAAGCGGATCCGCATCCATCGCTTCCTACGATCTATCGAACGGCGAAGCCATCTGGCACGTAACCAATCTCCCAGGCTTTACCTGTCCGCCTCCTGTCGCCAGTGATGACAAAGTCTACTTTGGAGCGTGGACAACCGCCCATGTAACTGGAAGTACGAGAGTCGCATCACTCTTCTTCGAAGATGATCAATTGACTCCAGAACAGCTTGCAAGCTTCCCGGCGTTCATGGACAGATTCGACAAGAATAAAGACGGCAAAATCGCTCCCATGGAATTTCCTCCTAGCCGAGCTCAAGATGCCTTCAACTTCAATGATCGGGACCAATCAGGATATTGGGAAAAAAAGGAAATCGCTCCATTGTTTAAAAACTCCGGTAAATCCCTAAGAGGTAGAAACGTTCTTGTCTCCATATCCGCTGGAGGCAAAGGAGATATTACCAAGACGCACGTAAATTGGAAAAAGAGGAAAGCGCTTCCTTATGTCGCCTCTCCTCTGTTGTATCAAGATCGTCTATACTACGTAAAAAAAGGAGGCTACCTCACCGCCATTCATCCGATCTCAGGAGAACCGTTCTTCGAATCGGAAAAAATAGGCGTATCGGGAGAATATTACGCGTCACCCATTGGTGTCGACGGTCAGATTTTAGTTGCCTCTAAAGAAGGCATCATAACGCTTTTCAAAGCGTCGGACGAATTCGAGATCATCAAGAAAATCGATATGGAGGAATCCATACTGTCTTCACCCGCGATCGTCGACGACACTCTATACCTTAGGACAGGCAGCCACCTATGGGCATTTAGGGACTGAGCCGAGCATACCTTAAGATAGTCAAAGACTCCCTTAAGCAGAC
>DIHU01000138.1:0-439 GCA_002420315.1 Akkermansiaceae bacterium UBA5688
TTCGACGACATTAGTAAGAAATATAGATGTGTGTGTGCCCGTCTTCAACCGGGTGATGGTTATTTTATCCCGAGCAGGCTCAATCGTCTAGCTTGGAAACCCTCCAAATTCCTGCAACTTAGCTCAGTATATCCTTAATCACGTGGCCATGCACATCGGTGAGGCGGAAATCACGACCCTGACTGCGGAAACTGAGGCGTTTATGGTCGATCCCAAGTTGATGCAAAATAGTAGCATGAAGGTCGTGGACGTGGACCTTATTCTTGGCGGCGTGATAGCCGAACTCATCGGTCGCACCATAAGTCAAACCAGGCTTCATTCCACCGCCCGCCATCCACATCGTAAAGCCATGCGGATGGTGGTCCCGCCCCCAGGTTTTACCCATCACTTGAGCCACTGGTGTCCGGCCAAATTCACCACCCCAGATGACGAGGGTGTC
>DIHU01000138.1:823-5396 GCA_002420315.1 Akkermansiaceae bacterium UBA5688
TGCCTTCGGTGTTCGCGATCCATATCGGTGTGTGAATCCCAACCACGGTCGTAGAGTTGTACAAAGCGAACGCCACGCTCGACGAGGCGACGCGCCATCAGGCAGTTCCGGGCAAAGGATGGCTTCACGCGATCAGCGCCATATTGCTCAAGGGTTTTCTCTGACTCCTGACTCAGATCAGCAAGTTGCGGCACGCTGGCCTGCATGCGGAAAGCCAATTCATAGGAAGCAATGCGAGTCGCAATCTCGGGATCACCGAGAGTCTGGTATTGGCGGCGATTCATCCACTGTAGCAAATCAAGTTCATTTCGCCTCCCCTTCGTCGAGACGCCCTTTGGGTTATCAAGATGGAGCACTGGAGCACCACTATTCCGGAAAGGCACGCCGGCGTGCCGGGATTCGAGAAATCCATTCCCCCAAAAACTCTGCAAAAGCGGTTGGCCATCGCTCACTCCGGAAGTCAGCACCGTATAAGCGGGAAGGTCATCATTAACCGAGCCAAGCCCATAAGACATCCAGGATCCAAGAGTCGGCCGATCACCCAACAAGGTTCCACAGTTCATGAAATTCACTCCCGGATCATGTACATTGGTGTCGGTATGCATCGAACGAATCACCG
This sequence comes from Akkermansiaceae bacterium UBA5688, assembly GCA_002420315.1. Classification (GTDB taxonomy): domain Bacteria; phylum Verrucomicrobiota; class Verrucomicrobiia; order Verrucomicrobiales; family Akkermansiaceae; genus SW10. The sequence goes on from DIHU01000138.1 coordinate 1,443, forward strand.
TTAATTCATCAGCGACCTTTGAAAGATGAGGCATTAATTCTGAAATAATGGTGCCTGATTCTCCATGCTGACGAAAAGTATAAGGCGAACCCTTAAGATTCGGAGTCCCGCGAATCAAAGCAAACTGCTGATGGTCCTTCAGCAACTCCTTTGGAATCTCTTTCCCATCGAGTTCGTTGAGCTTCGGCTTGGGATCAAAAAGATCGATGTGTGAAGGCCCACCCGCCATGAAGAGAAAAATGACGCGCTTTGCTTTCGGAGCATGATGGAAGTTCGGCAAGCTCCCCTGCCCTGCGCGAAGCTTGTCATTCAGCAAGGAAGCAAGCGCTACCGAACCAATCCCACCCGCCGACCGTCCCAGAAAAGCGCGGCGAGTAAGATCTGCTGAGGAGTTTAAATGATTCATGGACGCGTAATGGTTTCGTCGAGGTTCAAAAGAACGGTAGATAAACTCTGCCATTTCGCGAGATCAGATGACGCGGAATGACTCTCCAAGAAACTCAAGAACTTCTCGCGCTCATCAGCATCAGGAAGCCGACCAAGGCAAAGACGGAAGGCGAGATTGAGGCGTTTCTTCGAACCAGAAGCCTCCCCAACAAGTCGTTTGGCCAGGCCCTCTGCGGACTCAACAAAGACCGGCGCATTCAAAGTCACGAGCGCCTGGGTCGGTAAGTTTGCCGAATTGCGTCTGGATACGCAAACTGCACGAGCTGGAGCATCAAGGAGTTCCATCGTGGGATGAAGAGCCATCCGTCTCCAGTAAATGTAAAGACTCTTACGGTATAAATCGTCACCACTACCAGCCTTCCATTTCCCGGGAAGATCGCGGTCTTCCCAATAATTTTTAGGCTGCAGAGGAAAAACACTTGGTCCTCCACGAAAAGCTTTAAGAAGGCCACCGATTGCAAGGGCTTGGTCACGGATTTGCTCGGCAGGCAGTCGGACACGTGGCATGCGGGAGAGGAGTCGATTTGTGGGATCTCTTTCCCTAAGCCGCGAACTAATCTTCGCCGCTTGCCGATACACCGCCGAGGTCACAATCAGGCGATTGAGGTATTTCATATCCCAACCGCTATCGACAAATTCAGTCGCTAACCAGTCAAGTAATTCGGGATGAGTTGCCGGCGCTCCTTGAGCCCCGAAGTCGTCCGAAGTACTAACGAGACCTTGACCAAAATAACTCTGCCAAAAGCGATTCACAACAACCCGCGCAACTAGCGGATTCTTCCCATCGACGAGCCAACGCGCAAATTCGAGTCGGTCACCAGGTTCCCTTTCACCATCGGATACCAGGACTTTAGGAGCGGCAGGTAACACTTTACCTCCCGGGCTGAGAAAACTTCCACGTAGGTGAATGAAAGTTTGCCGGGGCGACGTGCGCTCTTTCATCACAGGAACAGCCGGAACTTCTCTAGAAGCAGCAGATTGCTTATCGTCGATTTTATGCAAAGCCAGTTGGAGCTTTTGAATTTCCTCGCTCTCTGGAATCAGTTCGAGGGCGCGGTCGTAGAGCCGAACCTCCGTGAGCGAACCTTCGAAGCGATGCGCATTGGGCTTGAGCGAATTTTTATAACCGCCCCCGATCGCGAGAGGGCGATTTGCAACGGCAATCGATCCGGGCGGCTTACCGATCACGCGAGCCTCAGTGTCCTCAATTCCATCGACGAAAAGGCGCACTGATTTCCCAGCTTTGAAGACCAAGGCTACATCGTGATCGCGATCATCATTAATCGCGCGACTGCCGTGGATGGCAACGCCTTGATAGGGATCGGTCCGAGCGGATGCCCAGAAAAAGAGGTGCCCGGGCCTTCCTTCTTCATCGCCCTCACCGCCGACCCCGAAGACATAACTTCGTTGCTTACCAGGCCAATCATATTTAGACGCAATATTCGCGGCCGCTTGCTTGGTGCGGATTTTGGCAGTGATGGTGAGGTCTCCTGTGAGGCAAAATCTTTCAGCGTCGGGCTCGAGATGGGGTGCGTCCCATTTTCCCAACAAGCCTTCCTCGCCGAGAGCCTTTGGGGCAGGAAGGTTCTTGCGCGCTGAAATCAAGTCAGCCTTAAGACGGGCCCGCTCGGCTAAGAGATTCGGATCAGGATCAGAAACTAGAGGTCGGTAGGTCATTACCGGACCTCCCTGCCCATACCCCTTGCCACGGTGCTCGGTGTTGTTGAAAATTGCGAACATCGAGAAGTAGTCGCGCTGACTGATGGGATCGAATTTGTGGTCGTGGCACTCCGCACATTCCATGGTCAAACCTAACCAGACTTTTCCCGTCGTATTGACCCGATCGGTCACTCCTTTGAGCCGATACTCTTCGACCGGGTAGGTGTTACCACGAGCCTGAGGCGCGTTGCGGTGAAAGCCCGTCGCAATTCGTTGCTCCTCAGTCGCGTTGGGCAGCATATCCCCCGCAAGTTGCTCGATCGTAAATTGATCGAATGGCATGTTGCGATGAAGCGCACGAACCACCCAATCACGGTAGGGCCAGATTTGACGCATCTTGTCATCCGCAAAGCCCCGCGTGTCAGCATAACGGGCTAGATCGAGCCAATCCTGCGCCCGGCGCTCGGCATAATCGCGACTCGCCATCAAGCGATCCACCAATCGTTCGTAGGCTCCAGGTGCCGCGTCATTGAGAAACTGATCCAATTGCTGCGAAGTCGGCGGCAACCCAGTGAGATCCAAAGTGACCCGGCGAATCAAGGTCGTGCGATCAGCCTCTGGCGAGAACGACAGTTCCTCTTCTTCGAGACGTGCTCCGATAAATTGATCGATAGGATTGCGCGCTCCCAAAACCACCGGAGGCGCCATCTTTTTTGGAGGCACGAAAGCCCAATGCGCTTGATATTTCCCACCATCCTCAATCCAACGTTTAAGAACTTCTCTCTCCTCCTTCGTAAGACTCTTGTTGCTCTCCGGCGGCGGCATCACCTCGTCTTCATCAACATGTGTGATGCGATGCCAAACTTCACTCCCCTGCAAATCGCCAGGCTTAATCGCCTGAACGCCATCCTTCAAAGAATAGGCTCCTTCCTCCGTATCTAATCTCAACCCGCCCTCACGTGTCTTCGCATCAAACCCATGACACGCGAAACACTTGTCGGAAAGAATCGGGCGAATGTCCCGATTGAATTCCAGTTTGGCCCATACTCCCGGAGCGAAAAGAAGCAGACCCGCGGCGAAAGCGAGATTGCTAGCAGCTGAATGGGAACTCATCTTCCAAGGACTCTAGGTATAGTCTCCTGGTTTGTCCCGACTTAAGCGAGGATTTGATGCGCCACATGCGCTTCCTCCACCCCAGTAAGACGGGTGTTAAGTCCTTGAAATTTGAAGGTGAATCGCTCGTGGTCAATTCCCATGCAATGGAGGATGGTGGCGTTCATATCATTGATATGCACGGGATCCTTAACGATATTGTAACAGTAATCGTCTGTGGCGCCATGGACGTGGCCGCGTTTGATCCCTCCACCCGCCATCCAGATTGAAAAGCAGCGGCCGTGGTGATCGCGACCGTTACCTAAACCGCCCTGGCTATAGCTGGTGCGCCCAAATTCGCCGCCCCAAATCACCAAAGTGTCATCAAGTAACCCACGCTGTTCAAGATCAGTGACCAGCGCTGCCGAGGCCTGATCGGTATCCTTACACTGCGCGGTCAGATGTGGAACGAGGCTACCGTGTTGGTCCCAACCGCGGTGGAAGAGTTGCACAAATCGCACGTCGCGTTCGGCCAAGCGTCGCGCCAAAAGACAGTTGTAAGCGTAGGTGCCTGGTTGGCGCGCGGCATCGCCGTAGAGTTTGAAGGTGCTCTCCGGTTCGTCCGAAAGATCCACGATTTCCGGGGCCGCGGTCTGCATTCGGAAAGCCATCTCATACTGGGCGATGCGCGTCTGGATCTCCGGGTCGCCGAAGCGGCCAAACGAATCCCCATTGAGAGCCGCAAGGTCGTCGAGC
>DIHU01000222.1:0-7837 GCA_002420315.1 Akkermansiaceae bacterium UBA5688
CCGGTAAATATCTAATCTTAAGCTTTGATCTCCAGAGCCTTTTTACGCTTTTCCAGAGAGATCATCAAAAGAGTCATATCCGCTGCCGTAATTCCAGAGATTCTAGCAGCCTGACCCAAAGTACGAGGCCGAATATCACTGAAGCGTTGACGAGCTTCAGCTTTAAGACCCGTAAGCTCTTGATAATCCATATCTTCTGGAATTAGCGCAGATTCCTGCTTTTGGAAGCGATCGACTTCTTGTTGTTGTCGCTTGATGTGTCCTTCATATTTAAAATCGGCCTCAAGGATGGGCCAAAGTTCCACGTGGAACTTTTCGCTCATCTCAGATGGTAAATCTTCCCAGCGATGACCCCCCTGACGAAACCAATGATCTAGCTTGATTCGTTCGTGTGACGTCTTCCTGATAAAATCACGAGCTTCCAATAGCGAAGCCTGTTTCCTCGAAAAAAGCTCAATATGCTCATTCTCCAAAAGACCAAGCTCGGAAGCCACGGGGCTCAGACGCTCATCAGCATTATCTTGGCGAAGCAAAAGGCGATATTCTGCCCGACTGGTAAACATCCGGTAAGGTTCAGTGCATCCTTTCGTGACCAAGTCGTCGATCATTACACCAAGATAAGCTTCATCGCGCCCCAGCACCAAGTCCCCTTCCCCCCTGACCTTGAGCGCCGCATTTGCCCCAGCAAGAAGCCCTTGACCAGCTGCTTCCTCATATCCTGACGTTCCATTTATTTGACCAGCGAAGAATAATCCACCGATCCTCTTGGTCTCCAAAGTTGGCTTTAACTGGGTTGGAGGGCAATAGTCGTATTCCACAGCATAGCCAGGACGAATGATCTCACACTTTTCTAATCCAGGAATAGCACGAAGAAAGTCGAGCTGAACCTCATAAGGAAGGGAAGTAGAAACCCCGTTTACGTAATACTCAAGGGTGTGGCGGCCTTCTGGTTCAAGAAACACTTGATGGCGCTCTTTCTCTGCAAAACGAACAACCTTATCTTCAATTGAAGGACAATAGCGCGGACCAACACCCTCAATTTTACCCGAATACATCGGCGACTGGTCGAGATTATCGCGAATAATGTCGTGAGTTTTCGGGGTTGTCCAAGTGATCCAGCAAGGAATTTGTTCCACGTGGAACTTCGGATCTGACCAATCATTCAGAGTGAAGATGTCGTTCTCTTCCTTTTTGATAAGATCGGGGTGGTAAGTAAACAAAGAAGGCGGACTATCTCCTTCTTGCTTTTCACATTTGGAGAAGTCGAGGCTGCGACCATTTAAACGACAAGGTGTTCCCGTTTTAAAGCGATCGATCTCAAAACCAAGATCCTTCAATGATTCAGAAACAGTTGAAGTAGCGTCCCCCATCCGCCCTCCTTTTTCATTTTTCAAACCAACATGCATGAGGCCCCGCATAAAGGTCCCCGCAGAGAGGATCACAGTTTTAGCACGGATCTCCATCTGGAGCGAAGTTTGGACACCCTTCACTTGATCACTCTCGACTAAGATGGTTGCGACATTCCCTTGGTGAAGATCCAATCCTTCTGTTCCCTCAATCATTCGCTTAATCCTAAATTGATACGCTTTCTTATCGCACTGGGCACGCGGAGCTCGAACGGATGGTCCCTTGCCCGCATTAAGCATGCGCCACTGAATAGCGGTAGCGTCAGTGTTCTTACCCATGATCCCACCAAGTGCGTCAATCTCCCGAACCATGTGCCCTTTCGCAAGGCCTCCAATTGCCGGGTTGCAGCTCATCTGGCCTATTGTGTCTAGGTTCTGAGTGAGCATTGCCACCGAAACACCAAGGCGGGCAGCAGCAAGCGCTGCCTCAACTCCAGCATGACCTCCCCCGATCACGAGAACGTCATATTCTTTGGGATAGCAATACATAGGAAGAGTCATACGCTAACAAGATTCTTCGCAAACACAAGCGAGGTGACCACCTGATTGAGAGGAAAGATTACAATAAAATAATTGATTTAAATTTCTTAAATCCACTTAACTTATTGTCCTTCAGCACTTTAAAGTATCCCTAAATAACAACAGCGGCCCACCTTAAAAGGAGAACCGCTGTTGAGCACACACGCAACAACAACCATTGTTACACAAATATAACCGCTATTAGAGGGTAATTCTGTCTAAAACTTTGAGAAAAAGAGGAATTTGAGTGATTGCCTTCTAGATTAACCCTCTCTTTAAAAGATAGTAATGAATCCCCATACAACGTGAAGATTCCTAAGCGGAATCAACGAGCCTTCTAAATTATTCACTCTCAGATTTAGGTGCTTTTTTAAACGACAAGTAAGCCACTTGTGATTAATCTCCCCAAGCCCTCAAATTGCAATGAAAGCCGTTTTCCTCCTTTTTTTGCTGCTCACTTTGATCCCAGTCAAAGCAGCAACTTTAACAACAAACGAAATATTCGTTCGCCTACAAGCTGTTATCGAAAATAACGAAGGACTGGGCGATCTCATCTCTGATCTTGAGACGCTCGAAAACAAAGAGCTTGTTCCCCTTCTGAAGGAATTTGATCAGACCTGGCCACTATTGAGAGACCGATACCTTAAAGATCACAATGATTTTGTGCAGGCTCAATACTCAGGTGAAGCAAAAGCTGAAGCAAATCGCCAGATCCGCCAGTATCGCAAAGATTTCATGGTGGTCTACCAACTTAATGAAGCTTCCATGAAACCCCTCCTCAAAACCAAGAGCATGCCTGCGATTAAAGGTTTAAAAAAACTCATTATGCCAAGTGCCGAACAAGTCTTCGCAACTGCTCCAGCTACTTTAAATCGACAACGAAAAATCGTTTTAATTCTAGCGAAGTTTAGAGACGCAATTGTCGATACTGCAGTTCTTCATGATGAAGAGAAAGCGGAACAAAAAATTATCTCCAAAGAGAAAGAGGCTATATCATCCGTATCCGGACTACCCCACGATGGTCTCCGCATCATGGGAGACAATGACAAAATCGCCGGGAAAGAAAATGTCCCAGATGACGAAAGAAGAGGGATTCGGGAAGTCAATGAGTGGAGACTACTACTGGGTCTCAATGCTCTCATAATTGACTCAAAACTATGCGATGCGAGTCGAGGTCATTCTGAAGATATGGAAAGGCACAAATTTTTTGCTCATGAATCCCCCCTCGCCGGAAAGAAAACTCCCTGGGACCGAGCAGCCAATGAAGGTACTAAAGCAAGTGGCGAAAACATCTACATGGGATCAACTCTACCTGCTGCCGCCAACAAAGGTTGGTTCTATTCACCAGGCCATCATAAAAATATGTTCAAGGGATCCCACAAACAAATTGGCCTAGGTCGCTACGGAAGACATTGGACCCAGATGTTTGGTTAATCAACTATCGATCAAGGGGTTTTAAAGATCCCCGATCCACGATTCCTCTTGCGCAAACATCCCTGCCGACTTGATGAATCCTAACGTTTTTTAGATTTAATCGCTCTTCCAAATTTTCGCTCCCAAACCCCCCGACCGCAATCTTTGGACCGCCTGTTACTAAGGGGGTAAGATAAATGACCCATTCGTCAATTAGACCGTCATCTAGAAATGAACCCAGCAATGAACCTCCAGTTTCTAATAAAACCGTATTCACTCCGTACTGTTCAGATAAATTACGAAGAACTTCGTACTTAGGTCGATTTTGAAAGGTTAAGGTACGCTCTTTCCACTCATCTTCAAAGATCTGGAAACCTTTTTGATTGATCCCTTGGTGGGTCATAACCACACGCCACGGCTGAGTTTTTTCCGACGAAATTCTCGGTCCTCGCAAAGTCAAGGCGGGATTGTCACGTCTAATCGTTTCACCTGAAGTAAGGATAGCATCAGCTTCAACTCTAAGTTGCTGAACTTCTTCCCTAGAATCAGGTCCACTGAGCCATTGACCCTCCTGTTTTGGACGCGTAATTCGTCCATCTAAAGACATAGCAGTTTTAGCAATGAGCCACGGTCGGCCCTGCCTCTGGACCATCGAGAAACCTCGGATCAGCTCCTCACATTCTTCCTCCAGGACTCCAGCAACAACCTTGATACCAGCTGTCTCTAGAATCTTATCAGCCCCTCCGCCATGGGAAGGATTAGGATCACAGGCTCCATAAACCACTTTGGCCACACCTGCCGAAATCAAAGCTTCCGTACAAGCCCCCGTTCGTCCATGGGTGCTGCACGGCTCAAGGGTGACATAGATTGTCGCCCCTCGAGCTTCGTCTCCTCTAAGCTTAGATAGAGCATCTTTTTCGGCATGTAGAGACCCAACCTTGTGATGCCAACCTCGAGCTATTTCAATACCGTCTTTGACCACAACTGCGCCCACGGGAGGATTAGGCGCGGTGAGACCAATTCCTCTTCGCCCTTCTTCCAAGGCCACGCGGATCCATTTTTCATTTTCGGAAGTCTTCATTATCAGGTCTTACAAAATAGAGCTAACAAGCTTGTTAATAGAATCTGGGCAGCTGACATTAAAAAGCGAAGTATTCAAAGTTCTTCGAGTCGCCATGACTTAATCACGCTGGTTTACGCAAGTTATTACAAGCGTGGAACGTTTGTATGATAAGGGTGGAACAGTGATTTAAACGGGTTATCCTCACTAAGAAGAAGAAGACGATATTAAAATTTGTTTATTCACCTCTCTGAGAAGTGTGGAAAACACAGGGACATTCAACACCTTGGTTTGGCAACTCTTTGATTTTGCAGTATAACTCCCCAGTGAAATTTATCAGCTTATTTTTTAGTCTGACCATCATGACTTGGGGATCTACCTGGTCTTCGTATCTAGGCCCAAATGGCAATGGAACAGCTGCAGGCAACATTCCAATAGATATCCAGAAGAAAGGTCCCAAACTACTCTGGAAAGCAAATGTGGGCACGGGCTGTTCCAGTTTCACGATTGCTGCTGGTCGAGCCTATACTGTTGGAAATAGCGATGATAATGATACTCTTTGGTGCTTGGACGCCAAGACAGGGAAGATTCTCTGGAAAAAGACTTATTCTGAGAAGCTTGCACCGAAATTCTATGATGGCGGCCCTGGAGCGACTCCTATTGTAGACGAAGGTCTCGTGTACAATCTCTCTAAATCGGGACGGCTGTCATGCTATGATGCTCAAAGTGGTGATGAGAAATGGGTTATAGAATTCAAAGATGATCTCTCTGGCAATATGCCCACTTGGGGTTTTTCTTCATCCCCAGTCGTTTATGGAGATGTTCTGCTCTGTCTTCCTTGTTCTAAAAAGGGTGCTCTAGTGGCGCTGAATAAAAAAACAGGCAAACTGGTTTGGAGTTCGTCAAATGTTGTGCGACCCGGTTACGCCGCGCCTGTTCTCTATGAACACAAAGGCCAAGATGCAGCGGTTGTTTTCCATGGCCGCTCAGTTGTCGGCTATGATCTTTCGAGGAAGGGTGAGGTTCTTTTCGAATATGGTTGGCGGACTCCATATGATGTGAATGCCTCGAATCCTCAGGTGCTAGGAGATCTCGTCTATATCTCTTCTGGATACAATATGGGCTATGCCGTCATTGACACTTCGAAGTCGAAACCTGAAATCGTTCACCGGAACCGAGATTTACCAATGATTTTTCAAAATTGTTTTCTTGAGGGTGACGATCTTATCGGTTGTTTCGGAGACAAACGTTACAATACCGAGTTATACCGTATGGACTTTAAAAGTGGAAAAATCCTCTGGAAGCATTCTCTACCTGGCACTCGAGGTTCGACAGCTAAAATTGGTGAAACTACAGTTGTTCTAACAGAAACAGGCTTAGTTGTCTTTGGAAAATCTGGGTTGGATGGGTTCACTGAAAATGGGCGACACCAAATTCTCAAAAAACTTTGCTGGGCACCTCTTGCGATTGGTGAGGGAAAACTTCTTGCTCGAACCAACAAAGGTCAAGCTATTTGCTTGGACTTAACGAAGAGCGACTAATTTTAGCAAGACCGGAAAGGAGACCCCACAGTGCGCAAGGGTGGGAAAAGAGCCCCTTTGCTATTTTTTCTTTTTCAAGATCTTGTGGGCTCATGCTTGGCTTTATTCTCGCTAGCGTCTACATCCTTGCTTTGTGAGCGACTTTAAATCTCTTGGGATACCTTCTGATCTCATTAAGGGTCTCGATGAACTAGGTATTCAAAAACCTACTCCGGTGCAGTCGCAATCTATTCCCTACCTTCTCGATCGTGGACATGACTTCGTTGCGCAGGCTCAAACTGGAACTGGCAAAACTGCCGCTTTTGGTCTCCCTTTGCTCACTAAAATTGCCCCTAAAAATAAAAAAATTCAAAGCCTTATTCTTGCTCCTACTCGTGAGCTTGCAAAACAAATCCATAAGGCTCTCTTCAAGTTTACTAAATATGCCAACCATAGAATTTTCTTAGAAGTTGCAGCAGGGGGAGATAAAATCGATACCCAAGTCGCTCGCCTTCAGCGGCCTACTCATATCCTTGTTGCAACTCCCGGGCGACTTTATGATCTTCTCAAGCGTGAGGCAGTTGCTCTTAATGATGTGCAATACCTCATCCTTGATGAAGCTGATGAAATGCTTTCCATGGGTTTCAAGGACCAAATTCGTTCCGCTATCGAGATCAGCGTAAATCGTAAAGCGACGTGGCTTTTCTCTGCCACATTCCCGCGCGTTCTGGACGACCTTATCAAATTCTGTATGTCACCAGATCCCAAGATGGTTAAGGTTGATACGAAGAACGTCGTTAATCGTAACATCGAGCATCGTTACGCTATTTGTGTGAAGGAGGATAAAACTGATTTTATCGATGAATTCCTTCACCGGCAGGGTTCTCAGCGGGGCCTCATCTTTACGCGTACGAGGGATGGCGCCGATATTCTTGGCAAAAAACTCTGCAATCGTGGTCACTCCGTTGGTGTTTTACAAGGTGATCTAACCCAGCTCGAACGCGATAAAGTCATGCGCGCTTTCAAAAAAGAGCGTAGCCAATTTCTAGTCGCGACGGATGTTGCTGCCCGAGGTATCGATGTTGAAGATCTCGCTTTTGTGGTGCATCACCAGCTTCCTGAGCAGATTGATTATTACACTCATCGTAGTGGAAGGACTGCACGGGCTGGGAAAAAAGGAATTTCTTTGGTTCTCGTTGATCCTCGGGAAAAAAAGAAACTGAAGCAATTTAGCCATGCTCTAGGGATTCATTTTGGTCCTGCTTGAGGTGGACCAGACCAATCGTGGGATGTTATGCCCGTTGGGATTCTAATGAAGCAGTTTTTAATGGGTAGGAATTGAGTTTTTCTGCTTCTTTATTCAGGGTTTAGGCGAGATGAGTGCGAAGGATAATTTAAAGAAGATGCTCTTGGAGAAATCAGTGCGAACGGGAGATTTCACGTTGGCGTCCGGTAAGAAGAGTGATCTTTATGTGGATTGCCGGCTGACAGCTTTGGACAATCGGGGAGCAAGCTGGATTGGTGAGGTTGGTTGGTCCTTGGTGAAGCAGAGGATTGAGAGAGAAAATCTTGTTGTGGATGCTATTGGAGGAATGACGATGGGAGCAGACCCTATTTCGCTAGTTGTAGGCATGGCGAGTGCGGGGGACGAAAAAGCCTTACAAGTTTTCAATATTCGCAAAGAGCCTAAAGGTCACGGTCGCGGTAAGCAGATTGAGGGTAATTTTAAGGAAGGTGACAGAGTTGTGGTAGTAGACGATGTCATTACGACTGGGGGATCCACTCTCAAAGCCATCGAAGCCATTCGCGCAGCAGGTGGCGAGGTTGTGTTTTGTCTTGTTTTAGTAGACCGAGAAGAGGGCGGGCGAGCAGCTATTGAGTCTGAGGGCATCCCAGTTGTGAGTATCTTTACGCGCAAT
>DIHU01000222.1:8197-13008 GCA_002420315.1 Akkermansiaceae bacterium UBA5688
AGCATAGGGCATAGCAAATAGGGGTCCAAATTGACGAAAAAACCGCCCCTCTTTCTCAAGGAGGGACGGCTTCAATCATTTATGAACTCACAATCTTCTAGTTGCGATTGTTTTACCATATAACTATTTTGATCATTAGGGCTAATGAGCAGAATTCATGATTTCTATTTGGGAAGGGGCAGTCGACTTCGATTCAACAGCGCCGTGATAGCTCGCGCTGTTTGAAATGAAGCTGCGAGTCCTATAATTATTATCGAGAGGCATTATTACCTTGAATCGATAATCTCACGTTTTTGCCTTTCACGATGAAGCTGTGACGCTTTCTATCACAGCTATGGTTAAGTTACTAATTATCGGGCTTTTAGTGGGAATCGTTGCGGGGCTGGTTGGAGCGCTTTGTGGTGTAGGTGGAGGAATTATTATGGTCCCAGCCTTTGTAATGGCGCTGGGTATGGGACAAAAAATGGCGGTAGCAACATCGCTGGCTGTCGTAGTTGTTTCGGGGTTATCTGGGACAGTCAATAATGCGGTGAATTCAGATCTGATCCAGTGGAAGGTGGTTGCAGTCGCAGCTTTGGGTGCGGCTATGGCTTCGTGGTATGGAACTGATTTGATGCGGAGCCTATCGAACTTGCAATTGCAGAAGGGGTTCGCTATTTTATTGATTGCGGTAGGGGTTAGGATGCTCTTGATGAAAGGATAATTGAGCGTAGTTTTCTGCCGTGGATTCAGTGACACAGGCAGTGCTTGGAGGGGTTGTTGGGGAGTTAGTACTCGGTCGTAAGATTGGAGGTAAGGGGATGGTTTGGGGTCTTTTTTTTGGAACCTTACCAGACCTTGATATCTTGTTTTATCCTTGGTTAGACCAGGCCGAAGAACTGCGATGGCATCGGGGGATTTCGCATTCCATTCTCGTTATGGTTTTGGCTGCATTTGTTTTTGCGAAGCCATTGGCTTGGCTGCACCGGAAGAAGGAATTGAGCGCTTCTCGAGCGGGCTGGTTTGTTTTTTTGGCTTGGAGTACACACGTTTTGATCGACGTCTTTACGAGTTATGGGACACAGGTTTTTGAACCATTTTCGGATCAGCGGGTTGCCTGGAGTAATCTCTTCATAATAGATTTATTTTTTACGTTGCCGCTTTTATTCTGGGTAGTTTATCGGTGCGGCAAATTAGCTCAACGATTTGGGAAAGCTGTGATTAGACACACCAAGAAAACTACTCAAGGTGAGCAATCAGAATTTGAGGGTATTTCGATGAGAGGAGCGATGGTTGCAATCTCTTTAAGCTGTCTCTACGTCACTTTCAGTTTGATCATGAAAATTTGGGCGATGGACCAGATTAAGGGCCGGATGGTGGAAGCTATTCCGAATGGTGACTTAGTTTCAGTAAGCCCAACTCCCTTTAATACAATTCTTTGGCGTGGCTTAATCGAGACCGATGATGGTTATTTTGTGACTCATTGGTCACCTTTTGACAAAGAAACCTCGGGCTATCATTTTTTTGCGAAACAGCACCAGCTCTGTGAAGCTTTTAAAGAAGAAGAAATGTTCAAGTGTTTGAAGTGGTTTTCGCGCGGACATTGGGTGGCTCGTGAAACTTTGGATCATGAAGTAGAATTCATAGACATAAGATTTGGTGAAGTTCGCGATTACGAGGCTGGTAAACTTCTGGCGATGTTTCGCTGGAATTTGGAATACGATGATCAGGGCAAATTCCTTGTGATCCGGGCTCCGCGTCATGCTAAGATGGGCGATTCTCTGAGCGCGCTCTGGAAAAGATTGTGGGGAAACCAGAAGGAGTGGCAAGAGATTGAGCCGTTTTAGAGTTTGATTCATCTAAAGCATTAATTTAAAGGCCAAGTCGCTTTGGGTCGCAAACTAGCAATAGGAGACATTCATGGGTGTCTCAATTCTTTGAAGGCGCTGCTGGAATTTGTCCAACCGGTAGCAACGGACAAGGTCATTATGCTAGGAGACTACGTGGACCGGGGCCCGGATAGTAAGGGAGTGATTGACTACTTGATTAATTGGCCATGGGAAGCGAAGCTAATTCTCCTAAAGGGGAATCATGAAATCATCATGGATGAGGCCAGTTCTTTGGGCGATCATTTGAAATATTGGTGTCAGGTCGGTGGATTAGATACAATCGCGTCATATGATGCGCGCTATGCAAATATTCCAGAGAGTCATTGGAAATTTATTCGAAATACCCTGCCTTATTATGAGACTAGAAAGGTAATTTACGTCCATGGGGGAGCTGCTCCCAAGAAGCCTTTGGTGAAACAAGATCCCGTGAACCTAGCGTGGCGTCGTTTCTCTGACGCTAAGCAGCACTCCTCAGGTAAGCTTGTGGTGTGTGGACATACGATTCAGCCTCAGGGTAAGCCTAATGATAAGGGACATACCGTGTGTATTGATACAGCGGCTTGTCGAGGAGGTTGGCTCACTTGTTTTAATCCTAAGACGGGTCGCTATTGGCAGGCCAACGAGCAAGGTCAATTACGCAAACGGAGGCTCAAAGCGTGGAAAAAAAAGAGGGCGAGGAAGAAAATTGATTCCGTTAAGTCTTCTTCCTTGCCAAAAAGTTAATCGAAAGCCCGATCTGGCACCAACAAATCAAGGTGAGGGCCAGTGTTACTCCCCATACACTGAGTGAAATTAAGTGTTTTTGATTTCTGAGATCAATTGGCCATTCCTGTGTTAAAAAGTGCATGACCAAAAATCCTTGGCTAATTAAGAGCATGATGGGAAAGATGAAGAAGAGTGGGCTCCAAACCGCGCTAGCAGGTTGGAGTCCTGGATGGTTACGGACGTTCTGATTCCATAACTTAGCCCAACCAAAGACGACAACGAAACACCAGAGGGAGTTGAAGATGGGTAAAAAGAGAAAGCGGATTGCTTTGCTTCCAGTGAGGTGGGCCCCAAACATCTGCATCATTTCCCAAGCTCGGTGCAGGTAGATAATGGCTAACACGACCCATGCAGCTAGGCCAATGCCAGCCAGAGATATTAAGAAATCTCTAGTATTGTTACTGACGAGTTTTTGGCAGAGAAAAATTAGGCCGATGGGAACGAGCAGAGTTAGAAAAAAAAGGAGGAGATTTGCAGGGTGAAGGTGGGGGAGATACATGCCACCGGGAGGCCCCTCCCAAATCGTCCTAGCTTTTGGCACAGCATAGGGGTTTTGGTCGCTAATTTCAGAAGGCGGAATGGGCTCCGGCGCCTTTTTTTTGCTTGGTATTAATCCAAGGATACTACCTGCTTCCTGTTTTTCATTGGTCTCACTTTTCCATACAAGGTGATGGCCGAGAAGTTGGCGGTCGATGGCAAGGCTGCGCAATTCGCGAAAGTCTACCGGACCAAACGACTCACTCTCTATTTCATAAAACCATCCCGCCGAACTTTCAGCCCTGCGAGGTGGGGGTGAATTGGGACGACGAGGGAGTTTTGCCACGGAGCTTTAGGAACCTAGAAATGAATCGCGTGGCCGTCAGCGTCCAGAGTGGCCTCGTGGATGGCTTCGGCAAGCGTTGGGTGAGCGTGAATGGTGGCGTGGATATCATCAATCGTAGCTTCAAGTGACAGGGCTAGCCCCATCTCTGAGATCAAGTCAGTGGCATTTTCACCAATAATATGGGCGCCAAGAACTTCTCCATATTTTTTACCGAAAAGGATCTTCACAAAACCTTCTGTCTCGCCGCTTGCTTGGGCTTTTCCAAGGGCCTGATAAGGAAATTTACCGACTTTGTATTCAACTCCTTCTTCCTTGAGAGCACGCTCGGTCTTCCCGACGGAAGCAACTTCGGGGTAACAGTAAGTGCAGCCAGGAAAGTCTCCAACGCGCTTGACCGCGCTCCCTTCCACAAAGATTCCTTCGACACACTGCATCGCCTCGAAGCTGGCGGTGTGGGCGAGCCAAGGAGGTCCGGCGATGTCACCAATTGCGTAAACATTGGGAAGGGAAGTTTCGTAGCAATCACTAATTTCAACCCAACCTCGGTCGGTGAGCTTTGGTTGTTGGCCTCCCGGAAGAATGGGTGCTACTCCGATGGCGACCAAGCAGCAATCAGCGGTGATTTGCTTGGTGCCACTGCTGTTTTCGACAGTGATTGTGACTGAGCTCCCGTTGTCACGGGTGCCGGTAACTTTGGTGTCGGTGAGGCAATTGATACCAGCTTTGCGGTAGCTTTTGGTGATGGCATCGCTGACATCATCGTCCTCGACTGGGAGAAGGTTGGGCATCATTTCAATGATGGTGACCTCAGTGCCGAAGGCATTATAAACATAACCAAATTCTACTCCGATTGCACCGGCCCCGATGATGACCATCGACTTGGGTTGCTTTTCAAGGATCATCGCCTCTTTGGAGGAAATCACAGTGCTCTCATTGAAGGGAAAGCCAGGCATCGGGCGTGACTTCGCACCAGTCGCGATGATGATGTTTTTGGCGTCGAGAATCTCGGTCGTGCCATTTTCTTTTTTGACTTCTACTTTTCCTGAACCTTGGACAGAGCCGAAGCCATTGACATAGTCGACATTGTTCTTCTTGAAGAGATATTCAATTCCACCGGCTAATTTTCCGGAAACCTGACGCGATCGGCCGATTACCTTGGACCAGTCGTAGCTGAGGTTATCGAAACTTAGGCCGAATGTCTCGGCATCATGCTTTAATTGATGGTAAAGGTGCGCATTTTTGAGAAGAGCCTTTGTTGGAATGCACCCCCAATTAAGGCAAGTTCCACCAGCGCGTTCCATTTCAACACAGGCCACTTTTTTTCCAAGCTGACCGGCCCGGATGGCCGCGACATA
>DIHU01000226.1 GCA_002420315.1 Akkermansiaceae bacterium UBA5688
TCTTCGGTGCCAGTGGACTCTGGATCTAGGAGTTGACGTACTTCTTCTTGAACGCGATCAACGTCGGTAAGAGATATTTGTGGATCCTTGATGATGTAGACATCACCAGATTTACGATGCTCGTAAATCCTCAGGATACCTGATGGAATTTCCTGAGTATCGGTTTCTCGAAGCAATTTTTTCCTCTCGAGCATAACCGCTAGAATATATCTAGCGTTCTCTGTGTGTTCCTCTTCCTCATCAACAAAACGTTTCAGGAGGGTTTCAGGGTCGTCATCAACAACGTCCTCTGCTTTTTCTTCGGTAACCGGGGGCTCGTAAGTTGTGAGCCAACAAGAAAATGGATCTTCCTCGCTTTCACGATCTTCCCATGCCTCTATCGAGTAGTCCTTACGGAGGTAGCCAGATGATTCCGGATCAGGAAAAATGGCGGCCCGAATTTTTTGCCCTGACTGAAAAGCTTCACCGCTTTTAGCGCATTCCCGGGCTCGTGATTTGATGCTCCATGGTTCTTTCATGTTGTAGATTTAAGCTGGGATGAGGGTTCGTAGGGTCTGATAAATTGGGCGGCCGACAAGTCGCCGCTGAATGAGGACGAGAGCCATTGCAGTAGCAAGAATATTAGTGCCCCAGGCGGCCCAAAAAGGTGGGATATATCCCGACTCGCCAAGCGAGAGAAAGACAGTTGATGAAAACATCATGCCGGAGCAGATAAAGATTGCGAGAGCGATACCTCCAGCGGCTCCACGGCGACTAAAAACTATTCCAAGTGGCGCGGCGAGGAGAACTATCGCGAGGCAGATCCCTGGTTGGGCCCAACGATAGTGCCACTGGGTCAGAAATTGTCTCTTATTTCCCCATTCGGATTCGCGGTTTTGAACTAGCCAACTGTAGAGACCAGGGATCCCTAATTCCTCAGCCTTGAGACCTGGTTTAATGAGTTGCCATGGAGTTTCGTCCCAGTTGTCCACTGTGTAAGGATCAGGTAACTCAAGGTCGTGCTTGGGTTCTATTGGTGATTCTTTGGTATCAAGCCTATTAGTAAGATCCCATTTTGAAGCACCGTAAAACGTCCACTTGTTATCATGGCGATCCCATTCCGCTCTCTCCGCTCGGAGACGCCATTTAGGTGAACCCTCTTTGGAAAAGGAACGGACAATTACATTCTTAAGGGGTTCGCCTTGGTGATAGTTATAGGGAAAACCTCCAATGAACCAAAGACGGCGATTGTCTTCAGTGAAATAAACAACGTTACGGGCCCTGCTGAGTGACCCCATTTTGACTTCTTCAAGAAGAGCGTCATGATAAGCTTCCGCTGCTGGTGCCCAACGAAAATTGAAACCGAGGCAAACTAACCCAACCATAAAGCCCATGGTGACGAGCGGTGCGATAAGTCGGGCCACCCCTCGTCCTGTTTGAATAATGGAAACAATCTCTTGTCCCCTTGAAAGCTTACCCAAAGAGTAAAGCATAGCTAGAAGAAGTCCGAACGGAGCAAAGTCGACAAAGAATTTTGGAAATGCTGCACCGTAATACATTCCCATGAAGTTGAGTGTGTTTCCGCTCCCCCGAAAATTCGAGATGTTTTCGGTGAGGTCTCCTATCAACCAAATTGAAAAAAGAGCTGTAAAACAAAGGCTGAAAGCTCCCATAAAGGACCGGATAAGATAGCGATCAAGCGAACCAACAAGACCGTAGTAAAGAGCTGCCAAAGCCGGGACAAGGCAAAGGGCGCAAAGAACTGCCGGTCGCAAAAGGTGGGCCGTCTTATCATCATCCGGGAAGCCAACAAGGTGGTCACTTACGACGGCTGCTTCTCGAGAAACTAGCAGCACAGCGAGGCTTATGCCAACGATGGTTAGGATGAGAGCCGGAAGGAAGCGACGCATGAATCAAAACGTGGAACGGGGTTGAGGCTAGCGTGAAGGGTGGGAGAAGCAAACACGGCATTGCTAAAATATTGACGTGTTGAAAGTTATTCACATTAAAAATATATCGCTTATTTGTAATCAATTAATTGTTCAACTAGCTCCGTTTGTTTTTTTGATACCTCCCAGATTGAGTAAAGCGAGCAATTTACTTTTCACCCCTTCAGAGAGTCTCCCAACAACAAATTCGCTTCCTTCTTGGAGTTGCGGGCCGGAAGTTCTAAAATTCTTGAGTGAAAGTTAAACCTCATTGGCAGATTCTTAGTTCTCTAATTCTTGCTACGATCACCGGTCTCATTTTTAGAAATCTCGCAGCTAATGGTGGGCAGAGTGAGGGGTTTGCGAATGGCGTTGTTTCGTTTTCGGCTGATGTAGGGACGCTATTCCTGAATCTTCTCAAGATGATCATAGTTCCTTTGATCGTTTCGTCCGTGATTTCTGGGATCACTAGCTTACACGGAATGAAGGGTTTTGGACGGCTATTAGGAAAAACCGCGGGATTCTATGCGCTGACTAGTCTGCTGGCGATTTGCTTAGGGTTAATTTTGGTCAATGTGATTCAGCCGGGGCTCACAAACGGTAAACCCAATGAGGCAATCCTACTAGCATTTGAGGATCACAAGGAAAATGTGGCCGGCGAAGCTGCCTTAGAAAAGGTGCAGGAGGCAAAGGGAATCGGAGACGAGCAAGGCGAAATTGTGAAACAACTCACAGGCTTTTTTATGCGGATGGTTCCAACGAATGTATTTGCGGCTGCTATGAATAATGGCCAAATGCTTGGATTGATTTTCTTTAGCCTTCTTTTCTCGATCGCCATGACGCGTCTTCCGTTGCAGCAGGTTTCACCAATTCGGGATATTTTTGTCTCATTGAATGATGTGATGATTGTCTTGACTCAATGGATTATGGCTTTGGCTCCGATTGGTGTGTTTGCGCTTCTTCTTCCTGTTGTGTTTAAAACGGGAGGTGCGCTTTACGGGGCTTTATTTAAGTATTTTGTGACCGTTTTATTGGCGCTGGGTGTTCATCTTTTCGTAATCATGCCGTTGGTAATTAAGTTTTTGGCAGGTGTGAATCCTCTGGATCATTTTAGAGCTATGCGGACTGCGCTTTTGACTGCCTTTTCGACGGCTTCATCTTCTGCTACTCTTCCGGTTACGATGAGGTGTATTCAAAAAAATGTCGGAGTTTCAAAATCGACAGCGAGTTTTACTCTTCCGCTTGGAGCTACTGTCAATATGGATGGAACAGCGCTCTACGAATGTGTTGCGGTGATTTTTGTTGCCCAAGTCATGGGTTTCGATCTCTCGGTTGCAGCTCAGTTCATGGTGGTTATTAGCGCTTTACTTACTAGTGTTGGAGTCGCTGGAATTCCTTCAGCTTCCTTGGTGGCGATAATGATTATTCTTACCAGTTCTAAGATCCCGGGAGCCGAGACGGCAGTAGTGGCACTACTGGCGGTTGATCGCTTACTTGATATGAGCCGGACTGCGGTGAACGTCTTTGGAGATAGTTGCGCTGCTCTCGTGATTGCTAAGAGTGAGGGTGAAAAAGTTCTTGGAAGATGATTTTTTAACGCTGCCTTCTTGTCCAAAGAGCGTTAACCTTTTGGCAGATGACCAGAGAAGAGATTGAAGATCATGTTTACAAAATGGGAGGTAAAGCTCGAGGAGCAGCTCTGGCGTTGGCTGTTCTTTCCGAAAAGAAAAAGAATAAAATCCTCAGGGCGATGGCTACTGGGATTCGCTCAGCGGCTCCTGAGATCCTTGAGGCGAATGGGAAGGATATCGCCGCTGGCGAGGAGCGGGGCCTGACTTTGGCGATGCTTGATCGGCTGCGACTTGATGCAGAGCGGTTGGAGGCCGTGGCTCGTGGTGTCGAAAAAGTAGCAACATTGCCTGACCCCGTGGGGGAAATCTTGGATGAATGGGATCGTCCTAATGGAATCCAGATTCAGAAATTACGGGTTCCGATCGGGGTGATCGGAATCATTTATGAGAGTCGACCAAACGTGACTAGTGATGCTGCTGTTCTTTGTTTGAAATCGGGGAATGCCACTATCTTGCGAGGTGGTTCGGAGGCTATTCATTCAAATCGAGCATTGGCCGAGGCCTTGCAATCGGGTGGCGAAAATGAAGGACTCCCTGAGGGTTCAATCCAACTCATACCCTTTACGAATCGCGATAGCGTTGCGGTGATGGCGGGGATGGATAAATATTTAGATCTAATTATTCCTAGGGGTGGAAAAGGTTTGATTGAAACTGTCGTTTCACTTGCCCGCATGCCGGTCATTAAGCACTACGATGGTATCTGCCACGCATATATTCATTCCGACGCTGATCTTGAAATGGCGGTGAAAATTGTTGTTGATTCGAAGACTCAAAAGCCAAGTGTCTGTAATGCGCTCGAGACACTTTTAGTCGATGAGTCTATTGCATCGGAGTTTCTTCCTAAGGTGGCTTCAGCTCTGATGGAGAAAAATGTTGAGTTGCGAGGCGACGTGACCACCTGTGCTATTATAGATGCTAAGGTTGCTGTCGAAGAAGATTGGAACACAGAGTACTTAGATTATATTTTAGCGATAAAGGTTGTTCCATCCGTGGATGCCTCTATTGAACATATCAACAAATACAGTTCCCAACACACTGAGGTGATTGTCACGAAAAATGAGGCTATTGCGGAGGCCTTTCTTTGCCGAATTGATTCGGCTTGTGTCTTTCATAATGTCTCGACGAGATATAGTGATGGAGAAGAATTTGGTTTTGGGGCGGAGATTGGTATTTCGACCGATAAGCTTCATGCTCGCGGGCCCATGGGATTGCGTGAACTGACTTCTTATCAGTATCGTGTCCGAGGTGAAGGGCAGTTGAAGGGTTTGGTTTAAGCTTGTTGGAGTCCAAGCGGCTCGTTTCTTCTTTCTGGGGAAATCTGCTCCTCTTTGGAGAGGGTTGGAATGAGTTGATAAAGAAAAAATCTCATAAGTAGATCAAAAGATTCATCTCACAGACGAATAAAAAAGCCCTCATCAAGTGATGCGGGCTTTTTAGAAGTTACGGCGCTGATTTTCTAGACCATCGACTCGATTAGCTTCTCAAGCTTCACGATATCAGCAGAAAAAGCTCGGATGCCCTGGGCCGTTTTCTCAGTGGCCATGGCATCTTCATTAAATTCAAAACGGAAGGCTTTTTCATCAAGAGAGATCTTCCCTAAATCGCATTCAGGAGATTCTTCGTTGAGCTTCTGTTCAAGGGGGCCATCAGTGTTTTGAAGCTCTTCAAGAAGTCCCGGAGAAATGGTGAGGAGGTCGCAACCGGTCAGTGATGTGATTTGTCCGGTGTTTCGGAAAGAAGCACCCATCACCTCGGTCTTGTAGCCATACTTTTTGTAATAGTTGTAGATTTTAGTTACTGACTGAACCCCGGGGTCTTCATCTCCAGAGTAATCGATGCCATTTTCCTTCTTGAACCAATCGTAAATACGCCCGACAAAAGGTGAGATCAATTGGACTCCAGCTTCGGCGCAGGCAACTGCTTGAGCAAAGGCGAAGAGGAGTGTGAGGTTGCAGTGAATGCCTTCTTTTTCTAGCTCCTCAGCTGCCTTAATTCCCTCCCAGGTTGAGGCAATTTTAATCAGTATGCGGTTGCGGGAAATGCCTTCTGATTCGTAAGCTTCGATAAGTTGTTTAGCCTTCGTGATGGTGGCTTTCTTGTCGAACGAGAGGCGTGCATCTACCTCGGTGGAGACGCGGCCAGGAACGATCTTGAGGATTTCGAGGCCGAAAAGAATCAGGACTCGATCCATGATTGCTTCGATCAAGGCCTCCCTAGAGAGGTCGGAATCTTTGTGTTCAGCAACTGCTTTTTCGACAAGAGACTTGTATTCAGGTTTGCTGGCCGCTTGAAGGATCAGCGAGGGATTAGTTGTCGCGTCTTGGGGTTGGTATTCCTGCATCGAGGCGAAATCACCCGTATCAGCAACCACGACTGTAAATTGTTTCAGGCTATCAAGTTGGGATGGCATAACAGGCTTGAAATGCCCTCGGAGGGCAGAGGAAGCAAGACTTTCTTGCTTCATGGCCTATTGCATGCGGAAGCTAGATCATAAATTTTATCAGAGTTAAGGAGTAGCTCTTGGTAAAAAAAGGACGAGATCAGAATGCGGGTCTTTCTGGAGGATAAGCCATCGATAGAGCGAGGTAGGCAGGTTTCCCTTTAAATAATCAAGATTTTGAAGTGTCTAATAAAGGATTGAGTTAGCCAGAGGTGTTCTCTTTTATTTGGGACTTTGGGGGTTGGGGTGGACGTTATTTCTTGAGCAGGGTTATGAGCCTTTTAGACACAAAAGAATTGCTTGGGAGTTGAAAAGATGGCCGGTCTGTGGGAAAAACAGTTGTGAATAACCCATTTCGCGAGGATTTAGTGTCCCGCAATCTTGCCGAGGCATGTAGTGTTGTCATTTTTGGAGCTACGGGTGATTTGACCCATCGTAAACTTATTCCCGCTCTTTATAACTTGGCGATCGATGGGGAGCTACCAGCGGGGGTTAAGATTCTCGGCTTTGCCCGTCGTGATTGGTCCGATAAGTTTTTTTGTGAGGGGCTCAAAAAATTAAATCGTCAGGTTTCTCGCACGGGGCACGACGAGGAGATTTGGAAGAGTTTGGCTGCAAATATAGAATACCACAAAAGCGAGTTTCAAGATAAGGATGGTTACAAGAGGCTTTCTGACCGCCTTGATGAGATTGACCGTGAACGCGGAGGGAAGGGGAATCGCCTTTTCTACATTGCAAGTGCACCAGAGTATTTTGACGATATTCTCTTGAATCTTAAAGCTGCAGGCTTGAGCCAACAGCGGCTCGATTGTGATGGTTGTTGGTCACGTGTGATTGTCGAGAAACCCTTTGGAACGACGTTGGAAACTGCCCAGCATCTAAACGAAGTGGTGAATGGGACTTTTGAGGAAAAAGACACCTATCGAATCGATCATTATCTCGGGAAGGAGACTGCCCAGAATATTATGGTTCTTCGTTTTGCCAACGCGATTTTCGAGCCAATGTGGAATAAAGAATATATTGATCATATTCAAATTACTTGTGCTGAGCACCTTGGCATGGAAGGGGGACGGGGTGGCTACTACGATGAGGCCGGAGCCTTGCGTGATATGGTTCAGAATCATCTTTTACAGCTTCTAAGTCTAGTAGCTATGGAGCCTCCAACCGACCTAACGGCGGATGGAGTTCGTGACGAAAAAGTAAAGGTGATTCGCTCGCTGAGACAGTGGGATACTCCAGAACTTGTCGCGGAAAATGTTGTTCGTGGCCAGTATATCGCTGGGAATATCAATGGTAAGGAAGTGCCCGGATATCGAGATGAAGATCGAGTGAAACCTGATTCGGAGACCGAAGCATATGTCGCGCTGAGGTGCATGGTCGATACTTGGCGATGGAGTGGAGTCCCCTTTTACGTTCGGGTAGGGAAGCGCCTTCCTAAAAAAGGGACTGAAATTTCAGTTCACTTTAAAGAGACTCCTAGTGTGCTCTTTAACGCGATGCCTGGCGGTGTCCCGACAGGTAATGTCCTGGTGATTCGGATCCAACCAGATGAGGGCATTTCCCTTATGATGAACTCAAAGCTACCAGGTACGACTCTACGTATGGAGCCTGTAAAAATGGACTTTCACTACGCTAGTAGTTTCGGTAAAAGTAGTCCCGAAGCTTATGAACGCCTCCTTCTTGATGCCATGGCGGGCGATGCGACTTTATTTGCGCGTCGTGATGAAGTTGAAGAAGCGTGGCGTTTTATTGATAAGATTCATAAGGCTTGGGCAAACAGTAGTGAGGAGTTGCCGATTTCGAAATTCGCTGCTGGATCGTGGGGGCCACGGGAGGCTGATGAATTGCTCGCGAAGGATGGACGCAATTGGAGGAGGCTCTAGAAATGACTCAATTAAATTCTTCAGCATATCTAGGTATTCCGGTTGAGGTCGGCGCAATCGACGGCGAGCTTAAGAAGCTTTGGGAAGCTGACGAAGCGAGTACAAATGCGTCTTTGATGAATTTCCTGGTGTATACTGAAGATCCTTCGAGGTTGCAGAAGAATTCGCAAACGATCCAAGAACTTACCAGAGAAAATGCATGTCGAGCCGTCTTAATTGCAATGAATCGTCATGCGGCTGATGTAAAGGTAGAGTCTTGGATAACGGCTCATTGTCATCTCGCGCACGGCAAAAAATCGATCTGCTCTGAGCAAGTTTCGTTTTTGCTTCACGGAAGGTCGTTAGGTCGGCTTAGGAATACTGTTTTTGCCCATTTGAATAGCGACCTCCCTTTGGTCTTTTGGTGGCAGGGCGAGTTTAGCGAGCTTTTCGAAGAGCGACTCTATCGGCTTCTGGACCGGCTGATTTTTGACAGCTCTGATTGGGCTGATCCCAAGGCGGGATTTAGGCGACTTCTAATGGCGCGTTCGGACACTAAGGGGAGAATGGTAACGCAAGATCTTTCGTGGACGAGAAGCTATTTTTATCGACTAGCGGTCGCCCGACTGTTCGATGATCCCATGGCTGATAAGGCTTTTCCAGAAATTGAGGGAGTGCGAGTTATGGCTCAGTCTAAACATCGTATTGCAGCTCTCTTACTGTTGGCTTGGATCATCACGCGTTCTGGTTGGTCGATACAGTCTCAGGAGTCCGATCGGGTAATTTTGGAATCCCGTGAAGGTGGGGAGGTTATCGTAGAACTGATTTGGATTGACGGGGGTGCTCCGATTTCGGGATTGGAGATAAGTGCGCCCAATTTTAAGGCAAGAGTCAGTCGTGAGGCCGGGAATCCTCACCTTTGCCAATCGATTTGTGCCGAAAACCACAGCATCGATTTTAGTGGACCTGCTGATTTTGATGATTCAGCTGGCTTGGTCGCAAGCCAATTGTCGCGGGGTGGTAAGAATTCACTGTTCTTAAATGTGCTACCTCAGTTCGTGAAGCTTCTCGAAGGAGGAGACTGAAAAAATGGGGGATTCAGAGTCATTTTATATTGCCAAGCCTCTCGGACCGTCTTATCACCCGCCCGCAACAGAGGTTTTATGGCTCATTAGCTCAGTTGGTAGAGCAGAGGATTGAAAATCCTTGTGTCCCTGGTTCGATTCCGGGATGAGCCACCACTCTCGGTGGGGCGCAAAGGTTTGAAAGTGCCGGCTTTTGGATTTTATTTTAAGACTAGGGCGTGAGTGTGAGTGGCTAGTGGCAGGGAATAACCCTTTTTGTGAGATTACAAAATTGAAGACGGTTATTGCCTATTTTTAGATGTTCAGGGCGGTATGAGCACATGGTTATGACTTGTGTTATCAGTCGATCCAAAAGTAATACGCCAAATATTAGCGTATCGATGGGTGCAATTCGCTGAATTGATTTCAGATCGTTCTCTAGCGAAAGGTGGCCCAGACTGATTTCAAATAAGGGGTGTCGGTGAAGTCTTCTGGCATTGGGCTCACCTTAAGGTGTGCTCCTTTGAGTTGCTTCATGAATTCGCTAACATTGATACCGCGGAAATTAGTACAGGCTAGGATCTTCCCTTCGGGAGAAAGGCAGGCCGAAGCCAGCTCAAAGAGTTGTCCATAATTTTTCTCAACCCGGAATGTCTTGCCCCTGTCGTCGCGCGAGAATGTAGGGGGATCGAGAATGATGTAGTCAAAGCGGCGGTTTTGCTTAGCAAAGCGACGGAGCCAGTGGAAGGTGTCTCCTTTGCAAAAGTAGTGGTTTGTGGGGTCGATGCCGTTGAGGAGAAAGTTCTCGCGGGTCCAGTCGAGGTAAACTTGTGAGAGGTCGAGGGAAGAAGTGACTGCTCCTGCCACAGCTGCAGCGATTGAGAAAAACCCGGTATAAGCAAAGGTATTTAAAACAGTTTGTCCTGGTTTAACCATCTTTCTTAATGCTTCGCGGTTGTTTCTTTGGTCAATAAAGATCCCTTGGGAGTAGCCGGACTTGAAGGAAAGACGACATCGTAGTCCGTTTTCAAGACCAGAAAAGAACTCGGGGAGTTCTTCTCCGCATAGGTGGATGGGTGATTCTTTTTGGTGCTGATCTAGTCTTTTCCAATAGAGGGGCTTTTCGTAGCTGCTGAGAATCTCACGAACGTCAGATCTCAAGTTCGATCCGCTAGTTGAAATTAGCCATCCCTTGCCATAGCTTTCGAGGATGTGTCCGTCGAGATTGTCACCTTGCCCGTCAATCAGGCGGATGAGGCTTGTTTCTCGATTCTGGAGTTTTTCACGCTTTTTTAGAGAGCTTGAAATGATTTCATGAAGGCGAAGGTTGGACATTGCGTGCCGCCGTTCTAGCATTGCTTGCGAAATGAGCGAATGGAAATCCCTTCTTGATGAGGCTGTGAGGCGTGGTGATGTCTCTAGCGAGGCTGGTGCCAATATTGATCTCTATCTTCAGGGCGCGAACTCTCCGGTGGGTGTAGCTGCTATCATAGAATTGCTCGAAGCCGGTGAATGGCAGGAGATCGATGATAGATTCTTTAAAACAATGACCTTTGGGACTGGTGGTCTGCGTGGTCGGACGATCGGCAAGATTGTAACACGGGCCGAGCGAGGGGTAGGCGGGCCGCTTGATCGACCTCAGCATCCTTGTGTCGGAACGGCTTCAATGAACTTTTTTAATCTTAAGCGGGCTATGATCGGGCTGGTAACATATGTGAAAAAGACTTTTTCTGGTGAAGGGCGTCCGTCACTGGTGATTGGTCATGATACGCGTCATTTCTCGCGCGATTTCGCGGAAACCTGCGCTGAAGTTGCGATTAATCTGGGTTGTGATGCTTATCTTTTTGAGGCAGAGCGTGCCACGCCTGAAATCTCCTTTGCAGTTCGTTACCTTCGGGCTGATTCGGGTGTTTGTCTCACAGCCAGTCATAATCCATCACATGATAATGGCTTTAAAGCTTACATTGATGATGGCGGGCAATTGGTCGAACCTCACGCAACTGGTGTTATCAATGAGGTGAATGCGTTAAAAAGTGAAATCTATGAGGCGCTTCCTGAAAATGAAAAAGGGCAATTGACGATTCTTGGAGGCGAGATGGATCGGACTTATATGAACAAGTTGAAGACGGTGCTCTTGCGTCCGGATTTACTTGAAGCGAGGAAGGCTAAAGTCGTTTACACGAACCTCCATGGAACAGGAGGAGTTATCATTGTGCCGATGCTCCGTGAGCTTGGGTTTGAGGTCGTCACGGTGCCTGAGCAAGACGGGGCAGACGGGAGGTTCCCAACGGTCGAATCCCCGAATCCTGAGAATGCTTCAGCTCTCGCTAAGGGGATTGCGTTGGCCGAGGAGGTTGGTGCGGATGCTGTTATCGCAACTGATCCTGATTGTGATCGTATGGGGGTTGCGATACGAAATTCTTTAGGTGAGATGGAGTTGTTAACAGGGAATCAGATTGGCTCCTTATTGGGCTGGTATCGCATCAAGACGATGTTTGATCTTGGCTGGCTAACTGAAAGTAATCGTAGTCGTGCAGTTTTAATAAAAACTCTTGTAACAACTGATCTGCAGAGGTCTATTGCTGAAAGTTACGGAATAAGTGTAATAGACACCCTGACTGGATTTAAATATATCGGGGAGAAGCTTAAGAAATATGAAGACGCAATTCCGGCCGAAAAAAAAGGAGATTACCGGGGCTTAACCGAAGAAGAGAGTCGAAAGCTACGATTGGAGTATTCGAAGTTTTTCGTTTTTGGAGGGGAGGAAAGTTATGGCTATCTAGGGAGCGATTTTGTTCGCGATAAAGATGGAAATGCATCTGCTGTAATGTTCGCTGAATTGGCGGCTTACGCTATGAGCGAGGGCACTACGATTGCCGGGCTTCGTGATCGAATCTGGGATGAATACGGGGTTCATCTCGAGCAGGGGAAATCACTCGTTATGGAGGGTGGCGAGGGAGCGCGGAAAATCGCGGCCTTGGTTAAATCATACAGTATAGATCCTCCAGCGATAGTTGATGGTTCGGATATCATAGCGGTAAGGGATTACGCAAAAGGGGGATTCTACGATCAAGAGGGAGATGAGTTTCCTCAAGCCTCAATGCTTTTCGTGGACTTGGCGGATGGTCGGCGATTTGCGGTCCGCCCTTCTGGAACTGAGCCAAAAATAAAATATTACCTCTTTGGGAAGGGTAGCAACAGCGATGAGGTTCAGGAGTCTTTGAACGCACTTTGGGGAGCTTTGGAGCAAGATGCCTATTTGCGTATGAGATGATGGTCAACTTTTTGAAAATCTTGGTAGCGGTTCTGAGCGGGATAGTTCTTGCTTTTAGCTTTGCGCCATTCGATGAGGCGTGGGTTGTCTGGGGCTGGATGTGGCTTTTGCTTCCTTTACTTTGGACGGTCTCGGGTAAGAGGCGTTCTCTTAAAGGATTTGGTTTGGCTTGGCTGGCCGGCATGGGATTCTGGGTGATCAATCTTAAGTGGCTCGGGACTGTGACTTGGCCTGGAGCTTTGGCTTTGTCAGCTTATCTTTCCGCTTACTTTGGCTTTTTTGGGGCCTTTGCCGCAGGTTCGATTAATCCTTGGCGGATGAAGTATGAGAGAGTTAAGACGATCCGTGATCGGGCGAAACAAAGTTTTCGTAGTCTTGGTTCTGCGGCATTGCTTGCAGGGTTTTGGTGTGGACTAGAGTGGGTTCGTGGTTGGCTCATGACGGGATTTGGCTGGAATGGTCTAGGTGTGACGTTTGCTAAAAATTTGATTTTAGCGCAAAACGCCGAATATGTTGGAGTGATTGGACTTTCGTTTCTACCGGTCTTTTTGAGCGCGGTGGCGGTGCAGACGGCACGGCGTTTCTACCAACAGTTTCGAGCTAATGAAGTGAAGGTTCTTCATTGGGATTTCGCGACAGCGTTGCTTCTAATCATGTTGTCGTTTACTTGGGGGACGATCCGTCTTTCCTCGGTAACGAATGAGCCAAAGATCGAAGGTCGGGTTCTAATGGTGCAACAGGATATTCCGCAGTTCGCCGATAAAATTCTTTGGGAGCCCTCGAAAATCGTAGAAGGTTTTGAGGAGTTAACGGCGGATGGGATAGAGGAGGTTTTTCGGGAAAGCGCAGAGGCTGCGCAAGAGACCGAATCTGAAGAGGAGATCGTAGAAATCAGGATGCCTGATCTTGTTATCTGGCCGGAAGCCTGTTTACCCGCCTACCTTCATGAACAGGAGAACGGATCAATGGTGGGAGGGCCAAAAGTTGAGAGTGTTTTTGAATACATTCACAGCTTAGGAGATTTCACCTTCGTGCTGGGCATGAGCGAGGTGCGGGGAGAAACCGCGGTTGATCCAGAGGTGGATGTTTACAACTCCCTGATCATGGATGACGGCAATGGGGGAAGACAGAGTTACCAGAAGAACCATTTGGTAATCCTTGGGGAGTTTATCCCAGATCTACCGTTTTTGCATGACCTATACCTTCAGACTACTGGGGTGGAGTTTGGGAAGGGATTGAGTCGCGGAACTACTTTTGAACCCTTGGAGGTAGATATCGGTGGGCAACCAGTTGGTGTAATTCCTTCGGTCTGCTTTGAAGATACAGTTCCGCGATTGACTAGAAAGTTTGTGCGTCATGGGCCCCAAGTTTTGGTGAATGTGACGAATGACGGGTGGTTTCAGGAAAGCGAAGGGTCTCTACAACATTTCCGGAATGCTTTGTTTCGTAGTATCGAATTACGTCGGCCGACAGTACGATGCGCTAACCGTGGCGTTACTGGGGTAGTGACGTCAGCTGGATCACTGGTCGATCCTTACTCGAAGAAGATGCGTCATCTTGTGAATGAGAGTGGGAGTTACTTTCATCGTGGTTATCTATTAGCCACCGTTTATATCCCTTCGGAAGGTGAGATTACGCTCTATGCAGCCTTTGGAGATTGGTTCGCGGTAAGCGGTTTGATCGCGGGCTTCCTTTGGGTGGTGGCGAGCTTTTTTTCTAAGAATTCCAAGATCGAGAAGCGGGAAGGTTGAGGAGGTCCTTCCGGAGAAAGTTTTATTGCAAAACGATCTCAGTAATCGGTGGTCATTAAGGGAAAAGAATGGCGCTGCAGTTATCGCAGTGGGCAATGGCAGTGCCGGATTGGGCAAGAGCAAAGGTTGCAGGTGTAACCTGAATGTGACATGAGGTGCAGATCCGCTCGCTCGTGACTCGAACAACTGCTTGGCTCTCTCTTTTGTTGTAAAGTCGATGATAGGTATCAAGAAGATCTTCGTCATCGACCTGTGTGACAAGAGTTTCGCGAGCAGTCTTTGTTTCCGCCAACTCAATCTTTCGGTCATCGAGGCGTGCCTGAAGTTCTGCAATTTCTTCATCTACTAATCCTTGGGTCTGAGCGAGGTTTTGCTCAGCGTCAGAGATCTTCGATCGCAAATCATCGGCTTTTTCCATCAGTTCAAGTTCGCGAGTTTCGAGATCGTCGACTTCTTTTTCGTAACGAATCACTTCTTGTCCTAGCTTTGTGTATTCGTCATTTTTCTTCGTCTCAAATTGTTGGTTCTTAAGGCGATCGATTGTGTTTTTTCGGGTTCCGATATCGAGTTCCAAATTCTTAATTTCGATTTCATTGGTCTGAAAATTAGACTTTGCAGTAGCTAGAGATTCGGTGTCTTTAGCCAATCGTTCCTTGGCAGCTTCCTGTAGTTGGGGGATTCGAACGAGCTCCGATTCCAGTGCCTGGATTTTTTGATCGGTGTCCTGAAGGGCGAGCAATTGCTTCACGTCATCGCGCATAAAATAGAACTAACGTTTTCGTGGTTGTGGGGGAAGAGGAAAGCAAAATCTTCAATGTTTCTGTTGGGGGGGAGTGCTCCTTGGACAGAGATGGAAGATGATAATTATTAAGACTAAGGGCGAGAGGAGCATCCATTTCCCTAATAGAACTGATCCACCAATCACTAAAATGAGTATCAAAGGTTCAATCCATTTTTTCCTGAGATGCAGTAGCGAAATTAAAGTTAGAAGCAGAGCGATCTCTGAAGGTAACGACCAGCGTTTGTATGTGTGTTTGTGGACGGGTTTCTGGGAAAGGGCCCGCTTGATTTGAGCTTCTAGGCCGTATGTTGATTTTGGGGCGCTGGAAGGAGTGATGATCTTATAGGTTTCGGCTTGTTTAGGATAGATTTGAAGAATTGACGCGGATTGTTGCTCTTGCTCATATCTTGGAAGGGCTGATCGTCCTTTCTGGTCTAGCTTTAAAATAATGCCTTCGATTCCTAGGCGAAGGTAGCCGCCTTCTTCTAAAATGAGGTCTGCAGAGGTCAGACGGTGAGATTTTAGAATGCTGGCAAGAGTTAAGCTTGGGAGAATATGTTTGTCCCAGCGAATGAGCATTGGAACCAGTGTTTGATCTTCGGCGTATTTTACTCTCAGTCCTCTGATTTCTGAGATTCCAAAAGAATTAGAGTTAATCGATGGAGGGCGCCGGATGTGGTCAATTTCAGGAAGATCGAATCCGTCGGGGATTTCGAGTGGGATAACAGAGGGTTTGAGATATTCCGGAATCGGAGATTCAGAGTTGATGAATTCTCCCTGAAGACCAATTACTAAGGAGGGAGTTTCGTCAACTTGTTCTTGTAATGCAAGAATGGCCAGCTCTGAGGTATCGTCCCAGGAAAGGGACGAAGTAATGACAGTGAGGCGATCATCATTGAGCCGTGTTTGAGCGAGAAATTGAGCCCATTCGATGGAACTTCCTCCGTCGGGTCCCATGATGTCTAGAGATTCCTTATCGAGTAAGTAGCTCTTAATATTAAGGTTGGCTTCAGGATTGGGCGTGAAGTCCAAGCAGGTGAGCTCAAAATTCTTGGACTCACTTTGGTCTACAAAAGAATGATCTTTTTGGAAGCGCTCGGGAAAGAGAAAGTAGGATAGCTCAAGGCGGGCTAGAGGAGCGATATCCGGTATTTTGAACAGCAATCCTCCACCCGCGATAAGTGGCAGAAGGAATGAAAGAGAAGGCCGCAGAGATGGCATGGCTACGGCAGGGTTCTAGCAGGATTGCAATATCTAGTCGAGGAAAGGACCAAGCGCGTCCTCCAGGGCGGTGTCATCGATGACTTCTAAGAGGAAACCAATAGCGGCAGGGATTTGAGCAAGATACCATTCGTTATTCTGGTTGTGGCCGATGTTGGAAAAGGCTCCTAAGGTCTGCATGAGCCTTTGGGCTGCGCAATCTTTGAGAATAGGTTCAATTGGTTCTTCCTCGCAAACTTCTTCCCAGAGCTCGAGGAGCTTTCGACGATCTTCGGATGAGTGATTCATGTAGGGGTCGTAGAGCAGCGATGCGAGGTCATATTCTTGACGCCCCATACGTAGTCCCTGAAAGTCGATCAAGTAAGTCGTTTTGTTATTGAGCATGAGATTTTGCGATTGAAAATCACGATGCACCATGTGAGGGGCTGTTGCGCCGAGTCTTTTGGCGAGACCTTGTAAAATTGGGTCTTCAGAAAGTGTCGACGAATCTCTGCCGAGGTGGGTTTCGATAAAATGCTCAAAGAAATATTCCTGCTCCCAACGGTAAAGGGGTTCATCGAAGGTAGGTTGAAGATCAAAGTCTTTGGGTGGGCGAGTGTAGAGAAGTTTGTCGAGTTGCTCGAAAGCGGAGCGATAGTAGGTCTCACGCTCTTCAAAAGGAGTATCCTTGAGACTGAGGAGATCCTGGTCACCTAGATCCTCAATGAGGGCGACCTGGCGTCGGGTGTTGTCGTAAAGAACCTCCGGGATATTGAGGCCAGCCTCCTTAAGAAATTCAGCAACGGGTAGAAAGTTGGCGTTATCCGATCGTTCGAGGGTATAGTGAATCCCGATAAAGCTGGGGTGGTCGTCTGGGTTGATTCTAATAATGGTCCGTCCAGAAGCCCCTTTTTGGATCGGCTCCATAAGGACGCGGTGGGTTGGCGCGAGATCTAGGTGAGCGCGGACGGCAGTGAGCAGTGTGTCGGCAGGCATCTTGTATAAGGGAAGTTTTAGAGATCGGCGTTATTATGCACACCTGATGTTGGGGAATTGGTGTGAACGATGCAATTTGTCAATTCCGCATCCTGTAAAACATGGGTTCCTGGCCAGAGGATGCTGTCCTTAATGGTGGCGCCTGGCTCAACAATGGCGTCCTGAGCAATCCATGAGTTTTGGACACTGGCTGTCGGATGTATTTTAGCGCTTTTTGATACTTGGGGAGTAAGGGCGAGACTTGCCTCCAGATATGTCTTGCGCGTCCCTAGGTCCAGCCACTTTGGATGGCCCTTCACGTGATAGACCCCTAGTTGGGACTGGTTGATCAGTTCTACGAAGGCTGGAATGATAGAGATTTTTTTGTTCGACGGAATCAAGTCGAGGATTTCATGATCAATGACGTAAATCCCTGTAAACTGGTGAGTTCCTTCCTTTTGATTGATCAAGCCACGGACATCAGTCACACGGTGTCCGTCGACGGTTATTCGCAAATCGGGTCCGTGATCTTGCACTGCCAAAGTTGCGGTGTTGTTTGAGGCCATATGACCCGTCATGAGCCGATCAATCGGGAGATCGGTAATTATGTCACCATTATAGATTAAGAGGGGATCATCCTTGATCCAATCGGCAATATTCTTAATTCCACCGCCAGTTTCAAGGAGTTCAGGCTCATAAAAAAAGGTGAGATTTGCACCTCGGTATTTGCGATTGGGAAAGAATTTGTGCCAGGTCTCATGTAGATGGTGTGTGTTGATCGCGAAGTCGGTGATTCCAGCTTGAATGCAGTGGTCGAGGGCGTGGGTAATTAGGGGGCGGTTGGCAAATGGGATGAGAGGTTTCGGAAGAGTTTCGGTCAGCGGTTGGAGGCGGGTTCCCAGTCCGGCTCCGAGGAGGAAGGCTTTGCGCATGAGCAAAGAATGATTTGATCAAGAGGCGATTGGAAGGAACAATCTATCTATCACGCAGGAGCTGCGTATAAATCTCATGAAAACACCCCTCGCTTTCCTTTTGCTGGCCGTGCCAGCTATTGCTATTCCCGATGGTTATCAAATTTCAAACTGGGCGGAGCCTTTTGATGTCGACTACCCAACTGCTTTGACCGCTGCGGCTGATGGAACTGTTTATGTTTCAGTCGATCGAAATGGTTCTCTCGGTAAGGAAAAAAATATGGGAAAGATTGTTTCCTGCCGTGATACAAACGGCGACGGTAAAGCCGATGAATTTAAAGATTATGTTCCCAATGTGGATAGCCCGCGTGGAGGGCACTTTGTGAAGGATACCCTTTATCTAATTCACCCACCTTTTTTGAGTTCCTTTCGCGATACGACAGGTGATGGGGTAGCTGACGAGCATAAGGTGTTACTCGAGAATATCGGGTTTGGTTTAAGGCATCCTCGCGGTTCTGATCACACGACAAATGGGTGTCGGATGGGTATTGATGGGTGGCTTTACATCGCAGTGGGTGATTTTGGAATGGAAGCTACAAAGGGGGCAGATGGTAAAGTGGTGACTTTGCGCGGTGGGGGAGTAGCACGGGTTAGACCCGATGGAAGTGATCTCGAAATTTATTCCTATCATACGCGTAATATTTGCGACATTGCGATCAGTCCGAAGCTTGATCTTTTTACTCGAGATAATACGAACGATGGCAAAGGGTGGAATATCCGCGTGCACCACCTCACTAATGGTTCAGAGCATGGCTACCCGCGTCTTTACAAGAATTTTACAGAAGAGGCTGTGAAACCAATCCTTGATCTAGGTGGAGGCAGTGGAACGGGAGCTCTTTACCTGGCAGAGCCTGGCCACGATGAGCTTCTTCTGACGTGCGATTGGACCACTGGAAAGATTTACAATGATAAGGTTTCCGAGAAAGGTTCAAGTTACTCACTTAAGGAAAGCGTTTACATGAATTTACCTCGAGCGATTGATGTTGATGTCGATGGATCCGGTAATCTTTTTGTTTGTGATTGGCGTGGCGGTAGATTCAAGTTTGCCGGGAAAGGGAAGAGGGTCGGGATGGTGCAAAAGCTCACTAAGAAGGGTCTAAAGGTTCTGCCATTTCCAAAGCTCACAGCGATGTCGAGCTCTGACCTAGTTTCGCAACTTAAGAGCCCTTCAGCAGTGCGGAGGCTCGAGGTTCAGCGCGAGCTTTTGGCCAAAGGTGATGCTGGAATAGCGAGGCCCCTTACTCGTTTAATTAAAAATTCACGCTTGAGCATCGAATCCCGAGTTGCCGCAATTTTCACGCTATCCCAAATGGAAGGGATGACTGCAGATCAATTTCTTGAGGCTTTTGTAAAAGACTGGAACGATCTTAAGGAAATCCAGCAATATCTTACCCGGGCTGCTGGTGACCTTGGTGGCGTTGTTTCTAGCGATAGCTTGAATTTGGTTCAAAAATCTCTTCAATCTGACGACGACCGAACTCGTTTGCAGGCTGTAGTAGCGATGATGAGGATTATAAATCCTGCGAAAAATGCAACGGCGCAAATCCTGAAGGCAGTGGATGAAGCTCAGGATCCACGCATTAAAAACACAGCTGTTGGTGCACTGGTGAAGATTGGCGATGTGGAAAGCCTTCTGTCTCACGCGAATAATTGGACAGCCCGCCTCGCTTTGATGCGCCTCCATCTGCCAGAGGTTGTCTCTGGGATTACAGCTAATTTACAACAGTCTAAGGGTAGTGAACGACTGGGGCTTATTGAGATTCTTGCTCGTCTTTTTCATCGAGAATCAAAGTGGGATCTTGAGGCGTGGTGGGGGACCCGTCCAGATGATCGGGGTCCTTATTTTGCACCCGAAACCTGGGAAGAGACTAGTAATATTAAAGCGGCACTTGAGAGTGTTTTTAATCGATTGGTAAAGACCGATCAGTCAAAAATGCTCGGTATTCTTGGGCTAAATCGTGTGCCGGTCTCTGAGCTAAGCTTGGGTAAACAGGATCCGTTTGTTATTGCCCTCGCAACACCTTCTCCTGATGAATCGCAAATTAAAATCCTCACTGGTGCTGCCAAGGATAAAAGTCGGTTCTGGGACGAAAGAGTATCTGCCTATCGAGCGTTGGGACGCCTTGAAGGAAAGGCCGTTGCAAATCAAGTAGAGATCCTTGGGTCATGGCTTGATCAAGGAGTCAAGCCGGACGAAGTGGAGCTTGAGCTAAATGATTTTGTGAATCAGCCGGCCCTCATTCTTTCAACAAAAATCCTTCGTGAAGTAGCCGCCAAGGGTAGTAAGTCAGAAAGTAGAGTCGCTTGGAGAACACTACTGATGTTTACGCAAAGTCCTCTCATTAAGGAGAATCAAAAGACACCTATTCTCAATATGATTCAAAAGAATCCACGGGAGGAGGGTTTGTTCCTAGCTCTTGCTGATCTTCTCTTGCCTGGGTTTGATAGACAGATCGAAAATGCGATCGATACTGACAATGATACTTTGATTGAGGCAGCGGAGCGCGCAAAAAGGCTGATCGCTTCGGCCAAAGCTAGTGCCGGAAAGAAGCTAGCTAACCTCAAAGTTGCGGACATTACCAAATTGGCGATGACATCTACCGGTGATTCGGTCATGGGTGAAAAGATCTATATTCGACAGGGCTGCATTGCCTGCCATGCCGTCGATCAAAAGGCGGTTCAAAAGGGCCCTTATCTCGGATCTGCGGGTAGCAAATTCACCAAAGATTATCTAGTTCAGTCTATTCTCGATCCTAACGCTGTCGTTGCGCAGGGGTTTCAAACTGAACTTGTAACGATGAAAGACAAAACAGCCCATCTGGGGTTTGTGACTCGCGAGGAAGGTGGAGTGATCGATATTCGAAATATTGCTGGTATTGTAACGCAAATTAAAGAGGACATGATCGCAAAGCGGGATCATCAACCTCAATCAATGATGCCTGCCGGTCTTGCTAAGACGCTAACGGTTACCGAGTTTAGTGATCTTATCTCGTATTTGGTTTCGATGAAGGAATAATTGGTGTGTTGCGCAGGCAGACCTTCAAAATTCACCCTTGCCCCGGTACCATTGCCGCCGATATTGAACCCATGAGTGATGATGATAAAGGCGGCACTAAGGAGCCCAATTATCCAGATCCCGAAGAGATTAAGAAGACTCTCGAGGGAATGTTTGGTCAATTAGGAAAAGGAGCGTTTACTTTCACTGGGGCGGAGGGCCCCTCTTTTACTGATGAGACGAAAGGCGAAGAGAAAGATTTTGAGGATCCAGATATTGACGATATTTTCGAATTTGATCTCTTGCCACGCGATATCAAGGCGCATCTTGACCGTTTTGTGATTCGCCAGGATGAGGCTAAAAAGGCTTTATCGATCGCGGTTTGCGATCATTACAACCACGTTAAGACTCTGAAAGCGCAGGAGGAGGAAGAGGACAAGATCGAGCTACAAAAGCAGAATGTCATGGTTGTAGGGCCAACGGGAGTAGGAAAGACCTATTTAGTGAAGCATATTGCCGAGTTGATTGGTGTTCCTTTTGTAAAGGCCGACGCAACCAAGTTCTCTGAGACCGGTTATGTAGGAGGCGATGTCGATGACCTTGTTCGTGAATTAGTTTCTAAAGCCAATGGCGACGTTTCTTTGGCAGAGTACGGAATCATCTACATCGATGAGGTGGATAAGTTGGCTTCAAGTGGAGGTGGGGGAATGATTGGTCGAGATGTCAGCGGTCGGGGTGTTCAAACAACTCTCTTGAAATTGATGGAAGAGACAGAGGTTCCACTTCGAAATCCTCAAGATATGCGGGGTCAGATGATGGCCATGATGGACATGCAGAATGGTAAAAAGAATAAAGAGAGTATTAACACCAAACACATTTTATTTATTGTGAGCGGTGCATTTTCTGGGCTTGAGAAGATTGTTCGAAAGAGGAGTCAAGCCGCTCAAATTGGTTTTTCAACAGAACAGGCCACGCCTATGATGGATAACGAGTTGTTTAAGCATGTCACAACTCAAGACTATATTGATTTTGGATTTGAGGCTGAATTCATTGGGCGAATCCCTGTTCGTGTGGTTTGCGAACACCTTGAAGCTAGCGATTTGGAGGCCATTTTAAAATATTCGGAGGGGAGTCTTTTGCGTCAGTATGAGCGGGAGTTCGAGGCTTATGGAATTGATCTGAAGGTGAAGGATTCAGGGATTACCAAGATTGCTGAAATGGCGGCCGATGAAAAAACGGGTGCTCGAGGGCTCATGACCGTTGGTGAGCGGATACTGCGCGATTTTAAATATGAACTGCCGGGAACTTCGGTGACCGAGCTCGTGTTAGATGACGATTTAATTGATAACCGAGAAAAGCATCTAGGTGATTATCGCGAGCTGGGACAAGAATTAGTTGTCGAAAAGGCTCGTCAAGAAGTGGAGGCTTTCATTCGTGAATTTAAAGTTAAGCATACTGTTGTAATCAAGCTCACTGACGAAGCGGTTGCTAAACTTGTCAAAATGGCTGGTGAGCAGGCACGGAGTGTCTTCCAGGTCGCCCGTCAGCACTTTAAGGACTACCAATTTGGCTTGAAATTAATTCAGAAAAATACGGGTCAGGCAGAGTTTGTATTAACCGAGACAGCTGTGAATGACCCGGATAAATTCCTCAGTGAGCTAGTGGTTAAATCCTACAAAGAGGCTTAAGTTATTTAGCAACGAGATCGTAACCGCGGTGGTCTTTGATTTCCACCTCGAGAAACTCTCCAACTCTGGAGTCAATAGGAACGAAGATTCGCCCATCGATGTCTGGAGCATCCCACATGGAACGTGCGATTCCTTCCTCTTCTACGAGGACGCGCTTTTGTTTGCCCAGCTGGGCTGCGTTGACTTCCCCGGCAACCTCATCGATTGCTGAGCTGAGTTCGCGGTGGCGCTTTTTCTTGGTTGCGTGGTGAATGTGACCTTCCATTTTATGAGCACGGGTCCCTTCTTCTTTGGAGTATTGGAAGATGCCGCAGCGCTCGAATTTAAAGTTCTTTATAAATTCAAGAAGCTCTTGATGGTCTTCATCAGTCTCCTCTGGAAAGCCAGTAATGAAAGTGGTCCTTATGGAAAGGTCGGGG
Organism: Akkermansiaceae bacterium UBA5688; assembly: GCA_002420315.1. Classification (GTDB taxonomy): domain Bacteria; phylum Verrucomicrobiota; class Verrucomicrobiia; order Verrucomicrobiales; family Akkermansiaceae; genus SW10. The sequence goes on from DIHU01000226.1 coordinate 22,959, forward strand.
ATTCCATCGCGCATTCTCTTCAAAAGAGAACGAATGTATTTCCCATCGGTTTTCCGGTTCATCTTATCAAGCATGTGATCTGAGATGTGCTGGAGTGGGATGTCAACATAGCGGGCGACTTTTGGACAGTCGGCGATAGTTTGGATGAGTTCGTCAGACCAGTGGGCGGGATGGGTATAGAGGAGGCGGATCCAAAAATCGCCTTCAAGCTCGTTTAGAGCACGAAGAAGAGTTGAGAGAGATTCGCCCCGGTTGGAATCGACTCCGGATGTCGGCTTCGGTCTGTTGCCAAGGCCCTGCCATTTGTCCATCCCGAAGTAGGTGGTGTCTTGGGAGATTAGATTAATTTCCTTCACGCCTTGGGCGATTAAGCCCTTCGCCTCTCGAACAATGGATTCTTGAGTGCGAGAGCGATGCTGGCCACGGATTTTGGGGATGATGCAGAAGGCGCAAGTGTGGTTGCA
>DIHU01000081.1 GCA_002420315.1 Akkermansiaceae bacterium UBA5688
AATTTGGGGGATACCTGTCGATTCGTGACAAGGATGGAACTTTAATCGACGACGATAAATCGGTTTGGTTACAAGGGCGGTTTGCGTGGATGCTGGCGACCCTGTGCAATACGGTCGAGAAAAAGGACGACTGGCTATCGGCAGCGAAGAGTGGAGTGGAGTTTTTGAAGGCTCATTGTTTTGACGAGGATGGACAGATGTTTTTTCTGGTGACCCGTGAAGGTAAGCCGTTACGGAAGAGACGGTATTTCTATTCCGAGGCATTTGCGGTAATGGCATTTGCGGCTTACGGGAAAGCATCGGGGAATGAGATGTGGCTCGAAGAAGCCCGAAAACTATTTGCAAAGTGCATGGACTATATGAATGGGCGAGTTTCAACCGGTGAGTCAAAGTGGACCGACGAGAGAAAGCTTAAGGGGATAGGAGTCCCCATGATTTTCCTGCAAGTGGCGCAGGTTTTGGCTGCTAATGGCGGAGACGAACTAGCGGAGCGTAAGATTAATGGCTTTATCGAGGAGATTCGCGAGTTTGTGAGGGATGATATTGAATGTGTTATGGAGCAGATTGGAATCGATGGGGAAGTGGTTGATCATATTGATGCACGAACTTTGAATCCAGGCCACGCGATCGAGGGCGCGTGGTTTATTCTCCATGAAGCAAAGCTTAGGGGAGGGGATCAGGAGTTGGTGGATCTTGGATGCCGGATGCTCGACTACATGTGGAAGCGAGGATGGGATCATGAATATGGGGGGCTAGCCTACTTTAAAGATGTTTACGATAAGCCGGTCCAAGAATACTGGCATGATATGAAGTTTTGGTGGCCCCAGTGTGAGGCCATTATTGCCACCTTATTAGCTTATAAATTAACCGGTGATGAAAAGTATGCGAAGTGGCACCGTTTGATTCACGAATATGCCCATCAAACATTTCACGACGAGCAACACGGTGAATGGTATGGTTACGTTCACCGCGATGGCAGAGTGTCATCGATGCTAAAAGGGAATCATTACAAAGGACCTTTTCATCTCCCTAGAATGCAATGGTATTGTTGGAAGCTTCTCGAAAGCTAGAATCATTTTAGGATCGAAGTCCTAAAATATCGTGTGGTCGGAAAGTCGTAGGGATTTGGGTAGTCCTGCTCATCAAGAAGAGGATCATTTTGGGGTGGAAGGAATATTTCCATCGCCAGTGAGCGTGCCTTTTTTAAGCCAATCAAGGGTGAAGCGGGCAACGCGGGAGCCATCATTAGTCTCGGCGTGAAGGTAGATGTAACCTTCTGAAGGGGTTCCGGGACGACCGGCATTAAGCGCCGAATAGCCGCTGGGCCCAGGGAGAATGAGACGTTTGACAGGCCACGTTTTACCACCATCAAAACTAGCCCAAACAGTACCTTGTTCGCGGGTCGCGTTTGGAGTGTCTATATTGCTAAAAATGAGAATGTCTTGGCCATCAATGGGAAGGCGGACTAAGCCGCCCATACATCCGTAGGAACGGTGCTGATGTCCGTCAGGGAGAATATCGATAATACGAAAATTTTTCCAGGTGTGGCCACCGTCTGTAGATCGAGCCTCGCGTCGGCGGGTGTTTTTGGGCCGCTCTTGCCAGTGGACCCTAGAGTTGTAGTAAAGTGAACCGTCAGAGAGCTCTACGAGACATGCTTCGCCGGTACCATTTTCCGGAAACGGCTCCGAGGTTTGCCAGGTCTTACCATGATCGTCGGAATAAATTGCATTTGTGTAGTGCTCGGGCCATTTTCCGCGGTCATTTTTTCCGGCATAAAAGCGAGTGGGCCGGATGAGTCGACCTTTGTATTTTCCGTGACGAAGGGTCGTTCCGTGATCGTTCATATGCATAGAGGGGTGGTGACCCTGGGAGTCGGGGCGGATAGTGGGGGTTTCTTTTTTCCAGGTGAGTCCGTCGTCACTACTGCGATAAATAAAAATATTGGCAGGTGGATGGTTTTCTTCGACGAAGGCAAGGATGTCCCCAGTGGTTTCATCGACCGTTGTGCCGCCACCTTGGAAGCCGGGATTTGTGATTGTGATTTCCGGCCCCCAAGAGGAGCCGCCATCAGTGGAGCGGCGAGCTCGGATGTGTCTATTCCCCCATGTGGCGATCAGAGTTCCTTCTTTAGAGACAACAATATTGGGGAAGCGTTCTCCCTTAAAAAGAGATTGGATGAGGGGCTTTTCCGAGGTTTCCTCATTAAATTCTGAGATGGGAATTTTTTGAAAGATCATGTCAGCGACTGAGGACTCATAAAGGATGCCGAGATGGTTTTCGTCGATCATAACGAGCGAGGAATAAGCGCCGCCTTTGGTGTCGAGTAGGATTTGAGAGGACCATGTTTTGCCATCGTCGGTAGAACGTCGAAGGGTCATGTGCGAGCGGGAACGCTTGTTGTTGGGGTTAGAGAAATAGACGGTTCCTTTTCGGTATGGGTCGGCGATAAGGGAAGCCATGCAAACTGGTTCGGGAAGCGCGGAGTGGTCTGTTGAGTGACTGACCCAACTTTTGCCGAGATCTTTGGTGTGTGCGATTGCACGACCGTTAGTCCCCGATTTATCGGCACGGTTTCGATTGTCACGCATGTTGAGGAGAAGTGAGCCATCCGAGAGTTCTGCGACTGCACATTCCGTGGTGTTGTCTCGAGCATGGTTAGAGACGTGCCAGGTTTTCCCGTGATCTTTGGACCAGGTGATATTGGAAAACGGTAGACCTTTAGCATCGCGACCTTGGGTAGGCATGACCAGGGTTCCATCTTTCATAGTAATGCCATTTCCTGGGGCGGGCGCAAAGAGATGCCAGGAAGGGTCTTTGAGTTTCTTAGTCCAGTTCTCAGGCTTAGACCACGTGGCTCCGTGATCGGTGGATTTGACGACTATAAATTGAGTGGATTTATCGATGTCAAAACCAGGTTCTGAGCCGTTTCCTCGCCATTGGTGTGTGCCAGGTTTTCCGTGGGTCCAGCATGCTGCTACAAAAATTTCACCGGTTTCCTCATCGACGAGGATGCAGGGATCGGAGCAGCCGTTTTGGTCTTGCGATTTACCCCCATGTTCACCCATGTCCATAATGGCTCTGGGAGGTGACCAAGTTTGTCCGCCATCCTTCGAGATACGAAGGCCGATGTCCATATGACCTTGGAGGTCGCGGCGGGAATTGTAACGCATATCGGCGACCGCTAATAGATGACCGTTTTTGGAACGGGCGATGCCAGGAATACGGAAGGTGTGACAGTTATAGTCGCCGCGTTTATGGATGGGATAGGCGAGGCGTTGGGGGCGAGATGAAATATGGACGATCTTTTTAGTAGTTCCGTCTGAAAATTTATATTTGGTGGGTTGGAGAGAGATTTTGTGGAGGAGATTAGCTGAGGACTTTAGAGAGATGGTAAGTTCGAAGAGGTGGTCTCCCGGCGGTAAGTCTAGGGAGCCCTTCAGCGCGAAGCTTTTGGCGATGGTTTGTCTAGTGGCAAAGAGGCGATTTCCGGTTTTACGCTGGTGGGCAAGAGAGATTTCAGTGATGTCTTTGAGATGACTGCTGCCTGAGAATTCGACTGATGAAAGAGTTTTCTCTCCGTTGGTAGGGATTTGGAAAGTAAGGAGAGTTGTTTTTGATCCGTCGTTGAGAAGTGGGGTTGTCGAGCTTGGGGCCTGGAGCGTAAGGCTACAAGTAAGTAGGGTGAGGAAGCGTTTCATAATGCCGTTGATTGAAGGTTGGAGAGTATTAAAGAGAATCTTGTCATCTTTCATAGAAAAGATGTGTGGACTACTGAATTTTTTTAGATTTGAGCCGTCCGGTAAGGCTTTAGAAATTAGGTTGACCTTATCGGGTGTGATAGGGTTTGGAAGAAGGAGGATTTAGAAAGCCAATGGGCCATAGGCTTGGTTTGTCTCTATTTCAGGTGGGAGTGTGTTAAATGAATCTTCTGAGTTTTTTCAATTTTTAATCCAAGAGTTGTAAAACGAAATTTGGAGAAGTAGCGTGACCTCTAGCGTTCGCGCCACGAGAGTTTTCCGATTTCTCTAAAAATCTTTCTCTCACTCCTTTTTATTTTTTCGTATGCAACGACCCATTTCCGAACCTCTATAAAAAATCGACCGTGTTCCTCAACCTCCTCTTGCGCGTAAAGTATGATGACGGAGCCGCAGTTTATATCAATGGTGTCGAACAGTCCCGTCAAAATCTTACCAAAAATGCCTCCTTTGACGACTACGCTAACGGCACCGCTTCAGATGAAGAATGGTGGAAGAATGCCACTATTTAAATGTTCGCCCTCATCTCTGGCACCAATACCATCTCCGTTCGAAGTGCTTCGCTCATTAGCACAGATCAGGACAAAAATTATCTTCGTCTTTGTGGCCGCTAAATCCCGGGCAATATCGAGAACCAAGTATTCACAGTTGGACCAAACACGTTCGACATATAGGATCCTGGTGTTCACATCCGTTTCATGACATCCAAACGAACCACTGTTCTCGCAGGTCACTCTACTACCAACGCCACTCTTTTTCATCGTTGTCGTTTCCTTGTTGGTGACTCCTCGGTCGCCATCGACTTCGCCGATGGCACTTCAACATACTTAGTCCGAGACATTGAAATTGATCGCGCTCGTAAAGCTGTCCGGGCCAACCAAATTGCTTGTGCTGCCGATTTTATTCCGGAAGGTGGCCTCTCCGGCGACCGTGATACCGCCCTTGCCCAAGCGACCGCAGAGTGCCTTCGCCAAGCTGGAGAATCAATCATTACAGTCGACCGCTCGCTCCCCTACCTATACGCACACTTCATACAGGAAGCAGGAATCTCCATCCACTACTCAGCCGACTTCGGCGTCCTCGATCGCCGAATTAAAGACGATCAAGAAATCGAGTGTCTTCGTTTCGCTCAAAATATCACCGGGGAAGCCATGACTCATGCTTGCCGCACAATCGCTCACGCCACTCCAGGCAAGGAAGGTATCCTCTACCACGACGGAGCCGCCCTTACATCCGAACGCCTGCGTGCAATCATCACGGCATTCCTTCTCGAACGAAATTTTTCAAATTCGCACGACTCCATCGTCGCTACTGCACCCCATGTTGCCGACTGTCACCACTATGGCACGGGGCCTCTCAGAACGGGACTTCCTACCATTGTGGATATTTTCCCCATGGATAATAAAACCCGCTACAATGGCGACATGACCCGAACCGTCGTCAATGGGACGCCCTCAGATGAAGCCATCAGAATGCACACCACCGTGTGTGAAGCCAAAGCTGCTGGTTGTATCTCCTTAAAACCAGGCACTACCGGCGAAGCGGTCCATCTTTCAACCACTGCCGTTCTCGAAGAACACGGATTCGCGTTGATACGCGGAGACACCGATCATGATACAAGACTTCCCTTTATGAGCCACGGCACCGGACATGGAATTGGACTTGAGGTCCATGAACCTATCCTACTCGATCATGGTGGCGGCGAAATTTTCGAAAACGAACTCTTCACCGTCGAACCCGGCCTCTATTCCTCCACTCTCGGGGGTTGTCGCGTCGAAGACATGGTTTTAGTCACAACCAGCGGCTACGAAATTCTCTCTCCGATTTACGAAGGCCTCGACTGGAAAGACTGAGCTTCCGATTGGCCAAACAATGCTAAACTCATCGAACCCAGCGTAATGGGATTCAAATTCTTGTGCGGCCAAGGCCTCGATCCTAGC
>DIHU01000117.1 GCA_002420315.1 Akkermansiaceae bacterium UBA5688
TTAACAGCAGATTAAACACTTCCTTAAACTTCCTCAAACCCTGCTTTGCGTATCGAGGGTTCGAATCCCTCCCGGTCCGCCATTTTTCGCAGCCCTCTTTTCAAAAATTGGAGGTTTTTTGTAACGAAACCCATCCAGATTGATTTAATTAAAGAGAATATGACAAGATCAAAGATCCTATCTGCTTTTGTGTTTATACTGATCCTGTCTTCGTCACTTGGCCAAGGTTTGTTTTATTGGCCGCAGGTCTCTCCGGCAGAGGGAGGGACAGTCAGCTCATCGATTGTCTTAAGGGCGGAAGACTCAATAGTAGAGCACTATCAAGCAGTTCCTGCGCCTGGTTATGTTTTTGATTCATGGAGTCTTTACCCACAAGGAGAACAGGCTGAGAGCCTATTCGTTCACACTTACGATCCTAGGCTTATCACTACTCTAGATATCAAAATAATTACCGCTCGATTTATAAAAGAAGATACTGTTTCTAAACCTTTAAGAAAGGTTCTCGAAATTCGCCGCAAGAAGGGTAATCAGATAGAACTCTCTGTTTTCAGTCAATTGGGGGTTGGTTATATTATTTATAATTCGAGTAACATGAAGGATTGGTCCGCTATTGGGACTGGCCAAGGAGATGGAGAAGAGCAGGTATGGACTTTTCCGACGCAGCAGGGACGAAACGGTTTTTACCGCTTACTCAAGTTGGGGGCCGCCGAGAGGCCAGAGAGTGCGGTCTTCGGTGAATTGAGCTATACGGGGACACCCCAGGTTGGAGGTGAAAAAGGAACTGCCTTGGTCAGGTTATGGGAATATGATCCTCGAATCGCTGACAAAGCAGCGGAGCTATTTGCCGAGCAGACTATAGAAGAGATTCCCATTGGGCCCGGTCTGAAGAGATTTAGATTTGAGCTGGGGGATCAGACAAAAGCGAAACCCGATCGCAGCTATTATATAACTGCGGCGATTTATAGAAAAGGCAAGGTTGGAGACGCGAATGCTCAAATCTATTTTCTTAATGGGTTTAACACGATTGATCTTCCGAGTGAATTTTCAGCAATGCTCAGATAATACAAGTAGCTCGACCTACTGCAAAAAGTTTGTCTCTGGTCGTAAGTGGTTGAAGTCGCGATTTAATCGGAGTTGATAGTGAGAAAGCTGGAGTAGCAGATTAGTGAATGACCTTCTACGAATTATTCAGCTCTACCCTAAGGAAATCGGGTTGGATAATCCTGCTTGGAGTAAAGTCGTAATACAGATCCTCCTTCGCTAATGATGCCATTTTCAATAATATTCCAATTGTGGTGGTCCGTTGATTCAGCTTTTCTTGATGGTCATTTCTAGTTCCTCATTCTTTAAGTCAAAAGCGACAATTGAACCGTCTTCTACCTCTCCGCCAATAATTGCTCGGGCGATGCGGTTCTCGATCTGCTTTTGAAGAAATCGCTTGAGCGGGCGGGCGCCGTAAACAGGGTCGTAGCCTTCTTCTCCTATCCATTTTTGAGCACTTATAGAAAGCTCGATCTTAATGCGGCGCTCTTTGAGCCTTTCGTTTGTTTCTGTAATTAGTAGAGCGACGATGGAGGTGATTTCATCCAGCGAAAGCGGTTTGAATAGCACTGTATCATCTAGACGGTTGAGAAATTCTGGACGGAAGGTGCCACGTAGCTCAGCCATAATCGATTCACGTGCCGCTGTTGATATCTTTCCGTTCGTCAATCCATTTTGCAGGTGGTCACTTCCAATGTTTGAAGTAAGGATGATAATCGTATTCTTAAAATTGACCGTATGACCCTGCGCATCTGTAATGCGGCCATCGTCCATAATCTGAAGCATTACATTGAAAACATCCGGATGTGCCTTTTCGACCTCATCAAATAGAATCACCGAATACGGCTTACGACGCACTGATTCCGTAAGCTGCCCGCCTTCTTCATATCCTACGTAACCCGGAGGCGCCCCTATTAGCCGTGCTACGGAATGTTTCTCCATATACTCAGACATATCGATGCGTATCATATTCTCTTCCGTGTCAAAAAGCGTCGTAGACAAGGCTTTTACTAGTTCAGTTTTGCCTACTCCCGTAGGGCCTAAAAAGAGGAATGTTCCGATCGGCCTTGTCGGATCCTTGATTCCAGCACGCGCTCTGAGAATTGCCTCGGATACTGCTGTTACTGCTTCGTCTTGACCGATGACGCGTTCATGAAGCGCAGACTCAAGGCGCAAAAGCTTTTCTTTTTCACCTTCAAGTAAGCGGGTTACTGGCACACCTGTCCACTTCGAGATAATATCTGCGATCTCATCTTGTGACACTTCTTCCTTAAGGATATTGTTATCCGTCTGAAGTCTTTCAACGCTCTCAAGCTCTGCTTCAAGATCAGGGAGTTTGCCGTGACGAAGTTCCGCTACTTTATTAAGGTCGTAGGCTCGTTCTGCCTGTTCCATTTGTTGTTTAAGCGCTTCGATCTCTTTACGTATCTTCTGAGCCTTAACGATATTTTCCTTTTCGTTATTCCAGCGAAGCTTTAATTCCTTTTCGTTTTCTCTGAGATTTGACAGCTCCTTTTCAAGACCTACGAGACGCCGTTTAGACGCTTCATCCTTCTCGATTTTCAACGCGGCATGCTCAATATCCAGCTGCATAATACGCCTAGTGAGCTCGTCTATCTCGGAGGGCATACTGTCCATTTCTGTACGGATCATTGCACAGGCTTCATCCACGAGGTCGATCGCCTTATCTGGAAGAAAGCGCTCAGTTATATATCGGTTCGACATTGCTGAGGCCTGCACGAGTGCATTGTCTTGAATACGCACACCATGATGAACTTCAAAACGTTCGCGGAGTCCGCGCAGAATTGAAATAGTGTCTTCAACTGTAGGCTGATCAACCAAGACTGTTTGAAAGCGACGTTCCAGGGCGGCGTCTTTTTCAATATATTTACGGTGCTCATCAAGGGTAGTGGCTCCGATACAATGCAGTTCACCCCGCGCAAGCATCGGCTTAAGCAAGTTGCCCGCATCCATCGCGCCTTCAGCCCCTCCGGTGCCGACTATCGTATGCAGTTCGTCAATGAAGAGTATAATCCTTCCTTCATTACTCTTAATCTCCTGCAGAACTGCTTTAAGTCTCTCTTCAAATTCTCCTCGATATTTTGCGCCGGCAATCAGAGCGCCCATATCGAGACTGAATATTGTTCGATCCTTGAGACCTTCAGGGACGTCGCCGCGCACGATTCGGTGAGCCAAACCCTCAACAATCGCAGTCTTACCCACTCCGGGGTCTCCTATAAGAATCGGGTTGTTCTTAGTCTTCCTTGATAAAATACGGATCACTCGACGGATCTCCTGATCACGGCCGATAACCGGGTCCAGCTTTCCGCTCTTTACTTGTTGAATCAGATCCTGCCCGTACTTTTCAAGCGCTTCAAAAGTGCCCTCAGGGTTCTGCGAGGTTACATGCTGATTGCCGCGGATCGTCTGCAGCGCATCGAGTAGCGACTGCCTCTTAATTTGAAACTGCTCTAAAAATTTGGAAAAATCGGTATCACTTGTTTCCGTAAGTGCCAGGAGGATATGTTCAACGCTGATGTATTCATCCTTCAGCTGTAGTGCTTCTGACTCCGCTTGAGTAAGTGCATTATTGAGTGCTTGGGTTAAATAAATGTGAGATGCATCTATATTGCCTGTTACCTTAGGCTTTCGGTTAAGCTCCCTCGAGAGGGATAATTCAATGGCACTATCTGAGATCTCGAGTTTTTTAATAATAGAGGAAACTATGCCACCTTCCTGAGCAACCAGTGCCGCGAAGATATGCCAAACATCTACTTCTTGATGGCCCAGCCTGTGTGACTGCGATTGGGCCTCCATAATTGCCTCCCTTGCCTTTTCTGTAAGTCTATCTGCTGCTATATTCATACCTTACTTAAGGCATCTTGTATGCCGGATTCTAGCAGGATAGGATGAGTAGCTCAGATTCCGTTATATGCTCTATATCAAAGGTTTATGAGCGCACTCAATTATCAGTCCAAAAGAAAAAAAGGGATATTAGCGCGGAAACGCCCCTCAAGCGGGACAAAATGTCCCGATTATGAGTGTCTTAAACACTCTACATTTAGTAAAAGTAGTCAATCTTCAACGAAGTAGCTTCTAAACAAGTGAAAATTAAAATAAGTAGCAAAAAAATAGAAGTTTCTGACGATTAGATATTAGCACACCGAAGTTACAAAAAACCCGCCAGCGATTAGGCTTAGCGGGTTCTTTAAAGATTGTATGAGCTTGGGAGGGGATGCGTTGTTTCTGCTTTGAGAGTGACTACTTAGTTTTTGACGCTTCTAACGCTTCGATTTCAGCATTCATCTGAGCGGGATCGTAGAAGGCCAGCATCTCCACCACTTTTCCATCCAAGGTCCTGAAGTCCATGTGCATTCGAAACGAGATTTTTTTGTTGGTGGTTCTGCCAACACCAGTGACAGTTCCCCAAACGTTCGTCCATATAGTCTTCTCGTTGAGGTTAACTTCTCCCATTGTTTTTCCATCTGATGTTAACGCTTCAGGCGAAAAGTAATTTGTGTGCACATGCAAGTTATCGAAATTCACCTCTTTAAATAGCGATTTGTGAATCGTTTTAAGACGTGGAAGATAATTTTTCTTTCCGAGGATATCTAGGTCATTGATCGAAACTTTTACTTTCTCAGAATAGAAATCTTCCGCGAATTCAATATTTTCCTTCTTCATTGCTTCAAAATATTTCCTGATTTTCATCGAAATAGGATCTTTTGTTAGAAGGAATGATTTTTCTTCTTCAGCACAAATGATTGAAGAAAATAATCCAAAGCTAAATAATATAAGAGTGATTTTTTTCATGGTTTCTTTAGTTTCTGGTGAGGTGATTAGTCGATAAATAGCAAGCTAAACGGGAGAGTTTACTAGGCTGCTTTGGAAGTAGATGAGACTTCGTTCACTAGGATAAGCGTAATCGGAAGATAGAAAGTATCAGTTTAGAGATAAAAAATTTCATCTTCATACAACGATCGTAGTTAAATCTGCTTTCATGCTCTTCGAGAATCATCTCAGGTTAAGGAGCAGAACGCATGCCAGAGGATTTTCCTCACACAATCTGAGCTGAGCCTTCCGCACATAGGTATGTCAGTAGAAGAGCCTACAAGCCCTGCATTCAAGGCTTTAGCCCAGTTCAGGCTGTGCGTGACCTAGCTCAGCTCCCCGATCGTCTCAATCGAGCCTCGGCCCACTTGTTCGCAGGTAGCAGCGGCATGCCCAAAATCTGTATCCAAAGGGGTGACACGCTCAAGTTTTAGGATCACCACTTTACCCGACCACGGATCAGGCGAACCGGGGAGGTAAATCGTAGCCAAGCCCTTTTTTTCATCACGTTCTGTTTCGAAGGCAATACGTTGATACTCATCAAACATCACGAGCACGGGTTTCATTTGTGGTTTTGTCTCATTCCCTCCAATTGTATCAGCCATCTGATCTTTGAGGACCGAGTAGCGTGGGAAGAGGAGCGCGAGCCTTTTCTCGAAAGCGACTGAGATTTTTCTTCCGAGTGACCAGCGAGCGAACATACCAGCAACGAAGCAGAGCAGCAGGATGATAGCGATGGATAGTCCGACCAGAATAGCGATTCCAGTGGCTGTTTTTACTGGAATGTATTCATTGAGGAACGATGCAACTGAAACGACAATTGGAGCGATTTGCCCAAATAGAGCACCCAACACAATCAGTGGTAACAAAAACAGCAGCCCGCCGATCGCAGTTGTCTTTAGGAAGTTGATGAAACGCTTTGATTTTCTAACAATCATGCATGAGTTGTGGGTTCGGTTGGAGCAGAAACACTTAACGTAGTAGAGCCAACGTCACAATGTGTAGTCTGAAGTCAAGCGACTTCTCTGAGTGAAGCTCACCTGAATGTTGTCTTCTTTTGAGCTATAGAAAAAACTAAGCTACAAAGCTTGGGATAATTTTATTTACACTTTTCAAGCCCCAACCCACTCGGATCGATGGACCGGTATTAGACAATGTATGCAACTGCTAGAAAATTTATTGTGGTGGGAAGAGGTTACGAACTTGAGATAGACAATGGAAAACCCCGTGCGCGGGCTATGGGTGCTCAGATCTTTACTGAATAAGGTGGTTCGATTAGACTTCCCAGCCGGGACGGAATACCGGACGGATGAAGGGATCGGCCTCGGGGCAATTGATGGCACGATTGGTGGTGGGATCCCAAAGGATTTTCTTCCCGGTACGGAGGGCGAGCTGACCGATGAGGAGGCCTTGGGTGAGGTTTCCAGCGTAGTCGAAGTTCGACTGGGTTGGTGGTCCACCTTTGCAGGCGAGAGCCCATTCGGTATGGTGGTCGGGGGTGCGTGGCAGAGTTGTTGGGGGCGGTTGGTAGCCGACGAATTGCTTGTGGGGAAGTAGCATGAACATGTCGTCGCTGGTGATGCCGCCGTGCCAGGTGCGGGTGAAAAGCGTGCCGGTGCTGCCGATGATAAGGGAGCCATTAGTGGGGATGGCTTCGCCGTGGAAGAGATCAGCCGGGGGCAGTTTTTTGCCGTCGTAGAAGGTGAGTTTGACGGGCGGAGCGTTGCCGCGGGCGGGGTAGTCGAGCTGGGTGACGGACCACAGTGGTGGACAGTCACGGGTGGCTACGGCGGCGTCGATGACGTGGGCGGATTTGGGTAGGCCGAGTTCGAGCGCCCAGAAGGCGGTATCGAGATTGTGGACAGCCATGTCTCCGATGGGGCCGGTGCCGAAGTCCCAGCGACCGCGCCATTTGAAGGGGACGTAATCAGGGTGGTAGGGCCGTTCAGGTGCGGGGCCTAGCCAGAGGTTCCAGTCGAGTGTTTTTGGGACGGCTGGAGACCCAGCTGGGCGTTCTGCTCCCTGTGGCCACCAGCCGTTGGGGCGATCGGTCCAGACATGGAGTTCTTCGACCTCGCCGATGGCGCCGGAGCGGATGACTTCGACGGCACGGCGAGAGCCTTCCATGGCATGGCCCTGCTGGCCCATCTGGGTAACAACGCCGGCTTTTTTGGCTTCCTGTTGCATCCGGTGCACCTCGTAGATGGAGTGGGCGAGGGGTTTTTCGCAGTAGACGTGGAGGCCGCGCTGCATAGCGGCGACGGCGGCAATGGCGTGCGTGTGATCAGGGGTACTGATGACGACGGCGTCGAGGTTTTTGGCCTCTTTGTCGAGCATTGCTCGGAAGTCACGGTAGCGGGCGGTTTCTGGGTATTTGCGGTAGGCGCTGGATGCGCGGGCGTCGTCGACGTCAGCGAAAGCGACGATGTTTTCGGAGGCGAGGGCTGAGAGGTTGGAGAAGCCGCGGCCACCTGGCCCGATGAAGGCGAGGTTGAGTTTGTCGGTGGAGGCAAGGGCGCGGCGTTTTTGACCACTGGCGCTGGCGGTAAGGCCGAGGGTGGCAAGCCCGGAGGTATGGAGGAATTTACGGCGGGTGGGCTGGTTTGGGATTTTCATGGGATGGTGGTGGGGAGATTTAGATGGAAGTTCGCGGCGGTATCATCGATGTGAGGGGGATCTTGGTGTCGAGTTAGACTACTAGCAATTTTTTTGGAAGGAAGGGAGAATAGCAGATCGGTAAATTGCGATTCCTTATCTGTTGTTTGCTACTTACTTTTACGGCATCCAAGACGATTACTTTTAAAGAACAAGTGTATCTGCCTCATCCATGGTGGATTTAAAGTGAAGAGATATAGGTTGAAGAAATCGGCAATGACGAGAGTCGCTATTGAAATTCTCTAGGAGGCAAAAGTCTAAAAAATATCCAAGGAGACCTTTTTTGTTGCGCACTCCTAGCTACTAGAGGTTGGGCGAAAGGAAATTCGGTCTGGTAGAAGATCCCATAGTTTTCGAAACAAATATACCTTGATTAACTTCTATTAAGACTTTGTGACAAGATTGTTAGGCCACCGAATTTCAACCCCTCGCTTAACGAGGGTGTCCTGAAATTCGCTAAGGAGTTTTTTGCTTCTATAAAAGTGCTCAGGGTTGGTGGATTTGGCGATAGATTCACTCACAAGAATCCCGGCAACTTCTCCGATATTCCATTCGATTGGATGGAGTCTGTAGCAGCCGTTGGTTAGGTGGGTTGTTCCGATATTTTTCGATGCTGGAATGAGGTTCTTAAGGCGGCGAGGAATGAGTGCGCCGAGAGGGATTTCGAATGGAAGTGTTGCAAAATCGATGTAGTTATCGCCACCTGAACTGGGGTGAAGATCAATTTGATAATGTCCAATACCAACTGAGTCTGGATAGCGCTTAGCTCTGAGTCCCTTGGCGTCACTCAGTCCCTTAATTTGCATTCGATTTTTCACGCCGCAATGCTGTTCTAAGATGGTTGATAGGGCTTTAATACGCCGGGATTCTCGAACATAGGGATACATAGCAAGTCCGTCACTCGTCCCCATAATGTCATTTCTTAAACGCAAACCTGGCCAACCTTGACGGCTATCATCGCGTGGAGCTTCTGTTTGTAGCCAATAGAGCAGTGAAAGGCTTAATTGTTTCGCTCGGGCGATCTGTTTTTGTTGTTCATCGCGCGCTACATCAACTAAGTTTCCAAGTAGATAATCGTTCTGCGGCCAATTAATTAGACTGATGTCCTTTAAGCCACTTTCAGGTAGGAAATTTTTAGCGGCTAAAATTCGTCGATACGTCCAGAGGTTAATAATACCATTTTTGTGCGGACCGGTTGGATTAAAACCTAATCGTTTAGAAAGGCCACTGGAGGGATGGGTGTAGTTGAAGTCTAGGAGGCGTCCCGGCCAAGGTGGCGTAATTTCGGGCACAAAGCTTTTCCAAAAATTATATTCACGAGGTTGGTCGATGGTGTGGTTTTCACCTTCGTTGTGATCAACAGCAAAACACATGGTGAAGGCCTGTTGATTGGATCTGGAAGCTTTCTCTGGCATGTGTAATTCACCAGTTGCACTTTTGCCCTCTGTCCCTACCACATGTTCGCACTGGGCCATGGGCAAAAGCTCACCTAATTCTGTGGCATCTGCAAAAAAGCGGCCTCGCAGAATCAATTTTTTGTTGCTCTCGAGATTCAGCACCTCGACTGATTTGACTTCATCATTGTCGGTTTCGACCGCTTCCGGAATGGTCTTTTTTAAGAGCGTTAACTTACCAGAAGAGATGAAGGGCTTTAACTTTTCCTCAAGGCAGGCTAAGGCCACTCGGGGAGCATGGCAAAGACGGGAAACCGAGCCGCTGCCAGGGTTTAGGACCTTATTGCTACGGGCATCTGCAGTGAGTGGATAATTCTTTTTGTAGTGATTGCGGATTGCGTTTCGTAAATCGCGGTATGTTTGAGTACAGCCAAATTTTTCGATCCACTGATGTTCATCCGGCGGGACACCTTGGGAGGTTAGCTGTCCACCGATCCAGTCAGTCTCTTCAGTCATAATGACAGTCAGTCCAGATTGAAGTGCTGATAAAGCTGCCGCGCATCCCCCTAGGCCACCACCAATTACGACAAAATCTACGTTTAATTCTTTCGGTAGAGTTTTTGCGCTATCGCACCCAGATAATCCCAATGAGAAGGCTGGTAGTCCAACTCCTAATGTCGCGAAACTTTCTCGGCGGGTGATTTGATATTTTCTAAAAGCCATTCTGAGACAAATGAATCTGTAGGAATTTGTTTTCGGGAAGATTAGGTGAGGAATTGAAGGAGTGTGCTCCGAACGACCAGGGAGCCTAGTAGGCTAAATTCACTCCGACAACTTGAAAGATGAAATCCTAAAATGCAGCCATATTTAGCAAGGTGATTTTAAGCAGGTCCACAAAGATTGCCTCATTTTGGTTAGCAACTTTACGCTCATGAGGGTAAAAAATTCTTAATAAGCAATTAGCGTTTAAGCTTAGTTGGTGTCGGAATTTTTGGGTGGTAGTAGAGGGTCTCTATTCGTGGTGGGAATCAGACTTGCTAAATGCTTCTTGATTTCAGCGTATCGATTATCTGTTGCTAAATTTGTCCATTCGTGGGGATCGTGTTTATGATCGTAAAGTTCTTCGCTCCCATCGGCGTAACGGATATAGCGGTGTTGCCGTGACCGGACTGCGTGGTTATTTTTCCCCTGAGTCGTGATAGCAACCCTTTCCTGTTCCGATCCTGATTTTTTAAGGAGATTTAGAAAGCTTTTACCTTCTAAGGTTTGTGGCGGTGGTTTTAGATCACAAACTTCAACCAGAGTTGGATAGAGATCGAGAAGACTGACAGGCGTGTCACATCTAGTTTTTGGCACGGTGTTTTCGGGAGATACTACTATGAGTGGGACACGGGTTGTGTTCTCCCAAAGCGCGAATTTTTCCCAGTGCTGTTTTTCCCCGAGATGGTATCCGTGGTCACCCCAGAGAATTATGGTGGTGTTACTGGCAAGTGGGCCATCATCTAAGGCGCTTAAGAGTTCTCCTACCATATCATCTGCGAAAGAGAGAGATGCAAGGTATCCCTGGACAGCGCCTTTCCATTGATTGTTGGCGACAATCCATTGATGCCATTTGTTCTTGGTCATTTGTCGAGCGGCTTGTGGTAAGTCTGCGACGTCTTGACTAAGGTGTTTGGGCAATTGAATTGATTCTATAGGAAAGCGGTCAAAGTATTTTTGTGGTGCATACCAAGGAACATGAGGGCGGTAGATCCCAACTGAGAGAAATAGCGGTTTGTTATGTTTTTTACTGAGTTGTTTTTTGGCCCAGGCGACAACTTTTGCATCAGCCATTTCCGAGGTTTTGATTGGCAGTGGAGCCCAATCAAAATGCCCACCATAGAAATCTTTACTGCTGTTGACGGGCCATTTTTCGGGCAGGGCTTCGGCAGGCATTTGCTGCGTCAATGAGGGAAAGTAAGCGTCCCAAGCTTTTGCATCACTAAAACCGGAAAGATACTTTGGGTCAAAAAAAGTGTGTGCATGAAAGAGTTTTCCTGCGCCTAGCGTCTTGTAGCCTTGGTTTTTGAAATGTTGTGGCAGATGGACGGCCGATTCGACTAGCGACGTCATCCGCCAGTCGTGAGCATTTTGGTAGATGCCAGTAGTGGATGGCCGGAGCCCCATTAAGAGGCTGGTTCGTGATGCGTTGCATCCAGGTGCAGTGCAGTGCGCATTAGTGAACAGCAGCCCGCGCTCAGCTAGTTTGTCCATATTTGGCGTAACTGCCTGCGGATGGCCACCGAGGACTCCCACCCAATCGTTCAAGTCGTCAACTGCGATAAAGAGAATATTTGGAGGAGACTTTACTTCGGTGGCATTCGCACCCGCCGAATATGCTGAAGATACTAATGATAATACAACAAGGACGATGGCGAATTTGGAGACGCGATCTGATGATTCAAGTTGCAGATTTTTCATGTGAGAAAGCGACGTATGAAAGTCGGGTTTGTGAGAATTGATTTAGATAGAGAAGTGCTACTCGGAACTATGACGTAACCAGTTCACCAGATTCAATTCCTCTAATAATATTACGGACATCTAACAAAGCGAGTCCCATTCTTTGGGCAAATTTGACCAGAAGTTTCCATTCATCAGTGGATATTTCGCCATCTACTAGCGCCATTATCGTCAATAATTCAAGATCCTCCCGTTTGGTTGGGCTTGGTTGGTCGTCACCTTTTTTTGCTTGCGTTAAAAGTTCGCTCATACGTTCCTCGGAAACATTGTGTTTCCCCCCCCATTTGTTTAGGAGCTTACGCTCTTTCTTTTTGAAGCCGCCTTCAGCGTGTCCCATCGTAGCTAGTTGAAGGAGGGTCTGCTCGATTAGATTACTGTCTTGGGCTGGCAGAGAGATGGCTGATGAGGAAGTTACGTCTGTTATAGTTTCTGTTAATTTCTGAGTGTTTTTGAAACGAGGTGAAATCTCAGAAGTTGAGGCTGTTTGTGGTTGAGGGAGTGGTTGAGGGAGTGGTGGAGGGAGTGGTG
>DIHU01000207.1:0-600 GCA_002420315.1 Akkermansiaceae bacterium UBA5688
GATGTTGAATAGAAGGTTGGGCTAGCCAAGCCTAACTTGTGTTGATTAGGTTCCAGCGTGATTTCCAAGAACCAACCACCCTACTACGGGTGGGTAATAGTTGTTCTCGCAGCGCTAGCCATGGTCGCAACCTTACCAGGACGAACCGTTGGTTTGGGGCTAATCACAGAACCTTTGATTGCCGAGTTTGGCCTGACACGTATTGAATACGCGAGGTTCAACATGATTGCCACCTTACTAGGCACGGTTGGTGCCTTAATCGCTGGCCCGCTTACCGATCGTTTCGGCATACGTATCACCCTCTCAGGAACATTGATCTTGTTTGGAGGCTTGGTCATGGCCATGAGCCAGTGGGTGACGGCGGCTACTGTTATGGCTTTTCTAATTCTGACGCGTGCGGTTGGGCAAAGCGCGCTTTCGACTATCAGCGTCACCAGCGTCGGCAAATGGTTCACCAAACGCTTGGCAATCGCCATGGGTATCTTCTCTGTAATCGTAGCGATAGGCTTCGGTGTGGCTATCGTAGGTGCCCAGGCACAAATTGCGATCGATGGCTGGCGCAAGGTATGGATGACAATAGGCCTGTCAGTCCTCACATTG
>DIHU01000207.1:997-12386 GCA_002420315.1 Akkermansiaceae bacterium UBA5688
ACATTACGAGAAGCCCTACGCACACCGTGCTTCTGGATTTTTGGCGTTGGGATGGCTTTATATGGCGGCCTGATCGCAAGTGTAAGTTTGTTCAATGAATCCATCTTGCAAGAATTAGGCTTTGGCCAGGAGACTTTCCGTTATGCCATGGCGGGACTAATGACTGCTGGCCTATTGGGTAACATGGTAGCAGCATGGTCGGCGCGCCGAATCGGATTACCACGTGTGATGGCTGTGAGCCTTGCGATCCTAACCATTGTGATGCTCACGTACAACCATTTGCAATCAGACTGGCAAGTGATCATGCACGCCGGTATTTTCGGCTTCTGTGGAGGCGTGTTTTCCGTGTTGTTCTTTACTGGCTTTGGTCAAGCCTTTGGGCAGACCCATCTTGGTAAGATTCAGGGCTGCGCCCAAGCCTTGGCCGTCATGGCTTCAGCTTTAGGACCTTGGTGGTTGGCCGATGTCCAGCAGCGCTTCGGTAGCTACTTTTTCGCTATGACTAGTGCAGCACCCGTGTTCGCCTCAGTCGCAATCTGTGCTTGGTTCACCAAGATACCCTCCCGGAAATCGATGCAATTAATCAACACTATTTCTTGATCCTTTCTCTATAGAGACACCATTGAACTTCATCTTGGTGAAAATTGCATGTTGGATCTTCTAGTAGCCAGTTTTTGCGAGAACCAACCAAGTCACCTTTAGCTCGAAGCAAAGAAAGAAGAGCTCCCCCTATCTCAAGAGAACTTTCACTTAGAGTTATACAAGCCCCGTGTCGCAACATCTAGAACATCACAAACATTTTTCTTGAGAGCTTTACCAACTGATATTTCGTCGCCAATTCGAAGATACTCCCGATCAATTTTATAAGGAGGCCATGACGGTAACCCTTCTCCGTTTGGATCGCCGGTTTTCGCAAATTGAACCCATTGATCAGCCATGAGTTTTGCAAGAAAATCATCTTTAGAATCAACATGAGTATTAAAAACATATTTTAACTCCGCAGCATGAGGGGCCCAACCATTTTTAACGAATTCGTATTGGTAGGTGGGCGATTTTACCTTCCGCATCCCTTCCAATAACTGCCGAGCTGGTTGCACAAACCAGCTATCGGTAATATAATTCACAGCGGATTTTTGAAGTTCTTCCTGACTCTCACCTGGATACAACGCCAATACGGCATCTGTCTTATCCTGGTAAAATGCCTTAAGCTTGTCCGCAAACACCTTACGGCTTTTAGACTTTGCGAAATACCAAAAAAAAGCGCC
The DNA here is from genome assembly GCA_002420315.1 of Akkermansiaceae bacterium UBA5688. Classification (GTDB taxonomy): domain Bacteria; phylum Verrucomicrobiota; class Verrucomicrobiia; order Verrucomicrobiales; family Akkermansiaceae; genus SW10. Next base: position 2,263 of record DIHU01000207.1, read on the forward strand.
TTCATTTTTGGTTGTCCCAATCATCGTTGGAACATCAGCCTGCTCACCTCTTGAAAAGATTTCTGCGGGATGATCTGATAACAACCAACCATCAATCGTTACTCGAGTTTTATAATAAGATGACCTAGCTACGATATCTTCTCCAGAGAGCTTCCGTAGGTCCTTTATCGATTGCCCATCAGCATACTTAAGACCAATCTTCTCTGCACTTCCTACGGGACCGACCGCGTCTTTAAGACGAACGATATTAGGCTCAGCCAATTTATTGACGTATCCAAACATCCAAGGGCTCTGCATGATTGCCCCGGCAAAGAGCCCCTTTGCTAGAGGTGAAGAACATAGGGTGCTCACGCTAGTCCCCCCCGCTGACTCCCCAAAGATAGTCACTTTATTTGGATCGCCACCAAAAGCCTTAATATTCTTCTTAACCCAGTGTAGCGCTGCAATCTGATCGAAGAGACCATAATTTCCCGATACCCCTCTGGGTGACTCAGCAGACAAGTCAGGGTGCGCTAAAAAACCAAGAGCCCCCAAACGGTAGTTCAAAGAAACAAGAACGACATTACGATTTGCAAACCCTTCACCGTCTGAATACCCCTTATGCCCATAACCTTGATTAAGGCCACCCCCATGGATCCAAACCATGACCGGTAAATTAGCCTCAGGTTTCCCAGCTCGCTTCGTCCAAATATTCAAATACAAGCAGTCCTCACTCAGTGAGATTGATGCGTTGTTTTTTAGTTTTTGTGGGGCTGCCGCACTGAATTGATCGCATTTCCTGACTCCTTCCCACTTCTTGGGAGGTTTTGGCAAGCGCCACCGAAGCTCTCCTATTGGAGGCGTGGCATAAGGAATTCCTCGAAAAACATGCAAGTGAGTTTTCTCGTCCAAGACGTGTCCTGAAACCTTTCCTTGTTCCACTTCAACATGGAGCTGCTCCGCCCCGAAGGATAAGCGGAAGCTCGCTAATAGTAATAATCTTAATCGGGTTTTCATTAGAATAAGTTCTATTGGGAGTGAATTACAACAGCCTTCATTTCGGTCATCTCCTCAATGGCATATTTAGGGCCTTCACGCCCGATGCCACTCTGTTTCATACCTCCATAGGGCATACCATCAGTCCGCCAGAGAGGGCCCCAATTAATATGAATATTCCCGCTATCAACTTCCCGCGAAAAACGCATTGCGGCATCAATATCTTGAGTAAATACGCCTGCGCTGAGACCAAAATTTGTATCGTTTGCCAGTGTGATCGCCTCATCGATATCTTTCACCCGTAAAACTGCCAAGGCAGGGCCAAATAGCTCTTCTCGACAAACCTTCATTCCTGTTTTTGCATCATCCAGAAGTGTTGCTTGCATAATCGTCCCATCGCGATCGCCGCCGCATAAAATACGCGCTCCTTCTTTAGCCGCTTCATCAACCCAAGATTTAACTCGAGCTGCATCACACTCGCGAACCATTGGCCCCATCTCAGTTTTGGCATGTAGTTGGTTTCCGACCACTAGCGACTCAACCTTGGGTAATAACGCAGACATAACCTCATCATGAATTGTATCAGCAACAATTAGGCGCTGAGCCGAAATGCAAACTTGTCCAGCATTTGCATATCCTGAGCTTAAAGCTGCTTGAGCAACTTGCTCAGGATTAGCATCGGGAAGAGCGATCAAGGGGCAGTTGGAACCAAGTTCCATCGTCACCTTTTTGAGTCCTGCCACCCGGCAAATTTGCTCACCTACTTCTTGGCTCCCTGTAAAAGTAATCTTACGAACTCGTGGATCACTACAAATGGCTTCACCAACCACCGCACCACTTCCCGTAAGACAAGAGATTCCTAGCGGAGGTAATCCTGCATCTAACAAGATTTCCACAAGTTTGAGAGACACCAAAGGGGTATCACTCGCAGGCTTAAGAATAACGCTGTTGCCAGCTGCCAAAGCGGGTCCAACTTTGTGACAAACCAAATTCAAAGGGAAATTAAAAGGAGCAATGGCAGCGACTACCCCACAAGGGACACGAAGGGTGAAACCTAACTTGTTTCTCACATCCTTTCCTCCCTCAAGCGGCAATAATTCACCGCCCAGCCTTTTGGCCTCTTCACCACTCAATTCAATCGTTTGGACAGCGCGGTCGACTTCAAAGCGAGCCTCCCCAATCGTCTTGCCTTCTTCAGAACTTAAGGTCGTTGCTAGATCATCCATTCTCTTTCTCATGAGATCAGCAACTCGCCGTAAAATCTCAAAACGTTCATAACCCGTCAAACTTGCCATTTGTTCAGCCCCCTGAACTGCACCACACAAAGCTTTTTCAACATCAGTCGCCGAAGCTCTAGGAACAGTATCGATAACGCTTCCATCATATGGATTAAGTACCTCCATAAGGTCCTGACCGCTCTGCCACGATCCGTTGAGATAAAATTTCATTTCAGCAATGATAGTATGTTAAAGTTTCATTACTTCCTCAATATCGCGAGGAAGAGGGTCTGGCCTTGAAAATAAAGAAAGACCCACGAATAGCGTGGTCGAGACCAGTAAAGCGATTGCTCCTCCAGCGATCCCATAGGCAATTCTAAAACCCATTAATTGATATACCACGAAGCCACCATTGATCAGTAAGCTTGAGATGATAGCAGCCGCTGCTGCTTTTTTGGTTGCTCCTCTCCAGTTAAGACCAAATCCGATCACAGGGACTAGAGCTGAAGCAAATACCCCCCATCCGAATGCACCCAACTGCCCCACCAGCTGACTAGGTGAAGTCAGTGCAAAAATTGCGGCTAGTAAAGCTAACCCGACTGTTGCGATACGTGCCCAAAACAACTCATCCCGAGGAGCCGAAAAACCTAAAGCTTTCGGAAGGTCATGGACCAAAGCAGCTGCTCCAATGTTAAGAAAACCGTCAGCCGTAGACATAATCGCAGCGAACAAACCCGCAAAGACCAATCCAGCGAGAACTGGATGAGCATAATACTGAAGGAACTGAGCTGCTGCATCATCTGCACGGGTCAATTCAGCATGGTCCCCACTAATCACGAGAGCTCGCATAAGAAGTCCTATACTAATCCATAGCAAGGCAGTCAAAGTGTAGCCCCCAAGAGTGATCGGAAGAGTCAAACGGGCATCCTCAACTCGCCGACTCATCATCATCTTGGTCACCACATGAGGTTGCCCAACAACTCCAAGTGTGAAAATTAAAAGCCAAGAAAGACAACCAATCATACCGAGAGTCCCCCATGGACCAGCGGACTCCGCATTGTCAGCTAAAATCAAATGTGTCATTCCTCCAATACCTCCGTCAATTTCACCTATTGCCGTGAAAAAAATAAGAACCGCCACAAGCATCATAATGATACCTTGAAAGAGATCGGTATACACCGAGGCAATAATACCTCCTGTCACACAATAGAAGACTAAAACTGCGCTTGAGATAGCCACACAAAACATTATCGAATCATGACCCCACATCTCGTTACGAGCGAAAATCTCCTGAAGCACAAAAGCCATCGCTTTGATCTGAGTGGCCAGATAAGCGACTACTCCACAAAGAATAGAAAGAGAAACTAGTCCTCTAACTTTCTCAGAACTATAGCGGGCTGCCGCAACATCAGGCAACGAAATGGCATTACGAAGTTCTGCGAGAATTCGGATTCTTTTCGCCACTAAAAAAAATGCAATTGCCCAACCAATTGGAGTGGTAACGAGAATCCAAAATGAACTCATCCCCATCCGGTAAACTAGCCCAGGCCCCCCAACGAAACCAAAACCACTCATGATGCTTGAGAATAGGGCGATTCCCGTGATGACGACTCCGAGATTTCGGCTCGCCATGAAGAAGTCATGAGTATTAGTGGTGCGTTTCCAAGCCCATAGACCGATAGCGATACATAGAGCCATGTATCCAAAAACAAATGCCAGAGTGATCTGATTAGGCGTCATGATCTCCTCCCTTCGAACTCATTTCTGCCTTTAAGTTTTCGAAAGCCTCTTGATCCTGCGGCGAGTACACCCAACTGCGAAATTTAACGACATATAAGATAGCAAATACGGCAGCCATCGGCCACATCCCAAATAGCAATAATGTAGTCGGCAGCGGGAAGCCTAAAACAAAAGGAGCCTCCGCCACGCCCTGGCGATAGGTAATCATAAGCATGGTGAAAACAAATAAATAGGCCACTCCACATACGATCACCATCCATCGGTGAGCCTTCACCCCACAGAGGCTTACCCAGATACAAACCACAAATAGAATAATTTGAAGCGCTCCGAACAACCAACCCAGAACCGTAATCCCATCGTGTCGACTTGCATCGCCTCCTTGACTCAAGGATGGAAAACTTGGATGTGGGTTACCACTCACTGAACCGGGAGCTGATTGCAGTAAAATCGTGACCACAATCCCCAAGAGAGCTATAAACAGGGCAAAAATAACTGGATAAGATTTCATAGTTCAAAAGCTTTCCTTCAAAATATCTAACAAGTCAGACTCAGAGACTTCAGCAGGTGACAGCTCCATTAACCGCTTCAGAGAGAAGGCCGTGGCGGCCAAACTCGGAAGATCTTCTCGCTTAGCGCCCACCGCACTCAAACAATTTGGAAGTCCGCACTCCTCTCTTAATCGACTCACTTCATTAATGGCCTCATCAGCAGAATCTGTAACCCCCAGAAATCCACCAATCTTAGCGATACGAGATTCTCGGACCGGTCGCATATAACGCATTACCCCCGGCAAAACGATACCATTGCCAATCCCGTGCGAGCATTCATAACGGCTCCCGATCGGATATTCGAGGGCGTGAGCTAAAGTCACTCCACAATTTGAAAATGCTAATCCACCTAAGTAAGCGGCCAAAGCCATACCGGCCCGAGCTTCAATATTCTGGGAGTTTTTCGTCGCCTCGATAAGGTGTTCACCCACCAGACGAATAGCCTTTTCAGCATACAGATCCCCCAGGGGGTGATTTCCCTCATAAGGACGCGGCCCCGATTCAAATTCTTTTAGGCGATAAAACTCAACGGCAAGGTATGCTTCAATCGCGTGCGTTAGAGCATCAATACCACTCTCTGCAGTCAACTTAGGAGGACAGGTCAAGGCGAGCTCGGGATCAATAATTGCAACTTCAGGCCGCAAGCGAGAACTCAAGGCTGCTGCTTTCTTTCCGTCACAACTATTTAAAACTACAGCAGATGCTGATGATTCACTGCCTGTTCCCGCAGTCGTAGGAATGCAGATGAGAGGACCAATAGGACCTGGGATCTGATCGAAACCAAATAAAGATTCAGGCTCTTTACCAGAGCTCACTGCAGCACAGGTCATCTTTGCCAAATCCATATTACTGCCCCCTCCAATTGCGACGACAACATCAGGTTTAAAATCTTGATGTAGGGCTATGCATTTCCTCACCATATTAGTTGAAGGCTCTGCCTCACCATCCGAAAAAATATAGGTTTTACCTGTAATCAATTTCGCCGCGCGTTTCAAAACCCCGAGTGACTCAAGGATAGGATCCGAGAAGATCATCACTCTTTTGGCCTGAAACTGACCAACAACTTGCCCCAAGAGATCCAATGACCCTGGTCCGAATAGTAATCGGCTATTTGCAAAGCTATTCCAAGTCGTCCTCATCGCTAAAGTCACATTGTTCTTCCGCCATCTACAATTTGTAATTGCCCTGTTACCATTGCGTTACCAGTTGCTAGATAAACGATCGCATCTGTAATGTCATCTGGTGTGGAAAGGCGTGGAATTGGAAAAGAAGCCACACGCTCTTCCATTTCTTCGTCACTTAAGCTCTGCCGTAACCAGCGACTATCAATTGGTCCCGGGCAAACGGCATTCACTCGAATCTCAGGTGCTAAAGCACGTGCAAGGGATTTCGTCATGGTATTGAGAGCTCCCTTGCTTGCGCAGTATGCCAGTGACGAGCCAAATCCAGAGATTCCTGCAACCGAGGAAACATTCACCACAGCGGCATGATCACTCTTACTCAAGAGTGGCACTGCTGCCCTGATCACAAAAAAGGGGCCTTTTGTATTTACGGCTAGAATCTCATCCCATTTTTCTTCTGACATTGAGTCCAAATCGGCCGGCTCTACAAAATGAGTCACACCTGCACAATTAACCACTAAATCAAGCTGACCAAATTGTGACGCTACCTTCGCTAGCAACTCGACCACTTGTGAGTCTTGGCTGACATCACATTCCTCTAAGATCGCTCTACGACCCTTGTCTTCAATTAATCTCACAGTCTCTTGCGCCTCTGTTTCATCAAACTTTGGATAGGTGACTACGACATCATAACCCAAGCCCGCAAAGCGTAATGCGCAAGACCGTCCCACTCCAGTTGCGGAGCCTGTTACCAAAGCAATTCCTTGAAATGATTTATTCATGGCCTTTCAATTAAAATAGCAAAACCCTGACCTACGCCAACACACATAGTACACAGTGCATATCTTCCGCCGGTTCGCTTCAAATGCCTCGCAGCAGTAGCGACCAAACGTGCTCCACTCATACCCAAAGGGTGACCTAACGCTATGGCTCCTCCATTAGGATTCACGTAGTCTGCGTCGTCCGGGATTCCAAGTTCACGCAAAACCGCTAGACACTGCGAAGCGAAAGCTTCGTTCAATTCAATGAAATCAACTTCAGAGAGCTTGACCCCCGTCCGGTCTAACAAACGTCGCGTTGCAGGAGCTGGCCCAATACCCATAATATCAGGCCTAACTCCAGTGACCGCCGACCCAACGATTCGGGCTAGTGGTTGAAGGCCATATCGGTTGACCGATTGATCAGAAGCAATCAAGAGAGCGCAAGCACCATCATTAATACCACATGCGTTTCCTGCTGTAATGGTCCCATCAGGTTTCACGAAGGGCTTTAACTTTGCCAATCCTTCAAGACTTGTTTGAGCCCTCGGCTGCTCATCTTGATTTACCAGAAGAGGTTCTTGGCGTCGTTGTGGGACCAAAATCTCAACAATCTCTTCGGTAAAAATCCCAGCCTTCTGAGCACGTTCTGCTCGAAGCTGGCTACGATAAGCAAACCCATCTTGGTCCTCCCGACTAATGGCAAATTGCTCAGCAACATTCTCGCCAGTTTGCGGCATTGAATCGACACCAAACCGCGCCTCCATTTCTGGGTGAGGAAAACGCCATCCAAGTGTGCTATCCACCAATTCAGCTTTTCGTTCAAAAGAATGCTCTGACTTTGGCATGACAAAGGGCGCCCGAGACATCGATTCGACCCCTCCAGCCAGACAAAGTTGAGCTTCGCCACATTGGATCGATCGAGCCACATTAGCCACAGCATCAGCACCTGAAGAACAAAGCCGGTTGACCGTCATAGCTGCAACGGACTCAGAAAGACCACTAATTAAGGTTACCATCCGAGCAATGTTTCGATTGTCTTCACCAGCTTGATTAGCACAACCTAATACCACTTCATCTAATTCATCCCAATCAATTTGAATATAGCGCTCTCTTAAAGCTTGGATGAGGGGCACGCATAGATCATCCGGACGGACTGAAGCAAGCCTCCCTCCATATGCACCTATCGGAGTTCTTAATGCATCGCAGATCCATGCTTCACTCATGAGAGCTTCCTCCTCGCTTCTTTAGTTCTTCTAACCAGATCGCGTAATGCCACAAGTTCTTGATCGGTGGGCGAATCTGTTTGGCAAAGATTATTGGCAAAGCGTACGTCCCAGCCAGTTGAATCGCGCACTTGTTCTTTTGTCACCCCGGCATGGATCTTGGTAACAACCAGTTCCTTGCTCACTGAATCTGGTTCAAAAACCACTAAGTCTGTAATGACAGCGGAAGGGCCTCCAGAAAGACCGGCCTCCGATCGTTCGTTGCCACCTCGGAGGTAACCTGCCGAAGTTACGAAATCTACTCGCTCTACAAGTTTCCGTTTATCATGTTCAATGATGATTAATGTCTCTTTTGCAAGTGCTGCAATTTCAGGAGCTCCGCCTGCACCAGGCAAACGAACCTTTGGCGACTCATATGGGCCGATCACCGTGGAATTAAGATTTGCAAATTTGTCTACCTGCGCTGCACCTAGAAACCCTACTTCCACCCGACCACTTTGTAACCAATGAGTGAAAATTTCGGGGGTACTCACAACAGTATCAGCAGTTTCGGCAAGTTCTCCGTCTCCAATCGAAAGCGGAAGAACACTCGGCTTAGTCCCAATTGTCCCTGACTCGTAGATTAGGACAACATTGGGGGCATGAGTCAACCTAGCCAAGTTAGCAGCCATAGATGGTATTCCTATACCAACAAAGCACACCACGCCATCACGGAGCAAGCGCGCTGCTGTGACCGTCATAATCTCCTGAGATGTTGCTTCTTTCATGATTGGATACGTTCTCTAAACTCAACAAAAGATTTTGTCTCCAACACATGGTGTTTCATCCACTCAAGAAACTTTTCTCTAGAACGTGATATCTCGTCCCACTCCGTATAAGCAGAATTGTCACGCTGATAATAATCATGTGCGTATGATGGAGACGCGCCGCCTGGAACTTCGCAAATTGTATCGATAGTCCAAGATGGTAACACCGTTGCATTCGACTTCTCTGCAAACTTATCAACCAGTTCTTCCACTGTCACCAATACTCGTTTGGCTGCCAGCGCGATATCTTTCTGCACACCCACGATACCCCAAAGCATCACGTTACCCTGACGATCCGCTTGTTGGGCGTGAATAATTGCAACATCGGGTTGAATCGCGGAAGTCACTGCAAGTTTCTCCTTAGTAAAAGGACAATCTAAAAATCGAATACTGTCATTGTATTGCGGAAGATCAGAGCCCACAAATCCTCGCAGAGACCCAAATGGCAGCCCAGAGGCTCCAGCCGTGTATGCTACACACATCGCAGCATGGCTGCGCTCATCGAGCTCAAGTGAAGTGGGCCAACTATTTTCGACGGCATCACGCAATCGGTGCAAAGAACCCACTCCGGGATTCCCACCCCAAGAAAAAATGAGTTTGTTCGCACAACCCATTCCAATCATTTGATCATAAATCACATCAGGAGTAAGGCGGATCAAGGTCAGACCTGTGATACCTTGGCGAATGATCTCTTGAGCTGCGGCAAAAGGGATTAAATGTGTAAACCCCTCTATGGCCACCTGCATTCCTGGTTCAACAAGGGACTTAATCGCTGATTGCAGATTGGTTATTTTAGGCGTCATAACTGTTCGCTTAACGAACTTTTTTCAGAAGAGATCGATTTATCGACAATTTCCCGCCTAGTATAAAGGAAATATGTTTGATTTCTAGACTCTTTATGTGCGACTATCGCACATTCTTAAAATGGATACGGTCAAAAAAGATTTATTTCGCTCAGGAGATCCCGACTTTATGACCTCTTTAGCTAGAGGCCTCGAAGTGATGAGAACCTTATCACAATCAAGCTCAGAGCTGAAAATGCCAGAGATTAGTAAGCAGACTAATCTCTCAAGAGCAGTTGTCCGCCGATGTCTCTATACCCTCGAAGAACTAGGATATGTCGAATCCAATTCTCTCAGCTTTCGCTTACTCCCTAAAGTTCTCTCGCTAGGTCAGTCTTATTATGGAGCCAAGGCATTGCCTCAAATTGCCCAACCGTTTCTTGATCAAGTTCACCATGAGACCGGCGAATCGTGTTCACTTGCAATTTTAGATGGGCAGGAGGTTATCTACATTGCTCGCACAACGTCTCGCAGGATCATGAATGTCTCACTCAACATCGGCAGCCGGCTTCCATCTTTTTGCACCTCACTGGGAAGAGCCCTACTCGCTCATCTTTCCCCAGAAGAGCTTCGGGATCACCTTAGCAAGGAGATTTACCAACCTCTGACAGCCAACACCTTGACAACAATATCAGAGCTCACAAAGGAAATCAATCAAGTCGCTGAAGATGGATACGCACTTGTCGACCAAGAACTTGAAGTGGGCCTTCGTTCTCTTTCCGTTCCAGTCAAAAATCAGCTAGGTTCAGTGATTGCTGCAATGAATGTAGGGGTTAGCGCATCGCGAATCTCTAATGAACATATGCGGCAAATTATTCTACCTGTTTTAAAAATTGCCGCGGAACTTCTAAGTGAAGAAATCTCTTTGTAGAGCTAAATAAAATCAACTTT
>DIHU01000087.1 GCA_002420315.1 Akkermansiaceae bacterium UBA5688
CCGGAAAACTCCACTTAAGTGGCTCCATCGAATCATCACTTAAAGTCCAACTCCCGAGGTCCACTGACTCCTCCCCATTGTTATGAAGCTCGATCCAATCCGAAGGATCTTCCGAAGAAGTGACAGGATCGACCAAGCCTGCGCTAGGTTCACGCAATCCAGGAAGATAAGTCACGGAACCACCCGAAGAAAAAAGCTGCGGATCAATCCCAGAGGGCTCATCGATTCGGAGCGACATTTCAAGACGCATATTACCCGTCAGAGTTAAATTGTTAACCTGTACCGCAATGACGTTTTTCCCTTGAGTCAATAATTCCGAGGCGATCGGCAAAGTGATCGATTCAATATTTGTCCCCAAGGTGCTTGCCCGATGAGATAATTGGTTATGGTAGATATGAGCCTTTACCGCTCCCATATTCCCTCGAGCTACCTCCACCCCGTTTATCCAGGCAATAAAACCATCGTTATAATTTATTCTAAGGACCATGGGAGCCGACGAGGCTGCCTCAGAAGTTGATACTTCAAAATTCTTCCGTACGTAGAACGAAGGTGAAATACCTCTCAACCCTGATCCCAAATCCGTCGCGATACTACCAAGTGAATATCCCATTGGTAGATTACCCGACAGCCATCTTGAATCATCGAAAGATGCGGACCACCATGCTGGACCCGATCCTGGATAGGCTTGCTCATTTTCATCCCATCGCAAATTGCGGGCCACGTGGGTCGTCGCAATTTCGTTGATGATAACCTCACCAATCGCTTGAACTGAAATAATAACCCCAAGAATGATTGTGAGTGTGCGGCTCATATGCAGGTAAAATGCCTTAAAATCTCCCGTCTGACAGTACGAAAGATCAAAAGTCCAATGGAGTTTGAAGCTATAAAAGAAGCCCAGCTAAAGCTGCGCTCATCAAATTGGCGAGGGTTGCGGCGAAAACTGCTTTCAAACCAAGCTGGGCAATTTCCTTTCTTCGCCCTGGAGCCATCACCCCCAGCCCACCCAGTAAGATAGCGATCGAGGAAAGATTAGCGAACCCACATAAGGCAAAGGTCACAATACCTTGAGTTTTTACACTCAATCCTTCCTTCATTTCCGAAAAACTCTTGAAGGCCATAAACTCATTCATCACCAGCTTCTGGCCGATAAGACTTCCAGCCTGCTGGATTTCACTACCATTCACTCCGAGCAAATAGGCGACTGGCGCAAAAAACCATCCGAGTAATTTTTCAAGACTGAATTGGGGATCGCCAAACCAACCACCTACTTCTCCAAAAAAGAGATTCGCCAGCGCAATTAAGCCCACGAACGCGAGAAGCATTGCCCCAACGTTGAGAGCGAGCTTCAATCCACTCGAAGCTCCCAGAGCCGCTGCGTCGATAACATTTACCGGCTGATCCTCGCCTTCCGCCAATTCGATTCTGCTGTCATCCACCTCCTCCGTCTCCGGCATAATGAGCTTCGCAAAAAGCAAGCCTCCAGGCGCTGCCATAAAGCAGGCTGCGATCAAATGATCCATCCTTGCTCCCAATCCAGCATAACCAGCTAAAACCGAACCCGCAATACTTGCCAGACCACCCACCATCACCGCGAATAATTCCGAACTCGTCATCTTAGGAAGATGAGGCCGAATCACAAGGGGAGCCTCAGTCTGTCCCACAAAAATATTTGCCGCAGCCGAAAACGATTCTGCCCGACTCGTTCCCAGCACCTTTCGTAAACCTCCGCCCACCAAAAGAATCACCAGCTGCATGATCCTCAGGTGATATAGAACAGCGATCAAAGAGGAGAAAAAGATAATCACCGGCAAAACCTTAAATGCAAAGACCCAACCTACTCCCCCTTCAAGATCGGATAGCTGTCCAAACAAAAAAGAGATCCCTTCCTCACCCGCTCCAATTAGATCACTCACCCGCATCGTTAGCCATTGCAGAGCATTCCCCCCCCAAGGAGTCGCCAAGACAAACACCGCTAAAATTACCTGAATCAAAAATGCTCCACCCACCGTCCGCCAAGAAATTGCCTTACGATTCGAAGAACAGAGATATCCGAGAGCCAAAAGAAAAATTACTCCAACGATGCCCATGCCAGAAGCCTAGTGAGACCTTCTAAAAAGCACCAGCTTAGGGTTTAGGGGATGAAACAAGACCATCCTTGCCAGCTTCACCGATCTAGGATACGTCCCTCACAGTCATGCCAGTCGCGACCCCAGTACAGTACGCCCAAATGCTCGATGCCGCCCAAAAGGGTGGATATGCCTATCCTGCCATCAATATCACCTCTCTCACAACTGCCAATGGAGCTCTCAAAGCTTTCGCTGAAGCCAAGTCTGATGGAATCATTCAGGTGTCGACCGGAGGCGGGCAATTCGCAGCTGGAACCGCCGTCGGAGACGCCGCTTTTGGAGCCATTGTCCTCGCCGAAGCCGTCCACACCCTCGCTGAGAAATACGACGTCCTCATCGCACTTCACACGGACCACTGCCACCCCGAAAAGGTCGATTCATTTCTTCGCCCTCTCCTCGATGCCTCCCGCAAGCGGATTGCTGAGGGTAAGGGCCCACTCTTCCAATCCCACATGTTCGATGGATCAGTCGTGGATCTAGACGAGAATACGAAGATTTCTGCCGAACTTCTCAAAGAATGCGTCGAGCTCAATATCATCCTTGAGATCGAAGCAGGCTGCGTTGGTGGTGAAGAAGATGGACACGACACCTCAGGCCTTCCCGCCGAGAAACTTTATACGACGCCTGAGGATATGATGCAGGTTTATGAAACTCTTAGCCCGATCGGCCGTTTCATGTTTGCCGCCACTTTTGGTAACGTCCATGGCGCATACAAACCCGGCGCTGTTAAGCTTAAGCCTACTATTCTCCGTGACGGTCAAAAAGTCGTCATGGACAAGTATGGTGAAGATGCCGAAATGGACCTCGTCTTCCATGGTGGCTCAGGAACCTCTCCTCAGGACCTCCAGGAAACCCTCGATTACGGTGTGATCAAAATGAATATCGATACCGATACCCAATATGCCTTCTCACGCCCTATCGTTGCTCACATGTGTGAAAATATCGAGGGTATGCTTAAGATCGACGGCGAAGTTGGTAATAAGAAATGCTATGATCCACGCAGCTACCTCAAGAAAGCCGAACAATCCCTCTGCGATCGTATGAAACAAGCTTGCAACGAACTTCGCTCTTCAGGTAATAGCATCTACTCTGCTTAGACCTTTTAAAATTTAATTTTTCAAAGGGCCCGCTAGCGAGCGGGCCCTTTTCAATTCATTTCACCACCCCTCCTAATGACCAACTCTCAAGAAGCAGGCTCACCCACCTCAAAAAAGCAGGACAATCCACTGACTGATATCATCGTCAATGTCATTCTCCCTGTAATCATCCTTAGTCATTGCAGTAAAGATGGAGAAAAAACTTGGCATCTTGGCCCTTATGTTGCGATGGGACTCGCCATTGCAATACCGCTTGCCTATGGAATATGGCACTTTATTCAGCACAAAAAGCTCAACACCTTTTCAGCAGTCGGTGTTTTTAACGTTCTTCTCACCGGACTCATTACCATCTATCTCTTCTCCGACAATGATCCCGGGACCCGTCAGAATGCTCCTCTTCTCTTCGGAATTAAAGAGGCTGTTCAGCCTCTGATCCTTGGCTCTCTTTTCCTAATCACCCATCGATCCTCCACGCCACTTTTTAACGCCTTTGTCTACAATGACGCAATCTTTGACCACGGGCGTATCAATCAGAAGGTAAAGGAAAACGGCAAGAAGACCGAACTGGAAAAACTGCTCTGGTCCTCCACTATCCTCTTCTTTGGTTCCTTCTGCCTTTCAGCCGCTATGAACCTAGGACTTGCCTATTACTTCCTTAATGATCTCGATCCCACGGCTGAAAACTGGAAGGAACTCTATAACAAAGACGTTGGTCGCATCACCGGTTGGGGCTTTCTGGTCATCGGTGTTCCCTTACTCGTAATTGGCGGGTTCATCCTTGCCCGAATGATTAAAGGCCTTAAAGCTCTCACGGGACTCGAGACCGATAAAATCCTACAAGCCCGTTAGCAAAGTCTCTCATTCGATCCTCCTCAAAGTCAGGAGACGGAATTCCATCGCTTCATTACCCGGAATTTTGAGTGCCTCAAGGACAAGCTCACCTTCGCCCTTAGTTAGCTTTATCAGACCAACCTTCAAACGCGCCCAATCCTTTGTGTAAGATTCATTTCGGGGAGAACGATCTTCTTCAGCCCCCAATTTTGGAACATTATGGGCATCCGGAATAA
>DIHU01000019.1 GCA_002420315.1 Akkermansiaceae bacterium UBA5688
GAGCAACAGCCTCATCCGGTACATCATAGAATGCTTGAACACCCACGGTCGGTGCTGCACCTTGGAATGTGATGCTCGTCAGGCTTGAGCAGGTATCGAAGGCATTCCTTCCGATGCTGGTGACGCTATCTGGAATCGTGATGTTCGTTAGGCTGCTGCATTTAAGGAAGGCATTCCTTCCGATGCTGGTAACGCTGTCACCAATCGTGATGCTCGTTAGCTCGATGCAGTAAGCAAAGGCATTCCTTCCGATGCTGGGCACACTATCAGGAATAACAATGCTCGTCAGGCGGGTGCACCCAACTAAGGCGTAATCCCCGATGCTGGTGACGCTATCAGGAATCGTGATGCTCGTCAGGCTTGAGGATTCGAAGGCGTAATTCCCGATGCCGGTGACAGGATTGCCCCGAATGGTGTCGGGAATGACTAGCCCGCCGGTGGCGGCTTCATCGCAATCGGTAATGGTGACTTCTCCGTCAGTCGTGGTGTAAGTCAGGTCATCTAAACCGGGCCTGCTAGGGCCTGAAGTTCTAGTGTAGGCAAAGGAAGCCTGCGAACGGACGCCACTTGATCGCCCCCATTGGGTGATTGTAATTTCGAGGTAAATATCATCGGCGACTAAGTGGACGACTCCTCGACGATTGAAAACATTGGCTCGGATGTTGCCGCCACCGAAAGCTCCCTTAAAGGAGTCCGAGAAACTGAGGGTCAAATAATCATCGGCCCCAATGGAAGCAGGATTTCCCTCCATACCTGAAAAGGCCCAACGAACCTGAGTTACACCATTTGGATCCACCCCGTATAGACCGCCTCCAAGGCCACGAGTCAAGGAGGTGCTAGCGGTGATTCCATCAACAGTGCCGGAGTCAGCCAAAGCAACAACGTCAACTGTTTCAACTCCGACGTCTCCTTCCGCCCAAACGTTAGCGGCTGAAGTAGAATTGACTGCGAGTAAAGAGAAAGAGAGAGAGAGAGAGAGAGAGAGAAATTGACGCACCATATTTATGAATTTTAACATACAATAATGCTTTGAACAGTTTTTACCAGTTGATCTGCTAACGATCATTTACGAAATGTTATCGCCAGTTTAGGGAATAATAGCTTCGTAAACCAAGGATTGTAAACAGCCGAACCAACTAACCGATCCCCTAAGCAGCATCCCCGAATCAGGAAAGGGGAGGGGTAAAATAATTTGTAAAATGAATAATCTGTATTAGTATATACTCATGATAGTTGCTGCTTGGATCTGTTTCGCGTTAAGTCTTCTTTCCATAATCGGTTCGCTTATTATCTGGAATATAAAGAAAGGTGAGAGTTCAGAACAGAAGGCCCATGCCGAGAGNNAGTAAAGAGAAAGAGAGAGAGAGAAATTGACGCATCATATCGGGGTTTTATAGCATAAAATGATGCTTTGAACAGTTTTTATCAGTTGATCTGCTGACGATCATTTACGAAATGTTATCGCCAGTTTAGGGAATAATAGCTTCGTAAACCAAGGATTGTAAACAGCCGAACCAACTAACCGATCTCCTGAGCAGCATCCCCGAATCAGGAAAGTGGAGGGGTAAAATAATTTGGAAAATGAATAATCTGTGTTAATCTTCTTCCATGATAGTTGCTGCTTGGATCTGTTTCGCGTTAAGCCTTTTTTCCATAATCGGTTCGATTATTGTCTGGAATATAAAGAAAGGTGAGAGTTTAGAACAGAAGGCCCATGCCGAGAGATTTGGGATTTTTGTTGGTTTGTGGGCGCCCACTTTTTTGGGCATTGCAATCTACCTCATTTTGGTTTCTCAAAGTAGCTGACTTGGAGGGATTCGAAAACCGTGCTTTGGTAGTGAAGCCGTTGGTTAGTTAATGAAATACGCTGTTTCGGAGCAGGACTTCCGAAATTTTCCCTAAACGTAAGGGGTGCTCGACCCCTGATATGCAAACGAAAGTTCAATTCGTTTATCAGGGTATGCGCGATCTTGCCGAATAACTTTCACAACGGTCTGGCAATAGTCACTTAAATTATGACAATTACCTAAATTCACTGGAAGAGTTTCGCGAAGCTCGCCATTGATTCGGACCGAGACCTCTAGGTTGGCTTCAAGCCAAAGACGAAGAGCCTTCAAATTCGTTGGCCGCTTCAGATTACCCTGTAGAGCGAAAAAACATTTGACGCAATCTCCTGGATGTCCTTTTTCTAGAAGATACTGCCTTAGATCTAAAATAGCATCTGCCCCCTCTGGAGTGAGGGGGCCTACTTGGGAGAGTAGTTTGTTAGCTTTTTCAGGGGTCACACGGAGATTTTGACGCTATTGGACCCCAATAGCAACAAAGAATGCTGAGGAAAATCCGAAGCATAACATGCCGTGTGATAAACCTAAAGGAACCCGAAGTTTACTTGGTATCGAAGTCACCACACCAGTCAGATTTAGCGGTGCTTGGGAATTGTGATTTAACGCTGACTTCTTCGTTTACTTTAAAGACAATGTTTTGGGGCGCGTGCCTCCGGCATTCTCCAGTTTCAGCTGACCCAGAATTCCAATGTGCGCAAATATCGCAGGACTTACTTATCGTTTTATTTTTCATAATCGTGCGAGAAATAACTTAGTTTTTAGTTTGATGCAACAACTATCAGACTGAGACTGAATCTCAATAGGGTGATAAGAGGAGAGGGACATTCATAAGTGTGTCATACAGAGATGGCTCTAAGTCAATTTAGGTTGCAAATGAAAATGCTTGAGTTGGTCTTGACGACACAATTCTTGTCATAAGTCCGCATAACTTTGTGAGACTCCTCCCAAAAATATTCCAATCATGAGAAAAAAATAAGTGGGACGTATTAAAGATGAAAAGATTACCTTTTTGGTATTGCTAGCCGCAATCCCCGCTAGCCCTGTCCGTTAAGATCATCATAAGAAGCAATATGTTTGACCCGCTACTGAGAAGGATCTCCTACGCTTGATAAAATCGTCACAGGGGATGTGGCGTGATTTACTCTTTCTCATTTGATCAAGCCGAAATTCGATCTGTTTAAAAAACCGCCCCTCGGAGCTACGTATCACGAAGGGCGGCTTTCAGTTATGGATTCACAATTTTTAACTTGTGAGAACTCCTTTTTACAAATATTTGAATCTTTGGTGCTGACGATCAGTTACGTAATCTTGTCGTTAGATTAGGGGACACTGGCTTCATGAACCAAGGATCGTGTAGAGCTGAACCAACTAATCCCGATCCCCCCTAGCAGTATTACCTGATCAGGAAAGGAGAGGGGTGACTCAGGGTTGGTATGAAGGCTTATTCTTCTTCCACCGTGGAAGTGTATATCGCGGTTAACAATGAACTCTATCAATCTTCATTCCATTTAAGAGAAAGTTTTGGGAGATTACGAATTTTAAAGCGCAGCTAAGAACTTCAGAATTATCGTGATATGAGTTTACTGCAAAACTCAAGGCGAAGAAAGAGTGGCCCCTTGCGATGCTAAAGTTCGTCTCAAGTCATTAAGCCACTGAGAGAGTTCGTCTTCATACCAAACATCGCAATCGACTCTGGGAATGATTGAATATCCGCCATGGCGGATAAGTTCTTTTTCTAACTCTTTTCCGCAACCATTGAAAATGTCATAACCTGAATCACCAAGTCCCATAATAGCAATTGGTGTTTTGGCAAAACCCATTGGAGGGCTTTCGCGAAGCAAATCAAAGAAAGGAACCGCATCGTCAGGCGGTTCTCCGTCGCCCCAAGTGCTTACCACGCCGATCAAAAATGTCGCGTCGGAGAGAAATCTCAAATTTGATTCGTCAGCGAGGTCGTGGTAGTCGACTGAGTATCCTTCTGCTTCTATCGTTTCTTTGACTTCATCAGCAACTTCTTCGGCGCTACCGGTCTGAGTTGCCATGAGGATTTTTATTTTTGAAATCATGGTTCCTTATTTTCTCGAGGGCTCATCCTAAGGGTTATAATTTGCGCGAATTTTCTGTTAAGTGTTCCTGCCTTATGATTTTAGAAGCGAGGTTGTGCAGCTGATATCTCTATGCGAATCGTAGTTGAGGCGATACCGGATATAGCTAGAGAGAAACGAAT
>DIHU01000208.1 GCA_002420315.1 Akkermansiaceae bacterium UBA5688
AGCAGGGGGAGTGTAGACCTGACCAAGAACGGGGAGGATGAGCGCCAGAGTGAGTAGGGTAATTTTCATAACTTTGGATGCAACTACTCTCAGGTTAGAGCTGTTTTACGTCTTCCGCAACTGCGAGACCAACGGTATTGAACTGGATGAGGAACGTGTATTGGGATTGTTGGTTGAGATTTCCGTTTTTGAAGTCCTCGGGGATTATGATGGGAAGAAACTTTGGGTTAGTTTCTTCGCCGAGCTGGATTGTGATGATTTGACCGTTTGATTCGATGTTACGGTCAATGAGCTTGCCAGTGACCTGGTAGCGATTGCCTGAGAGGCTGCGGCTGTTGCTGAGCGCTTGTTCAATATCTAATTCAGGCGCATCAAAGCCTGATGGCTTCCTGTTAAGAAACCAGTAACCCCCTCCGAGTACAAGGATAAAAACGATAGCCCCGATGATGAGGGCCCCGGTATTAACGCCTGAGCTAGCGCGACGAGCCATGATTGAAAATTAAATTTGAGGTTAGTGTTCCCATTGCGGGCGACTGGTGCCGACCCATGAGGCGGCGAGGCCAACCATAATATGGATTAGGAGGATGAAAAAGCAGATGTTTGTGGGAGAAAGCTCTGTCTCGCTGATTGCGGTGAGAGCTGATTTATAGTCTCCCGAAAGCGAAGCGACACTCCCCGACCAAGCCCAATAGGCAGAGATGAAGGGGCGGGTAAGGGGTTCGATATTCTCCGGTAGTGCCAAAACAGCGCCCGAGAGAGGCAGTTGGAAGCCAACCAGATAGACTGAAAGAAGGGAGGCCTTTTCAGCAGTTCGCATCAAGCTGGAAATTCCAAGGCAGATTGAGGTCATGGCGGCATTCACTAAAACGAGAAAAATCGCGTGATCCACAAAACTGCCTATAAATGACCAAAATAGCTCCACAAAGCCCGCCATCCATAAGGATTGGACAAGCACCAGCCCCGACAAGAAGACTACTTTGCTCATAAGGTAGGCGATCGGACTGACGCCTCCGAATTTTTCTTTTTCCAGAATTTGGCGTTCTCCTGCGATTTCTCGTGCCGCGTTGTTAGAGCCCATCAGGGAAAGCAAAACGACTTGGAACATGATAATTCCAGAGACTGCAGAGCCAACTTTAAGGCGATCCTCCTGAACGTTAGCCTGTTCTTGATATTGTTCCTGAAGGCTGCTGCCTGTAGCATTGGTGAACTTCCGCATATTTTCATTGGCTCTGGGTGAAAACAGGACCACGAGGATGGGAAAGCAAATTAAGATGGCGAGTTGAAGGAGGACTTGTCCCCGGTCACGGAAGAAAATCCGCATTCGTCGACCTAGGAGAGTGGTAAACTGGTTAAGTAGACCGGGAGCACGGATTTCATCTTCCCGAGCGATCGCTACGTCTTCCTTATCTGGATTTTTAAATTCGTCCGCAGGGAGCTCGAGTTGCCCTTGATTGACGAGATTTTGGCGGTTACGCTCAAGTTTAGCGTAGTAAGTCGGAGAGTGTTTGAGCCAGGAACTCCTCCATTTTTCCGAGGCTTGTTTTGCAAGCTGCGGGTAGACGAGTTCAGTGTTATTGACGGAAAAATAGTGAGTGAGTTGTTCCGGAGTTCCATGATAAGCAACCCGGCCTTCGTGGAGGACCAAGATGGAATCGTAAAGCTCAAGGTGGGCAAGTGAGTGGGTCACGGAAAGCACAATCCGGCCCTCGCGGCGGGAGATGTCGTGAAGGAGATGAACGATTTCCCGCTCGGAACGGGGATCAAGCCCGCTCGTGACCTCATCGCAAAGAAGGAGTTTGGGGTGTGAAACTAGCTCCATGGCGAGTCCAAGACGGCGTTTTTGACCACCTGAGAGAACGTTGACTGGGCGGTCCGCGATGGGAGCAAGGCCGGTTTCTTCGAGAACTTTGTCAATTCGCTCGTCAAGATCACCGGATCCTTTGGTTTTAACCCGCAGTCGTGTGGCAGCTTCGACGGATTCGTCAACGCTGAGTTGATCGTAAGCGATGGAAAACTGAGGGACATAGCCGATTTCGTAGGGTTCAAGGTCCCCGTCTTCGGACAAATTACGACCATTCCACCAAAGAGAGCCGTCGGATTCCGGGTTGAGTCCAGCGATGGTCTTGAGCAGTGTCGTTTTGCCGCAGCCGGAGGGACCCACGATGGCCATAAAGTGGCCCCGGGGTATTTTCAGGCTGGCGCGGTCTACGAGATTTATGGGCTCACCATCTTTTTGGATGGTGAAGCAGACGTCCTTCAGTTCGAGCACTGGCTTCCTTGGGTTTAACCGAGAGTTCTTAAATTCGAGATCTTGACTATCGGGTTTTTGGAATCTGCCGAAAATCATAGAAGAATAAAAGTCAGAAAAACGCAGTCTTTTTTCGATTTGGGAAAGAAGTGAAAAGGTTCGGTGTTGCTCATCTTAACAATTTCGTCATAATCACCTCCGAGCGGCCGCTCACTAACCTTTTATCAAATCCGTGGACCTCACTGAAATTCGTAAAATCATGAAACTGATGGATGAGCATGGCTTATCTCAGTTCCAGTATGAAAAGGAAGACTTCAATCTTAAGCTCAAGAAGGGCACTGACTTAGAAGAGATCCAGAAGCTAGTTGCCTCGGTTCCATCTGGGGGCGGTCAGATTGCGGCTCCGGCTCCGGCTGCAGCACCAGCAATCGCCACAGCGCCTGATGGAGACGCTTCGGAAGGTCCCTCGGGCGAAGCAATTTCCTCTCCAATGGTTGGAACCTTTTATCGCAAACCTTCTCCGGATGATCCCGATTTCGTGAGTGTTGGGGATACCATTAGCGAGGGACAAACACTTTGCATCATTGAGGCCATGAAGGTCATGAATGAAATCAAGGCTGAGCGTTCCGGAACGATTGCCCAGATTTGCGTGGACGACGGCACTCCCGTTCAGTTCGGAGACGATCTTTTCCGGGTTCAATAAACCGGGTTCAATTAAATTTCCTTCAACCTACCATGTTTAAGCGCGTCCTTGTCGCCAATCGTGGCGAAATAGCCCTTCGTATCATTCGGGCTTGCCGTGAATTGGGTGTGGAATCAGTCGCGGTGTATTCCGAGGCAGATATTGACTCCATGCATGTCCAGCTTGCTGATGATTCGGTGTGCATTGGCCCTGGTCCTAGCAAGGAGAGCTATTTGAAGCCCGATCGTATCATTGCGGCGGCTGAGATCACCGGCGCGGACGCGATTCATCCTGGATACGGATTCCTCTCGGAGAATGCCCGGTTCGCTGAGATTTGCGAAAGCTGTAATGTCACGTTCATCGGTCCCTCGGCGGAAGTCATTCGGACAATGGGTGATAAGAACACGGCTCGCGCTACTGCAACTGCCAATGGAGTTCCAGTGACTCCCGGTTCGGATGGCATAGTCGCTGATGCAGTTGAGGGACTAAAGGTTGCCAAGGAGGTTGGGTTTCCTGTCATGATTAAGGCGACGGCCGGTGGTGGAGGTCGTGGTATGCGTCCAGCGATGAGTGAAGACGAGTTTAAGTCCCAGTTCCAAGCGGCCTCCAAAGAGGCCGAAGCTTGTTTTAATAATGGAGATTGCTACATCGAAAAGTTGGTTCTTGAGCCTCATCACATTGAATTTCAGGTCCTTGCCGATGATCACGGGAATTACTTTCATCTCGGCGAGCGAGACTGCTCGATGCAGCGACGTAACCAGAAAATTATCGAGGAATGCCCCAGCCCGCTGATTTCACCCGAAATGCGGGAGCGGATGGGGGAGGCCTCGGTGCGTTTGATAGAATCAATCAGCTACCGGAATGCCGGAACCATTGAGTATTTGGTCAATGCCGAAGCCACCGATTTTTATTTTATGGAGATGAACACCCGGATCCAAGTGGAGCATCCGGTGACGGAGGAAGTCATGGGCTGCGAGCTCATCAAAGAGCAAATTCGTATCGCGTTTGGCCAGCCGGTTTCCGATCATGTTTTGGGATTAGAGCCACGTGGCCATTCTATCGAATGCCGGATTAATGCGGAAGATCCTTATAATAATTTCACACCGAGTCCTGGGACCATCGATTTATGGTATGCTCCAGGTGGGAAAGGGGTACGAGTCGATTCGCACGTTTATTCCGGCTACACAGTGCCTCCACACTATGACTCAATGATCGCGAAGCTTATCGTGACAGCATCAAGTCGTGAGGTTGCGATTGCTCGAATGAAGCGCGCACTTTCCGAGTTCACGATCCGTGGCATTAAGACGACTATCCCATTCCAGCAAGAGATAATCGATCACCCTGATTTTATTGCTGGGAAATACGATATTGCTTGGGTTGCTAATTATCTTGAAGAAAAGGAAGCAGAGTGAGATCAGCCCTTAAAAACGCAGTCCTCTATGGGATTTGTGATCTCGGCTACGTAAGTAGCGAAAAAGCGGAAGATGTTTCGCGTTCCCTGTTAGCTGGTGGCGTTGGAATTTTACAGCTGCGTGCAAAAGGTCATGATCCCGGCGCACTCTGCAATCTCGCGCTTAGATTGCGAATTCTTTGTGATGATTTTAAAATTCCGTTCGTGATCAATGATCATCTAGAACTTGCGCTTGAGTGTGGAGCGCATGGACTTCATTTCGGCCAAGATGATGGCTCCCTTCAGGAAGCCAGAGAGCGAATTGGGCCAGAGATGCTACTTGGAAGATCTACTCATTCCCTGAGGCAGGCGCGTCAGGCCTTAGTGGACAGCGCGGATTACATTGGGTTTGGCCCCCTGTTTCCTACTCCGACCAAAAAAGGTCGCCCCGGAATTGGACTAGGGAAAATCCGCGCTATGCAGGAGGAGGTAGGTTTACAAATTCCGGCCTTCTGTATTGGTGGAGTCAATCCTGCCAATTTAGAGGAAGTGAAACAAGCTGGTGCGCGTCGCGTCGTGATGGTTTCACATCTACTTTCCTCGCCTGACCCTGAGGAGGAGACTCGAAAAATTCTATCTAAACTATCATGAAAATACTCGTCGGCGGTTCAGTCGCTATTGATAATGTTAAAACCCCAGTTGCAGATGAAATCAATCTGCTTGGGGGGTCCGCTAGTTATGCTTCTCTCGCTGCGGCAAAACTTGCCTCTCCGGTGCATCTCTTAGGTATCATCGGCAACGATTTCCCGCAGGAGCATCTTGAGATGTTGAGTAAACAGGGAGTCGATTTATCTGGCTTGGAGCGCTCGGATCAGGCCTCGTTTACGTGGACCGGCGAGTACCACGAAAACATGAACGAGCGGACGACCCATAATGTTGCCATTAATGTTTTGGAGCACTGGCAGGTTGCCGTTCCTGCCGAACTTGCTGATGCTCCGTTTGTCGTTTTGGCCAACATGGCTCCCATCAATCAGCTTCAGATGCTGGAGCAATGCAATGCGCGAAAAAAGTTTGTCGTCGCTGACACGATGGATCTTTGGATTTCTGTGGCTAACGAAGAGCTACATGATGTTTTAAAACGAATTGATCTTTTGGTCATCAATGAAAGCGAAGCTCGGGAGTTTGCTGAGGCTAACAATCTGGTTCTTGCGGGAGAGAGATTGCTGGAAAAGGGACCTCGTTACGTTGTGGTGAAACTTGGTGAGTTTGGAGCCAAACTATTTGGTCCCAATGGAGCATATTTTCGCTGTGGAGCATGGCCGCTACGAGATTTGGCGGATCCAACTGGAGCTGGAGATACCTTTCTTGGAGGCTTGATCGGAACTCTGGCCGCAGAAGGGGCAGTAACACCGACGTTTGATCAATTGAAAACGGCCGTAGTCAATGGATCGATTCTTGCCTCCTTTACCTGCGAAAATTTCTCAACAAAATCGCTCGAATCGGCTAGCAAAACTGATTTTTTTGAGCGGGTTGAACAGTTTCAGCAGATTTCTGCTTGGTAGGT
>DIHU01000212.1:0-12719 GCA_002420315.1 Akkermansiaceae bacterium UBA5688
ACTACGGTCTTACCGGTTTCAAAAGGGTAGTCGTCTGATGAATAAGTATAGAGTGCGCCACGGTCCGCACGAGTCGCGTCTGGATCAAGGGCATGAGCTGGATCGCCGCTGTCCTTGGCGGGTGATTCGAGCAAAAGCTGGAAGTTCAGCGCTGGAGCATCAACGAACAAAGGATCAGCTATAAGATTGTTGGGCCCCACGAGCGAGCTAGTATCGCTCAGACTATACGAAACCGTGAGCGTAGAAAAATCATCGAAACTTACAGGCACCACGCATTTTGAAAAAATGCTATTGGTAATAATAGCAGAGCCCCCGCCTTTGCCAAAGTTCTTCTCAAAGGAAGAGACGGCCTCGGCACAGTCCACAAAAGTATTTTGATCAACAAAAATAGTAGAACCAGAGTCTTTGACCCCGACGCCCTGAAGGCAGCCGACGACAAGATTATTTCTCATAATGACCGTTGAGCCTTGGCCGACTGAGACCCCCTTGTCGGAGTTATAAAAAATAGAGTTCCCTTCAATAAGGACATCGACACATTGCTCTCCAGTATCGATTCCATCGCTATTAAACCCACGAAAATTATAAATACGGCAACCCTTGATGATGCCGTTGATAACGCCATCGTAATCAATAGCATCGGTATCAACTGAGTTGTTACCTAGGAAAGTAGTCCGATGAGTTTCGGCATAGCCACCTTTGATATTAATACCATCACCAGTAATAGGAATATCTACAAAGCTGTCACGTAGGATAGTAGAGCCACCTCGAAAAAAGAGAGGGCCACGTCCCCCCGAAATATTGAGAAAGTCGATGACAACATCGGCATTCAAACCTGCAATCCCCGCGGGATAAAGGGTCGGTTCTTGACCGCGCGAAGCATCTCGAACGATGAGATGCGCGAGAGTTGAAGTCGTTGACGGTTCTTCAAATGAAAGTCCTCCCCAGATGGTGCCACTCCGTCCACGAATGATAACCTCCCGCCCAGCTGTTCCCTTTATATCAAGAGTCCCCATCACGCGGATGTTGCGCCCATTAGCCATTTCAAGAACAACCCCAGGTTCAATATCTAAAGTCATGCCAGCAGGCACAATAAGATCGGTTTCGATAAAATAGGGTGAGTTCGCAAGAGTAAAAGTCGTGTTTGAAGCGAGGGTGCCACCCGTAACCGTTCCACCAATAGGAATGAAGTTGGCAGTCAGGGTTGCAGGACCAGCAAAATTGAGAATTGTGGTAGCTTCTCCCGGGAGAGCTTCCCAAGAAAGGAAAGCAAAGCCAGGAGCAGGAGCAGCTTCGACAGTCGTATTGAGATTTGGAAAGAGTTTGAGGGTTCCAGCTTCGACTTCAACACCCTCAATACGGAACGACCCAGAACCATTGGCAATCAGAGTAATATCAACAGCAGAGTCGATGCGAAGTTCGGAGTCGATCTCGTCATGAACTTCATTCAGACGTTGTTCATTGTAGTCCTTGATTTCTTTGAGATCGCGGGCCTGATCTTCAGCATCAATACTCCCATCCCACTTCTCTTTGTGGCGATCGAGTTCCGGCGTGATAATCGCACCGAGGGAATCGATGATATTGTTCATCCGCGCCGAGGAAAAAGTAGAAGCAATATGCGCCGCATAGCGCTGGGCCAGCCGAGCTTTGAAAGTGGGTTGATTCTTGATGCGGTCGAGCAGGGCATCATCCTTCAAGATGTCATCAAAAATGTTACTATCGATGTCCGCATCGTTAAAAGTACGGTCCATGTCGGGGAGGAACCACCGCCATTTACTACCAGGTTTGTGGGCCTTCCACATCTCGCGGTTGTGCCGCCAGCTAGTATTATTCGCAAACGATTCAGCAACGATAAAGTCTATGAAGCTATCGAGATCGATGCGCGACTCTACAAAGGCCCAATTACCTGGTTCATTGATGTCATTCGCATCGATAAATTCCAGCAATTCAAGCCAATCTTCTAGGTCACCATTCTCTGCTCCTAAAGTAGTACTACTGCTTGTAAAGCGGCCATAGCCAATGTGATCATATTCGCCACTGTCGACACCATAATGCTCGAAGAGCCATTGCTCGTCCCAACGAGAGCGAATATTATAAACTCCCCAGTATTCCCCGTTTAAAAAAACAACGCAAGGGCGAGAGGCATTGGTCTCTGTTTCGAGGCGACCTTTTGCAATGGTATTCCACATGGCATCGCGAAGCATCGCGGCATCCCAGTCATCACCACCTTCGCGAAAAGCAATAGAGGTATGGATAGGAATAGTACTTCCAGGAAAAAGGTCATACTTAATCGCATCATCACCATATTTTCCGCGCAGAGTAAAATTAAGAGTTTTTTGTTCGTGAGAGCTCCAGTTGTTTTCGCCGCCTATGCGGAACCCGCCATTGACTTGGAACCCGTCACTACCATCCACAGGAAAAAATTCAACATGCCCGGGCGCATCCTTCTTTTTGTAAACCTCATTCATTCTATTGCGGACCGGTTCGTGATCGTTGTCATAGATACCAATTTCATCTCCGAAGAGAGTCTCGGGATCAGCCACCGCAGAAACGATGGGGAGTCCATTAAAAGATTCTCCATAGAAATAGGTCGAAGTAAGAATAGGGCCGGGGACTTTGCCAGCTTCGAAAACGCGGGCTCTTATAATGGTGGTTGCGCTAATAGCAAAAGGCTCAGTGTAAAGAGTAGTTGAAGTAGATGGATTACTACCATCCAAGGTGTAATAAATCTCACCCTCAGTCGTGCTAAGACTAATCGTTTGATCAGAAGCATAAAAGCCAGCTTGCGGAGCAATGGAAACTTCACTGCTGGCAAGCCGCAGATTGGTAACCTCCGCAGAGGTATTGGCAGATCCTGGAGTTGATTCGGCAAACTGTTTCCAGATTGTGGGCGACGCAGCATCACGCCCGTAGGAAACATCGGTAACTTGGCTAGGGTAAGAGATAGTATCGACCGTGACGACTCCGGTGTAGTAAGAAGCATCAAGAAAAAGATCGAAACGGATGTCCGAGCTGTCGACTCTTCGCTGGTGAATCTCGACCGCGAGCACATTTTCACCCGTTAATAAGCCGGCTACAGGGACAGCATAATTAAGAAACTCTGCCTCACTACCACCGATACTCCGGACAGCTGTTGTGATTGAGGTGATCATACCGGTTGGCATGTTATCGCGAACAATCTCAGCTCCATTCAAATAAACAACAGCCCCATCATCCGCCTGAAGAGCAAGAGAAAGGTTTTGGTAAAGACTTGGATCCGTTACGTTAAATTTATGCCGGAAATATGTCGTGATATATTTGTTATCTTCATCTCCTCCATACGAGACTTCGGTAACGGGATCGTCCCCGTATCCAAAATCAGCAGGACCGGAGGCCCAACCACTATCATCAAATTTGCGCGCTCTCCACTGGGTTGATTGATCCGAACCGTCATCCAGATAAGCCCAAGTAGAACCAGCGGCAACTAGCGTTGTCGACGCAGAGCCTGTAGTCTGAGTCAAGACGACCGCTTCTCCCTCGGCACTCAATCCAAAATTAGTGTGGTATCGTTCGGTCGTAAAATCCCGCCAAGGCCAATATCCCCTCGGATGGGATTCCCCGAGTCCGGCATCGTTACCATCCGCCATGAAAAGCAAGTATCCTCCAGCCGGAACAACCGCGCCGGCAGGAATAGGCCACTTAAAGGGAGAAGCGGGATCATCACTAAGGAAAAACCCGTCTAGACTCGCATCAATAAGGTTAGGATTGTGGAGCTCGATCCAATCAGGGTAATCCTCGAAATCGATAATGTCGGGAAATGCCTTCGTATTTGAGGCCATGAACTCGTTGATGCGAACCTGAGCCGGAAGGCATCCGCTCAGGATCAGAGGGAACAAGAGACGCCAAAATTGAGACATAATATGATTAGAAAAAACCGATGTTTTACAGTAGCACAGAATTTCTAGCGCTTATGAAGTTCGTTCGTAGGATAACATTCCCGGCTTTTAAACGTCAAACAACCCAGAATTTGCCTCATTTAATATGACTACTGCATGAGAAAGGATACTAGTTCACTAACTTGGCTTGTCTTTGAATTATTCACCCATACTCCTGAGTCTGGATAAAAATGGTCGCAGACATTTGATCCGCACCTCGTTACCCGTTTTTTTGGGGTTTCCAATAGTAATTTCCAGCCTGCCGGCCTTAGCGACCCGCGCCAATGCCTGCCAAGGCCACTTGTCTGAAATTCAGCCGATCAATTGGAGCGCCTTCCTCGAAGAATTTAAAAAGAAGCGATAGAGCCTCTAGCTAAACTAGTTTTTTGGCGGTTTGGAGAGTGTCAATTTCATCCAGACTTTTGTCACTACGGATCGCCTTAATCCGCGGGAATCGTAAAGCGAGGCCGGAGTCGTGGCGCTTTGAGGGGCGAATCTTATCAAAGGCGATTTCCAGCACGATGGTCGGTTCGACTTTGACAACACGTCGCGAGATTTTTTCAATCGTGGTTTTTTGGAAATGGTCGGTAAGATCTTCAATTTCATTATCGGTGAGGCCAGAGTAAGCCTTTCCCAAAGTGCGAAGTTCCCCGGATTCTTTATCTCTCACGGCAAAAGTGTAATCCGATAAAACTCCTGCCCGTTTTCCATGTCCTTGCTGGGCTGCGATAACGACACAATCAAGAGTCGGCATCACACCTTTAAGCTTCTTCCATGACTGCCCTCGTCGACCCGGTTGATAACTTGATAAGCAATTTTTTGCGATGAGCCCTTCATTGTCATCGGACATAGCCTTCTTAAATTCTCGCTCCAAGGCTTTGATATCAGTCCCATTGGAACGAATGAGAGGGATAGTTGTAAAGGGATCTAAGAGTTCCAGTGATTCTAGGGCCTTCCGGCGTTCTTCTAAAGGGGAATCAATAAGTGATTTTTGGGCATAGAGACAATCGAAGGCGATAAATCTTACCGGAATAGCGGCTCCAAGAAAAAGATCACCTTGAATTTTTTTTCGGCCGAGTCGTTTTTGGAGGTCGAAGAAAGTGAGCCTTTTACCTTCAACGTAGGCGATAAGTTCGCCGTCTAAAAGGCATGAGGGAAGGGCTCGCGCAGCCTCAAGAATCTCGGGGAATTCATTGTCGAGTGAACGAAGATCACGAGAGAAAAGGTGAGCCCCATTTGGAGTAACATGAAGTTGACTCCGAATTCCATCGTACTTCGGCTCAAGCCAGAGCGGAATATCCTTACTGTCGTGCCATTTGATAATATCTTCGGTATTTTCAGAGGGAGAAGCCAGCATGGGTTTAATAGGCTTGCCAGGCCGCAGCTGAATTTGATCGAGAGTTTTGTTTTTTGCTGCAATCGCTACCTCACCAAGGTCGCCGGTGAGCATAGCGGCATAGCGAATGTCCGAGGGTGATATATTAAAAGCTTTGGCCACGGCTTCTTCGTAAAGTCCTTCCTTAGCTCCAGCGCGAAGCCCACCAGTGAGGAGACGAACCATAGTCTCGCCTTCAGCCGGATGGCATTGCTGAAGAAAACATGAGAAGAGCTGGGTTTTCGCGATAGAGCCATCGGCTGTCCGCAGTTGGTCGAAATGCATCGCAACTTCTTTGAAAGAATGGGCGAGGGGATTAAGCGATGCTTCTTCCAGAAGGAGTCGCGCAGTGCGCGCCGTGTCGTTTTGGCTGGCAGAGACAGTTTTGTATTTTGCGAGAGGAAAGCCAGTGACTTCGAGGAGAGCCTGACGGATCATGACATGTCCGAGATGAGTGATGCCAGATCCGCTGAGCCAACGAGTAACAAACGGCAGTTCTTCGTCATTACAATCTTGAAGAAAGATCGAGAGGAGCTCGATTTTCTTGAGTCGAGAGGCGGTAGTTGTAAGCGATTCGAGGAGTTCGCTCAGACCACGAAGGTCGGAAGTAGGCCGTGAAAGCTCGCTTTTGAGAGGAATTTCAGGCGAAGCAGATTCCAGGAGTTCAAGTTGGTCGTCGCCATAAATCGACCATGCTTCGATGCCTTTGGCCCGGAGATCACGAGCGAATTCGCGGGTGCTTCCATGTAAGGTATAGACTAAAGAAGGGGAGACCTTTTCGACTGACTCGAGGAGGCCGGGATAATCGGCGTGATCGGAAAGCGGGAAGACTTGATCAACTTGGTAGCGGTATTGCGAACCAGGGGTAAGGGCCCATCCGCTAAGCATCGCAGTCCGACGTTTTTTGTGACTGCGAATCGCACGCGCACGCACAGCATTGGGAGGCGCAATGACGGCAACTCCGGGCGGAATATTTTTTTCTAAGAGAACAGGGTTGGGCAAATCGACTTTGATTTCGCGACAAGCTTGCGTCATTTCAAAGACTGTTTTGTGAACGACGGTTTCGATTCCGGCATTGTGCAGGATAGCAAGAGCTTCCTGAGCTTTACCAAGCGAATAAGCAAAGAAGACAGGTGTTTCCCCGTCCTCGAGAGTCTCACGGGCGAAGCGGGAGATTTGCTTTTCAATCTCATCGGTTGGAGGGAAGACGAACTGTGGCCGACCGAAAGTGGTCTCCATGATGAGGATGTCTGACTTGGGGAACTCCGCGATTTCGGCAGTATGAGAAGAGCGGGTCTTGAAATCTCCAGTATAAAGGATCGATTGATCCGGACCCTCAATACGAATCATGGCTGACCCTGTGATATGACCGGCGGGGTGGAGGGTGATATGGTGGTGGTTAATAATTCGTTGCTCGCCCCAATCAAGCGCTTCGATTTTCGAGGCTTTGACGCCGTAGCGCTTGACAAGAATGTGGCCAGTGCCGGGTGAGCAAAGCACGCGTTGGTGTCGTGCAAAATGGTCAGCGTGGCCGTGCGAGACAAACGCAAAGGGCCTTGGCCGATGGGGATCAAGCCACATTTCCAGATCGGGAAAGTGGAGCGATTTGGGATCAAATCTTAGTGGCACGCCGCACAATAAGACGTGGCCTTTGATTTGCGAATGAGAAATTGCTTGATACAATCAGCCTGATGATAATTCGCGATGCCACTGAGGCCGATCTTCCTGCAATCGTTACAATTTATAACGAATCGATTTCAGGCGGAAAAGCAACCGCTGACTTGGTCGCGGTAACAGTGGAGGAGCGATGGACTTGGTTCCAGGAGTTTGACCCAGACCGGAGGCCGTGCTGGGTGGCAGAAGATGAAGGCAAGGTGGTCGCATGCGTTTATCTACGGTCATTTTACGCGGGTCGGCCAGCTTACAACAAAACAGCTGAGATCAGTACCTATATTTCCAGAAGCCATCAGGGGAAAGGTCTTGGAACTCGCCTCAAGAGAGAAATGATCGCGGAATGTCCGCGGCTAGGTGTAGAAAACCTTCTAAGCTTTTACTTCGATCACAATGAAGCTTCGCGCCGGGTGAACGAAAAATTGGGCTTCAAAGATTCGGCACATTTGAAGGAAATTGCCGAGGTGTTTGGTGAAAAGCGAGGCCTAGTTATTGCTATTCTTCGCGTGGGATCCAACCCATGAACTTTTTGAAAGCTGGTTCCAAGTAGTGCATTGCGCCAGCCCGAGTAAGGTGGTCCTCATCGCGGTAGTAGGATCGTTCAGCATAAACTTTGAGCTGATCACGATCCCGGAAAAAGAACTGGCTAGTCGCATCAATGACCCTGATATTTTCGGTAGTCTGACTCTCGAGAAGGTTCATCGTTCGTTCCTGCCGCTTTAGAAATTCATCTTTGGTCGTCGTGAATTGGGGGACCTTTGATTTACTGGAAAAACGTTTCATAGAATAAAATCGGGAGGCCGTTCGGCTTTCGTTGCTTTCGGGGACCTGCTGAAAAATGACAAGCTCAATCCCGTGAACTGCAAGTCTTGCTCCCATCGCTTTGATTTGACGAGCGAGGGCACTACTCGCCTCTTTGAAAGTAGGCTCGGGAATCATAGAGTCGATCAACATAGTGGTGAATCGTACACTCTCGGGTTCGCCAATCATTTCCGCTTCGTTATAACCTTCACAACGGGCCACCCAGCGTCCTACTAAAAAGACAGCCTTGGGTTTAGAATCGATAATTTCAGCGATCACCCTTTCGTTTAAAGCGACCATTTCTGTAGCTGAGGCTTCATTCATGTCAGCGAACCAGAGACCTGTCACAGGAGGGGTTCCATTATTAAGGTAAGCGTTGCCTTTGAGCTTTAAATCAAGCGCCGCTGCGTTGACAGCGGGCGCTGCCGAAGCGCCATGGCTATCACCCCACAAGATAAAATCTACTGGGCCGTCATCCTGAAAACCAATGGGAACAGACTCACTTTTTGCACTCGTATATTCGGCGCCATTCCAGGTTATATCAGAAATAATGAGCCTCAGTTCAGCGGGTAGCCTTGAAGGAAATCCCCCGCTAGATTTAATCGAAAAAGCGATTGTAAAAAGAGCCCCTGCCGATGTGAGCCCGAAGATCAGGGCTCGCCGCCGAGTGGCCAAAAGCAGCCCCGACCGGAAGGGCATCTCAACCCATCGCCAGGAAAGATAACTAACCAGAAGTGATGCAGCCAGCAGCGAAATCTTCCAGGTGACGGTTAGCTCAAGCACCATCTCGCGAGCAAAGACTACAAACGGCCAGTGCCACAGGTAGAGTGAGTAAGAAATAAGGCCAATTTTAACCAAAGCTCTCCAGCCCAACAACTTACCAATTTTTGTTCCGCCACCAGTCCAAATAAGAAGAGCTGCGCCGAGAACCGGAGGAAGCGCGGCAGGACCAGGAAAAGCAGTTTGCCGGTCAAATAAAAACATTGGAGCTAGAACCAACGCGAGGCCAAAAACAGCCCAGGCTTCATCGCAAAAAGAGCGCGTTCTCTTCTGAGGCAGAGTCGCCAAAAGCGCTCCTGCAAGGAGTTCCCAGCCACGGGCTGGAAGAAGAAAAAAGGCCCACTTGGGATCGCTAGCGACTTCGAGCCAACTCCAGCTGAAGGAAATCAAGGCAACGCTTGTAAAGACTACAGCGAGCCGTTGGGGGGCCTGCTTCCAAACAAAGCAAACAATCAGGGGAAAGATCAGATAGAATTGTTCCTCAACCGAAAGCGACCAAGTGTGGAGAAGCGGTTCATAGTCGGATTTCTCGGCAAAATAGCCTTGATCACGAGTGAAGTAGCAATTCGACGCCATCAACACATGAGCCATTGCGCTTCGAGCCAACGAACCGTAGCGATCCGGAGTCTGCAGCAATCCGCCGATCAGGAGTGTCCCCACCACCATTACAATCGCGGCCGGAACAATCCGGCGGACTCTACGCGCCCAAAAATCCATTAGAGAGAATCGATCTTCGCCGAGCTGTCGGAGGAGAATCCCCGTGATGAGATAGCCCGAAATGACAAAGAAGACGTCGACGCCCACAAAACCGCCTGGAAATCCCAACCCGAGGTGGAACAAAACCACTCCGATCACCGAAACAGCGCGGAGGCCATCAATTTCTGAGCGGTAGTGATTAGCCATCATCCATCTAATCCCTGACCTCCAAATGCCAGAGACTCAACTCAAAATCATTCACAACAAAAATTGTTCACAATAATAACACTGGAGCATACAGACCATTGCAAATTAAGGAAGCCCCAGACACCACTTTGATATCGAAGCATTCCTCGATTAAAAACTCTTATGGTCTTGTCCACCTAAAATGCTTTCGCTCTCTCATCTGCTTACCACGCCGCCGTATCCTGCTGTCGAAAGTGGGGAAAGAACAAGGGTCGTTCCAAAAGCAGCTGCAATAATCACGCTGCTTGAAGGGATTATATTTGCACAATAGCCATTTCCATAAAATGGCTCGTATTCGCAGGAGGCCGGGCTTTTTTGCCTCTTAAGCCCTCGAAAAAGCGATCACTCTTTACAAAACCCCGCCCCCTTGGCAGATACACGAAGTTTTAGACGCACCGCTTTAAAAAATGCCGAAGGATACCAGCATCAAAAAAATTCTCGTCGTAGGAGCAGGCCCCATCGTTATCGGACAAGGATGTGAATTTGACTATTCCGGCACCCAAGCCTGTAAGGCGCTCCGCGAGGAAGGTTACGAGGTCGTTTTAGTAAACTCCAATCCGGCCACCATCATGACTGATCCGCAGTTTGCCGAGCGGACCTACATCGAGCCAATCACGCCCGAGGTCATTGAGAAAATTATTATCAAAGAGAAGCCTGACGCTCTTCTTCCCACCCTCGGGGGCCAAACCGCACTCAACGTTTCCATGGATCTCTTCCATGCCGGCACGCTGGACAAGCTAAGCGTCAAAATGATCGGGGCAAACGCCGACGCTATTGACAAGGGTGAAAATCGACAACGGTTCAAAGATGCCATGATCAAGATCGGCCTCGATCTTCCAATCTCCGGCGTAGCTCACTCCATGGAAGAAGCCAAAATCATCGCTGATGAAATTGGCTCTATGCCCCTCGTCATCCGGCCAGCCTTCACTCTCGGTGGAACCGGTGGTGGTATCGCCTATAACAAGGAGGAATTCGAAATAATCGTTCACCGTGGTCTTGACCTCTCGCCCACTACTGAAGTACTCGTCGAAGAATGCCTTCTCGGTTGGAAAGAATACGAAATGGAAGTCATGCGTGACCACGCCGACAACTGCGTTGTCATTTGCTCCATTGAAAACCTTGACCCTATGGGCGTTCACACCGGTGACTCGATCACAGTCGCCCCTGCGCAGACTCTTTCCGATCGCGAATACCAAATCATGCGCGATGCAAGCTTTGCCGTCATTCGTGAAATCGGCGTTGAAACTGGTGGCTCAAATATTCAATTTTCCGTCGATCCCAACACCGGCCGCTGCATCGTAATTGAGATGAACCCTCGCGTCAGCCGATCTTCCGCACTAGCCTCAAAAGCGACCGGATTCCCAATCGCCAAAATTGCAGCCAAGCTCGCTGTAGGATACACCCTCGACGAACTTCCGAACGACATCACTCGCGAAACTCCCGCATCATTCGAACCAACCATCGACTATGTCGTCACTAAGGTTCCTCGTTTTACTTTCGAGAAATTCCCCACTGCTGATCCCGTCCTCACTACTTCTATGAAGGCAGTTGGAGAGGCCATGTCTATCGGCCGGACCTTTAAAGAATCACTTCAAAAATCGCTCCGCTCGCTCGAAACTGGACGTTTCGGTTTCGGCTTCGACGGTAAGGATCCCGAAGCCTCGCGCGAGCAAGTGGAACGGAAACTCCATGTTCCAAATGCTGAGCGTATCTTCTGGCTCAAGGTCGCCTTCGAACAGGGCTGGACAATCGAGGAAATCTTCGATGCCACTCAAATTGACCCATGGTTCCTTGAAAACATGCGCATTATTGTTGAGGAAGGAAAAGACCTCTCCAACCTTGATTTAAGGACTGCCAAGAAACTTGGATTTTCCGATGTCCAGATTGCACACGCCCGTGGAATCACCCAAGACGAAGTCAGAGCCGTGCGCAAAGAAAAGGGCATCATTCCGACCTACCGCCTCGTGGATACCTGCGCCGCCGAGTTCGAAGCCGCCACACCATATTACTATTCAACTTATGGTGACGAAAACGAAGCGCGCGAGACAGACAAAAAGAAAATTGTGATCCTCGGAGGTGGCCCTAACCGCATCGGTCAAGGTATCGAGTTCGACTACTGCTGTGTTCATGCTTCTTTCGCCCTTCACGAGCTCGGCTACGAATCGGTGATGGTTAACTCAAACCCCGAGACTGTCTCTACTGACTACGATACCTCGGACAAACTCTACTTCGAGCCTCTGACCCTTGAGGATGTCCTAAACATTTGCGATCAGGAAAAGCCCGATGGTGTCATCGTGCAATTTGGTGGCCAAACTCCCCTCAACCTTGCGGCCGATCTAGAGCGCCATGGCGTGCCCATCATCGGCACCTCACCCAAATCTATCGAACTTGCCGAAGATCGCAAATTCTTCTCAGCTCTTCTTGATAAGATCGATCTTAAGCAAGCTGAAGCAGGCACCGCAGTTTCCGAAGACGAGGCTGTTGCAATCGCCGAGCGTATTAGCTACCCCGTCCTAGTACGTCCCAGCTTCGTCCTCGGTGGACGCGGTATGATGATTGTCTATAACGACGACGAACTTCGCCACTACATCCGCAACGCCGCTGATGTCGCTCCGGATCGCCCAATTCTTGTCGATCGCTTCCTCGAAAATGCTACCGAAATTGATGTCGACTGCATTTCAGACGGAGAAACATCTATCGTTGGAGCAATTATGGAACACATCGAACAAGCTGGGATTCACTCTGGTGATTCTGCCTGTGTGATTCCAGCTTTCAGCCTTTCAGATAAGATCAAAACTGAAATCCTCGTAGGAGCCAAATCTCTTGCTAAAGAACTCGAAGTTCGGGGTTTAATGAATATCCAATTTGCTATTAAAGATGACGAACTTTATGTCATCGAAGTAAATCCGCGAGCCAGCCGCACCGTTCCCTTCGTTTCAAAATCCATCGGAGTTCCTCTCGCCAAACTCGCTGCTAAAATTATGGTTGGTGAAAAGCTTGTTGATCTTGGCTTCACCGAGGAGATCCTTCCCCCTTGCTTCTGCGTAAAAGAGGCCGTTTTCCCTTGGGGACGCTTTCCTGGCATCGATATTGTTCTCGGACCAGAAATGAAATCTACCGGTGAAGTTATGGGGGCTGACTCCAACCTAGGTATGGCTTATGCCAAGTCTCAGATGAGTGCCTTTAACCCGCTCCCCAAAGAGGGCAATGTCTTCTTTTCTGTCAACGATCGTGACAAA
>DIHU01000212.1:13137-15419 GCA_002420315.1 Akkermansiaceae bacterium UBA5688
GTCGAGCGGCTCTACAAACTTGCAGAACACAAGCGTCCTAATGTCATCGACATGATGAAAAACGGCGATATCCATTTCATCATCAACACCCCAAGCGGCCACGAAGCCCGCGAAGATGAGGTCAAAATTCGCTCGGGCGCCGTGCAACATAAAATCAGTCATTGTACTAATCTCGCTGCCGCCGAAGCCAGCGTAAAAGCAATCCGCTCTCTCCTAGAAAACGAACTCACCGTGACTCCGCTCCAAGAGCATCATGGTATTTCCTAGCAAAACTACAATCGCACCGCCTTTCAAAACTTCTCTGCGCGCTTCCACAAGATCGTCGCTTAAACTTACTTCGTCAGAATTTTACATTCCGTGTTCGACCTATAACGTCCTATGTCCTTATCCTCCCCAATTATGAAATTGATCGCTCTACTCTTCCTTCTGCCCCTAACCCTCTTGGCTGAAAAAGACCGCCTCATTCTTGTTGGCGCCTCCTATGGTAAAAACATTCTTGCGATCTGCGAACCCGACGGAACCGTCATCTGGAAACATAACACTGGTGGCCCTGAACGTGGTCACACCGGACATCACGATCTCCAATTTCTTCCCAATGGTAACATTCTATTTCACGACTCTTGGTCCGTTACGTCCGAGATCAGTTTAGACAAGGAAATAACCTGGGAATACGACTCTAAGAGCGCGAACGTTCATGCATTTCAGCGCCTTAAAAACGGCCTCACCATGATCGCCGAAAGCGGTGTCGGGCGCATCGTCCACCTCGATAAAAAAAGCAAGATTGTCAAAGAAGTCCCCCTTCCCAAAAATGGCCGGCACCAAACTCGTATGCTAAAGAGCCTCGCCAACGGCCATTACCTTTCCTGTGCCGAAAGCCCAGGTGTCGTGACCGAATACGATTCCACTGGTAAAATCGTCTGGGAGTATGCCACCAAGACTCGAGTCTTCGGAGCGATCCGCCTCAAAAACGGGAACACTCTTATCGCGTCAGGAAGCGGTAATTCAATCCTCGAAGTATCTCCGGATAAAAAAATTGTCTGGGAGATGAAAAAGAAAATTCCTGGCACTGATATTGAGCTTGCTTGGACCACCGACCTTCAGGAGCTTCCAAATGGTAATCTCGTCATCGGCAACTGCCACGCCGGCGACAAAAATCCGCAAATTATCGAACTCGATAAAGAAAGAAAAGTCGTTTGGACATTTGATGAATTCGAACTTGTGGGAAACGGCCTAGCCTGCTGGGAAATTCTCGACGCTAAGCAATCCGCTCTTGTTCGTTCTCATCTTAAAAAAAACTAGATACAACAAGCGACCCCGTTAAGGAACCTAGGCCCCTTCTCACCGCTAAGCGTATCCTCTTCCTCGGCGACTCCATCACCGCCGCTCGTGACTACGTCGTCGACCTCCAAGCGGCCCTCGCACTTCAGGGGCACACTCCTGAGATCATCGCCCTTGGCCTTCCTTCAGAGGGAGTGACCGGCCTTTCCGAGCCAACTCATCCCTTCCCCAGGCCTGATGTCACCGAGCGCCTCGCCCGCGCCCTTGGCAAGATCAACCCCGACCTCGTCATGGCATGCTACGGTATGAACGATGGCATTTATCACCCTTTCTCAGAACATCGGTTCATCCAGTATCAAAGAGGCATTCATAGCCTTATCGACAAAGTCAATGCCTCCGGCGCTCAACTCATTTTACTTACCCCGCCCCCTTTTGATCCCCAAGCTCCCGCAATAAAGAACAAGCTCGTTAGTGAAGATTCTCCCATCTTTTCCTGGACCAAAATTTATCAAAACTATGACTCTGAGGTTATCGCTCGCTACGCCACCTTCATCCTTTCGCTGAAATCACGTGTTGCTCAAGTTGCCGATATTCACACCCCTATCAACAAACACATGGCAAGAAAACGAACCATGGATCCGAATTACCACCTCTCCAATGATGGCGTCCATATCAACCGCGACGGCCACCGCCTGATGGCCCAAGCTATTTATCAAGCCCTTCTAGGACAGCCCCTACCAAAACTCTCAGACGAACTGGTCAAAGAATATCAATCCAAACAAAACATCCTTGCCCCCGCTTGGCTCACTCATATCGGCCACACCCGCCCCGGCGTCGAAGCTGGCCTCTCACTCCAAGAAGCAAAAGTAAAAGCTGCCACCATCAACTAAAAAGCCATAAAGGAAGCGCTTGATTCCACTCATTTCTTGCATATTCAAATCAGATTAAAGCCTCCAAACCACAACTCATTGATTGTTCTTTCACGATAAGAGCGCATATTCAAT
>DIHU01000212.1:15831-17153 GCA_002420315.1 Akkermansiaceae bacterium UBA5688
CCCATTATATCCGAATTTCTAGCAAACAATCAATCCTCCCTCAAAGATGAGGATAGTGAATCCAGCGACTGGATTGAAATTCATAATCCTGAAAATATCGAGGCTGACCTCACCGGTTATTCTCTAAGTGATGACCCAGAGAATCCGCAAAAATGGATCTTTCCCGCCGGGACAAGGTTACCAGCCAATGGCCGGATAATTGTTTTTTCCTCGGGAAAAGATCGACTAGCCCCCAACCAACTTCACACCAATTTTTCTATCGCGACATCCGGCGGATCTTTGATTTTGTCCAATGCGGAAAGCCAAATCGTCTCGGAAATTGAAGATTACCCGAAACAAAGGAAGGATGTTTCCTATGGAATCGGGCAGAACGGTCTTATGGGATTTTTCGACCCTCCCACTCCTAGTTTGATAAATGGAGCTGCTTTGACCGGATTCGTGGCCGACACGGTCTTCACTAAGAAAAGAGGTTTTTACGAAGGCTTCTTTGTCACCGGCATTTCAACTAGGACCGCTGATGCTTCCATCCGTTACACCCTCAACGGAACGGAGCCCACTCCAGAAAAAGGGATCATTTACGACGGCCCTTTTCTTATTGCGTCTAGCACTACGGTGCGTGCGATGGCTTACAAAGAAGGAATGGTCTCAACAAACGTGGATGCGCAATCCTATTTTTTCACGGGAGACATCATCAATCAATCTGAGATGAATCCGGAAATCACTAACTCCCCCACGTATCGAGACGAGCTTCGTGAAGCTCTGAAAAGACTCCCTGTAGTCTCGCTTTCATTTGAGCAAAACACCATTTTTGGTCGGAGCGGCATCTACGAAAATCCAGAGGATAAGGGACGGGGAAGTGAACGCGAAATTCATTTTGAATATTTCGATCCAGCGAACCCCGATGATTCGGTCCATGAACCAGCAGGGCTCCGTATCCACGGTGGAAATTCGAGACAGCATCCTAAGAAACCACTTAAGATCTACTTTCGCGATGATTATGGCGACTCCCGTTTAGAGCACGATATCTTCCCAGAATCACCCGTGAAGACCTTCAAATCCCTTCTTCTGCGCGGAGGTGGTCACGATGCCTGGACCTTCGACAGTAGGTGGCGCGAAGCCAGCTTTGTCCGCAACCAATTTTTGCACCAAGTACAGAGAGAGATGGGTCAGACCTCACCGCATGGACGCCATGTGAATGTTTTTCTCAACGGGCAATACTGGGGGCTCTACGAATTACAAGAATTTCCCCACGAGCACTATAATGCGGACCATCACGGAGGTGATCCCGAAGACTGGGATATCGTCAAACACGGCCAGGAAGT
>DIHU01000212.1:17550-35399 GCA_002420315.1 Akkermansiaceae bacterium UBA5688
TACGCAGCAATTCAGGAATATCTTGATCTAGAGAATTTTGCCGATGCCATGATCCAACGGATTTGGGCGAGTGACGAAGATTGGCTTTCTCCTTTCTTTCTCAACGGCCGAGATATCTCAACGTTCTCTGATGACAAGAACTGGTATGTCGGGCGAAAGAGCCGCAATGGAACAACAAAGTTTTTTTTCTACAACTGGGATGCCGAGATGTCGATGGGCATTCCATTTTCGGATTTACAGACATTTGAAAATGATTTTAGCCGTATCAATAATGCCCGATCACCTGGAATTATTTATGATGCTTTGCGCAGATACCCCGAGTTTCAGTTGTTCTTCGCAGACCGACTAAGGAAGCACTGCTTCTTCGGAGGCGCCCTAACCCTCGGCCCTCTAAGAGAAAGCTGGATAGACTATACCGAAACCGTTCGAAGTCCTGTTGTCGCCGAATCAGCCCGCTGGGGTGTCCAAGCATGGCTAGAGCAAGACAGATTTTCCCCATTTACCCGAGATGATGAATGGTTACCCGCAGTGAACTGGGTTCGTGATCAATTCCTTCCCAATCGGACCCGTGAAATACTGAATCAATTCCGTCAGATGAATCTTTATCCGAATACCGAAGCTCCACTCATCCTACCTTTTGGAGTAAATTCGGAAACACCGATCGAAGTCTCGATGAATACTGGGACCAATAATTCGACCATTTACTTCACCAAAGATGGCAGTGATCCACGTATTGCAGGGCTCACCTCCACGGCAGTCTTGATCGGAGAGATCTCCAATGTTCGCGTCATCATTCCCGACGCTTTGATCAATAACGAGATTGGCTTCACATGGCGTTCCATCAAACCGCCTTCCAACCTCAACAATTGGATCTCCGGGACCAACGGAGTTGGATATGAGCGAAGTTCAAGGGGAACTTACCTTCCCTTCATATCGACTACTG
Source organism: Akkermansiaceae bacterium UBA5688 (assembly GCA_002420315.1). GTDB lineage: Bacteria > Verrucomicrobiota > Verrucomicrobiia > Verrucomicrobiales > Akkermansiaceae > SW10. The sequence goes on from DIHU01000212.1 coordinate 18,494, forward strand.
TCGATGAGATGTGGGACACAAATGCCTCTGCGTATCTTCGCTATGAGTTTGAGATTCCAGATCTTAAAACACTTCAGTCCCTTGACTCCCTTGTTCTCCAGATGCGTTACGATGATGGTTTCGCGGCCTATCTCAATGGCACCCTAGTCTCATGGTCGAACTATGGCACATCAGCCTGGAACTCGACATCCTCATCACCAACCAATGACAATGAAGCCGTAGTTTTTGAGGGTTTCGACCTTACGCCCCAGATATCCCAACTTCAAGTAGGCACAAACGTTTTAGCCATTCACGGGCAAAACACCTCACCTCGAAGCAGCGACTTTCTCATTGAAGCCGCATTGACCTCTAGCAGTTCTACAACATCAAAGATCTCCCCTTCAGCTCTCTTGTATTCAGGTCCCATTGAGCTCGACACAAGCGGGGTGATTAAGGCTCGCACTCTAACCGACTCTGGCCAGTGGTCCGCTCTTACCGAATCCTACTTTTCCATCGCTAGTCCCGCGGATGCCGGAAACCTTCTCGTCACTGAAATTCATTATCATCCCGCAGATGCCTCAACCGCCAGTGAACTCACAATCTCAACCAATAAAGACGATTATGAATTCCTTGAGCTTCTCAACACTTCGGGAAATGAAATCGATCTCAGCGATTACAATTTTACACGAGGGCTAGCTTTTACCTTTCCAAAAGGGAGCACCATCGCTCCGAACGCGCGCAAGATTATTGTCAGTAATCGCCTAGCTTTCCTCGCTAGGTATGGAATTGAAAACGAAGCCATCATACTCGGAGAATTTGAACGCGATTCGAATCTCTCGAACGGAGGCGAAACCCTCGAACTACAAGACACTGAAAGCAATGTAGTATTCTCTTTCGAATACAACGATAAGGACCCGTGGCCAACAGCGCCAGATGGCAACGGACCGAGTTTATATCTCGTAAATACAAATACACCCTCAAGTATGCTCGGGGAAGCCGGAAGGTGGCAACCTTCAGGAGCTCCAAATGGAACCCCGGGGTTTGAGACCACACTTTCTTACATCCAATGGGCAAAGCAAACCTACGGCAGCCCAACAACACCCGGATCAAACCCTAGAGACATTGCTAACGGGACTTCAGATGCCAATTTGGTTCTCTACGCTCAGGGAGCTGATTTAACAAATACAGTTGTAAGGCGGACCTCTTTCACGACAATTAACAACGATCTCGTCGCGACTTTCACATATCAGGTTCGTTCAAATCTCAGCGACGTAATCATTACCACGGAAGTCAGTGACGATCTCATCAACTGGGGCCGGGATACCAATATCATCACATCTAGTCCTCAATCTAATGGTGTCACCTATATCACCATTCGTGCTGCAACACCCACCTCATCTGAAGGTAAATACTTTCGACTTTCGGTTGAGATGAATCCGTAATCACCAAAAAATGATTCTTCTCCCTCTGATCACAACTTTTCTTTGATAAGGTCGCTTGAGACTTCTTAAGGCTATGAGAACGAAAACCAAATCTTCGGTAATTCAAATTTCCCTACTCTTAGTAATCTTAGTAGCTAACGGACTTAAGGCAGAGGTTGAGGAGCACGTCGCATCTGGCGACCCCTCTCCCGCCACAAAGAAAATTTTTTACTTTTCCCAGCAAAATAACTCTCACCATCGCCCTGCCTCTTTTCTAGCTTCGATGCGTCAAGACTTTGGGGAACGTGGAATTCAATTCACGACCTCAACGAATCGTAACGATCTGAATGTCGATAATCTCAATCAATACGAAGGCTCTTTTTTCTTTGGTAATCACAATGCCTTCTCGCCAGCACAAACCTCCGCGCTAGAAAGCTATATTCAAAGCGGAGGTGGCATGGTCGGAATGCACGTCATTGCCTATGTCGCACGGAGTAATGAAACTCTAGCTAGGATTCTCGGGGGAGCTTTTCGAGGGCATCATTCTATCGCTCAATTCACGGCTAAGCTCATACAAGCCCCAGGAGAGTTGCCTGGCAATCTTTCCATCCATCCAAATTTCCCTTTTGAGGGAAATGAAACATATTCGCTAGATCTCAATCATCCCATCCTCCAAGGGCTGTCTCCATACTCAAGCTTTGATGAGCCCTACCTCCATCAAAACCTAAATCCTGATATCACACTTTTGAGTTTTCGGGAGGACCATGGCGGGTGGGACGAACCTTATACTTGGGTGAGGAACGAGGGGAGTGGTCGAGTTTTCTACCACGCCAACGGGCATGATGCACGGACTTGGTTCCAACCGAATTTTCGGGAACTTATGATTCGCGGTACTTTATGGGCTTCGAAAAAAACCCAGCAAAATTACCTTGAATTATTTCCACCGACCATCTCCGCGTCGGGAGACATGCAACATCTAGCTCTAGTTCAAACCAATGATGGGGCTCAATTTGCTTTGTATAGCGGAGGACATCAAACTGCGATGTCAGGCTTACAAGTCCCGGGTGATAATGAAGATTTATCTTATCTGATATCATCCGATACCGTTCATGCCATCCTTAGTAATCAAAGAGTGGCATTAACTCCAAAGGTTTTGTTGGAAGAAAAAGAACTCTCCTGTCTCCTAATTGGACACCCTCAATACCCCACAATTGCTGCAATCGAAAATGGTTCAGCCGACCCGATCGAAGCCGGTTTTACCTTTTCGCCTGACCAAACATTCTCTTTCATAACGGATTCAAACCAGGCCGTAATTTTTTCAGCTTCCATCGAAGATTCAGCGGGAGGTAATCAAAAACGGACCATCGCTATTCACGATAGTGAATCTGTTATCCCCATGTTGATAGAAGGGGATCTTCTGAATCCTAATGATACCTCGATCGTTAGTTCAATTCCAGATCCCTCAGTATTTTTATATTCAGACAACAAACTGGTAATTATAGCCCAGATCCAACCGGATCAGGGAGGTCCTCAAGAGGTAATTTTAACCGGAAATCCTGGAAATTTTCATCCTCATATCTCCGCTTTTCAGACTTATAATGGTTTGCCGCAGGATTCTATGATTTCGGAATTTCTTGCTCCTATTTCTCTGAAGAATGACGATCTCACTTTCAGCGGGCGTTTAGAGGGGGCATCCATTGACCAAACAAATGATCAATTCGTAGCTAGAATTTCTAAGGGCGGAGAGCTTGATCTAATCATCCGGGAAAACGATCCAATCGAGGGACACAACTTATTACTGACTCTGGATTTACTACCGCCAATTTCTCAAGATAGAGATACTCTAGTACTGGGATCTCTCGGTGATGATCTCGTAATAATTTCGGCGAGAGCGGGGCGATCTCCGATAGTTCTAGCACGGGAAAACCAAAAGTTAGCTACCAATGAACAGGACTATTTGATTACGCAATTACATACCGAATCTATAATGAGCGAAGGTAATCAAGTTGTGATGCTAGCGACTCTCCGAGCAACCGATAGCGAAAATGAAATCTCAGCACTTCTTCAGATTGGTTCGGGGACAATTCGACCACTCATTGTAGAAGGTCATGCAATCGATCTTTCAGAGGGTAGCCACCTTGTTTCCGAAATACATTGCCATCCATCGGGGCCTCAAGGAAGCGGCCTTAAAAACAATGAGCTCCGAGTCAAAGTCTCGTTCTCAGAAGGCGCAAGCTCTATCATTGGCATCCCTAATATCGACGACCTCGACCAAGATGGATGGTCAGATACACTCGAAAGCGCTTTTGGTAATTCCACCCTCGAGCTGAACGCTTCCATTCCGCCAGGTTATCCTGAAGTAACTCACGATGTTACAGGCCGAGCTCACCTAACTTTTTGGGAACCCATTACAGCCGGCCCTGGCCTCGAATATAGAATCGAGACGAGTGTTGATATGAAAAACTGGACAACAATTGCACCTGAAATTGTGCCAGCATCTGATCAGACAGATCTCCCAGAAAACTACCGGAAAATGATAGCGCTCATTGCAGACGGAAACGGACCTCGCTTTTACCGGCTTGCATTTTAATAAGAAGCTAGCGTTTGTTTACTCGCTCCTTCAGCTCTCTTCCTGCGAGCGTAAGATTGACAACGTCGTCTCCAGTCCAAAGGGCCCCATCCTTTCCGGCAGCGCGGACTTCAATGGTATCCTCTGACAAAGGATGAATCGCATAGGGCCTACCCGACCGGTCAGTAAGCTCACCACCACGATTGATCCGCGGGTGTCGCGGCGGAATAGGAGCAATTCGGTAAAAATTATTCCCAGTCATAACATCTACAAAATCACGATTATTTCCGATAGGTCGGCGATATCCTTTTTTGACAAAAGAAAGATAGTCCTGAAATGCCAATTGAATCAGATCTAATTCCTCCTGAATAGGCAACTGTGTGTTCCCAAATTTTTTTGCAAACGGCGCATCAAGTAAAACCATAAGCTGACTCTCTCCTTTTTGCTCTGAGGAAGACTTTTCCGCCAACTCTGTAACTTCTAATTTCGGAGACCCATCACCCTTGAAAAGGCAAATTAGGCCAACCAAAAAAGCCACTAGAAAAACAAGCGTCGCTTTCATGTTAATAATCAAGATTCATAAACCCAAGTGGCTGCTGCACCTGAGTCAGGTCGTAAAAGCGATTCAAGTTAGGGATCACGATCGGTAGCTGTTGCCGCGACAACCCAAACCAACAAGCTAGCTCTGCGAAATACTCATCAACTGAGGTTGTTGGAATAATTCTCCCTCTTCCAACATCGAGAGGATTATCCTCATAAAGATCAGGGTATTCACCATAGATCCGGCCTCCATCGACAGCACCTCCCACAACTATCTGGTGCCCTCCCCAACCATGATCACTTCCTTGACCATTGGAGGTCAAGGATCGCCCAAAGTCGGATGCCGTAAATGTTGTCACTTGATCTGACAAGCCAGCAGCATTCAAAGCTTTTTGAAAATCACCAAGAGCATCATCAAGCTGCCTTAACAGAAGGCGGTGGGGTTCGAGTAGCAGTGAGTGCAAATCCCAACCACCTAATTCCACAAAAAAAGTTTGGCGGCGTACAACCAGGTCCGCTCTTGCCCGGATAGTTTGAAAAACCATCTTTAGCTGATCCCCCAACGAACCGCCGCCAATTTGAACTCCCTCTAAGTCGACAGATTTTACTGCCTCCGAAAACACATTATTTCTCTCCAAGGCGTCTTTCTTACGGCTCAAGAAGGTCCGCTGCAAAAGATTTTTGTATTCTAAGTCAAGCTGGCTACTTACGACTGACCTTCCAATCGCCCAATTTGGATTATTCCAATCGACCAAACCCTTACTCCCCTCATTCCCAATCACGTAAGGCAGAACTCCGGGAGATGTTTGAACAAGATTGACACCAGCCACCGAAATTGCAGATGCAAAGCTTCCAGGTTGATTCAAATCTTTCAGCGTTGCAGAAAGTCTTCCGAGCCAACCACTTGTCGATGATCGATCTGGTAGAGAGGTATGCCACTGCTTTTGTTGGTCCGAATGAGAAAACAAACCATCTGGCAAAAATTGGGGCGATAGCTGATAATTCTCCTTTGTTACAGGTTGCTGAAGAGTCCCTACATTTGCCACAAATGCCAGATCTCCACTGTCGAAAGCATCCCGAGTCTTGGAAAGCTCGGGGTGTAAACCAAGTTCTTGCTGACCTTCCACTGTAGCGGAGAGTGGCAGTAGATCATCCCGCGAAAGAGAAAGGCCTCGACGAATTTCGACATATTCCTGATATTCATCAGATCCTCTAGGAACCAACATATTAAAGGAATCATGGCCCCCAGAGAGAAAGACGCAGACCAATGCTCGGTAATCGTCTCCCACTGGTAGTTCGTCAGCGGCTAGGTCACCCAAGAGACTCAGGTTCAAAATACTACTAAAAGCAGCACTACCAGAAAGGGCCGCACAGCTAGCCTCACCAAGAAAATCCCGCCTAGTATAAGCACTGCATCCACGATGGTTTTCTCTCATCATTATCTCAAAATTACATATTCGGGAGAAGTCATGACCGCATAAATCGCTGTCCATAGTTTCTTCTCATCACTCAACCCAGGATCATTCATCATGTTTAAAATGATCTGTCTCGTCTCCTGTTTCAAAGTTCCATAAGTAAAAACTAGATCAAGGCGATTCACTAAGCTTTCGGGATCGTTAACAAGAGCAAGTTCGATTGTAAAATCGTGAGCCCTCGTCAGATGCGGATAGTTTGGAGAGAACGCAAAACCTAATTCAATATTTTTCCTAAGTAGATTAGGCCAAAGCACCGAACGAAGAGGTGTTAAAATCTCAAACTCTGGCGCAAAAAACTCACCCCCGATCGATTCATCTGCGGGCTGATAGTTAGGCGAATAAAAATTAAAGACCGTTGGTGACATCAATGGCCTCTGCCCGAAGTAATCTAAATGCCCATCGGTAAGAATGTAGAAAACATCATCCTCATTTTTTGACGAAAACGCCCGAGATAAATGAGCATAAGTAATATAAGGTTCTCTCATTTTCCCGTATCTCTCTCCCAGACTGATAGACCCACTCCGAGCTTCAGGATCCAGTAAGATTGACCTAATTACGGCCCCTAAATCACCCCTAACCCCCTTACCGTTATCCGAAAATGCACGAGCAACTCTGCGAATATAGGCAGGCGAAGGATTACTCGTTACAAATTTTTGGATGAGTAATCGCCCAATAAAGGGCCCCGCGCTGGGGTGATTTACCAAATTCTCAATAGTAATTCTAACATCATCCGCGGGGTTCATATTGGCAGGAAGATATCCTCCATTAACAAGAAATTTCTCTCCCCTCTCATGATGGGTTTCCCAGATTGTCATCGGGAGATCAGGTCGATTCTTATATTCGTAAAAACTATTTGTCCCGCCCCAGTTAAATCCAGTCATCACCTTGGCTAACTCTGTGATATGGAAATTTGTGTAGGTTGGAATAGGGTTACCGATGTAGTCGAGTCTTCTCGACCCATCCTCGTTTAATTCCCACAAGCCAATGGAAAAAAGTTGCATCAACTCTCGCGCGTAATTTTCATCTGGAAAAATTCTCAATTCAGGGTTTTCGCTCTGGTTTCTTAGATGACCCAGATAACTTCCCATTCCGAGATTATAAGTGATCGCTTCCAATAAATCTGCGTAATTTCCAAACGCCTGATTTTGAAGGATCTCATAGTAGGCCCCTGCGGCTTCAGGGCTTCCTCTCACGACATCCGAACCTTGTCCTGAAACAACCAATATCTGACTTAGCGCAAAGGCCATCCTTTGACGAAGTTGGTCCGCCCCCTCTGCCGCGGCCCGCCACCAACCCCGGTGAAACAGTTGATGATTTCTCTTAGCTCCGCCCAAGACTTCCCTTTCCATTGAATCGGTAATCAAGGTTGGTGGTATCGCAATTTGCGAATCAATCCATGAAGCAAATGACTCACCGGAATTATCAAAACCCTGAATCAGGTCAAAAGTCGGGCCAAAGGTCGCCTGATTTAGAAATCTCGAAACTTCCTCTGGGGTGCGGGCAATTCCTTTAAAAACGACGGGCTTGCGCACCTCGAGATTTAGCCCAAATACAATGGGCACAACAGAATCACGCAATTCAAGATCCAGCCCAGTCAAATGACGATCAACCGCCCAATGAAAATCTGAGCTTTCTCCTCCGTTACTCAGAGGATCTTGGTCATCTAAACCAAGTTGCCATTCTTCCCATGAGGTCAAACCATCTCGATCTTCGTCAATCACCTGCCTCACCCGGAAAAATCGAGTTGAGTCAGCATCCCTATCAATAAAATGCTCAATGACCAGAGGACCATTCCCATTCGAATTAATCACTGTCTCAGTTCTCCAAATAGCCTGTGGCCCCAATTTCCTAGCTGATTCAATTAAATACCTCACTCCTTTGACCACCTGAAAATCGAGAATCAAAAGAGTATTATCTGATTCAAACCGATAACTATTTAGCCCAAAATAGGAGTCGGGATCGAAAGGATCAGATCCAATTTCACTTTCAAATTGGTTACTATACCCATCCCCATCGGCGTCAGAATCCGCTGATAGATTATGTGCTTTATAGACTTCAGTCCAAAGGTCGCTAAGACCATCATCATTGAAATCAAGTTGCCCAAAGGAAGTCTGAATCAACGATGTAGCAACACATACAAAGCACGAAAAACCCAAGACCTTGGATTTTTTGGAGGGTTTGCACATCAAATTTTTGATCATTGAAGCCGAAAGGTGAATAAACAAAAGCGGTCCCTTTTGGAACCGCTTTTCAAAATTTATCTTAAATTTTTTTAAAAATGTCAGGCTCCTCCAGCAACAATCACATCACAAACAGCAGCGACCTCTTCTTCACTTAAGTACGGATTCATTGGCAAACTCAAACCACGAGATGCCACATCTTCGGTAATAGGAAATTGACCCTTTTTATAGCCAAGATCAGCAAAGACAGGCTGCAAATGAAGTGGGACCGCGTAATAACTCACTGAAGGAATTCCAGCCTTCTTCAGAGAAGCCGCAAGCACATCACGATTCGATGATAGAATTGTATATTGAGCAAACACAGACGTGTTACTTGGCCCCACCATTGGAAGCGTAACAGATGAATTCCTAATTCCATCTCCATAGGCTTGGGCCACCTTCTGCCTTCTCAAAATTTCATCATCAAAAATCTCGAGTTTTTCGAGAAGGATCGCAGCTTGTAATGTATCGAGGCGACCATTGATGCCCAAGATGGGATGATGGTGTCTCTCCGTTTGGCCATGCACTCGAATGTGGCGCATTCTTTCCGCTAACTCATCATCATTAGTGAACAGCCCTCCGCCGTCTCCATAACAACCCAGAGGTTTAGAAGGAAAGAATGAAGTCGATCCAATCGTCGAAAGCCCACCTGATTTTTTACCATGATGAGTGGCACCGAAGGATTGCGCGGCGTCTTCAATGACTGGAAGATTTCCGTTTCGAGATGCAATTTCGTTGATCCCTATCATATCTGCAGTCTGACCAAAAATCCCGACCGGCATAATAGCTTTGGTCTTTTCGGTGATTGCAGATTCCAGTTTTGAAACATCCATATTCCATGTTGTTTCATCGATATCAACAAACACAGGAGTCGCGCCAATCAGCGCAATCATTTCGGCTGTCGAAATCCATGTAAAAGGCACCGTAATCACCTCATCCCCTGGCCCAATTCCCAATGCCATCATAGCAATCAACAATGTATCAGTGCCACTTGAAGCCCCAATGCAATGTCTCGCGCCTACATAATTTTTCAGCCGTTCTTCCAACTCATCCAACTCAGGCCCCATCACATAACGACCATGGCTCAGAACATCTTGAATACGTTGATCAACTTTCGCTTTGATGCGAGCTTGCTGGGATTTTAGATCGATGAATTCCATTTAATTTAAAAGTTTATAAACTCTCAGTCTATTTCGGTTTATAATGAGTCCTCGAGAATTATTCTAATTCGCTTTGCCGCTTCGCCATCACCATAGGGATTTTTAAGTTGGCTTCGCCGCTCATATTCAGCCCGCTCTTCCAGAAGCATACGAGCTGCCTTAAAAATCTTTTCGGGATCAGTTCCTATCAATTCGCAAGTTCCGGCTTCGACTCCTTCGGGGCGCTCGGTGGTATCCCTCATTACCAAGACCGGTTTGCCGAGACTTGGCGCCTCCTCCTGCACTCCACCAGAATCACTTAAAGCAAAGTAGCAACGATTCATCAACCAGACAAAATCTTCATAACCTGCAGGTTCCACCAAAGCAATACGCTCATGGTTTCCGAGCTGCTCCATCACAGGCTTTCGGACCGCCGGATTTAAATGAACCGGATAGAGAATTCCCACCTCAGGGTGATCTTCCGCCAACTGCCGGAGTGCCCTGCAGATATCATCGAAACCACCTCCGTGAGATTCACGACGATGAGCCGTGACAAGAATCCAACGCTTGTCTTTTTGCTCTAGGAAATTTTCACGAAAAAAGATCGGGACATTGAGACGCTCCGCCACTGCCTCGGTTCGGTCTTCTTCAGCATTCACCTTATTGCTCATCCACAAAAGCGAATCAATCACGGTATTACCCGTCACATGACAACTAGCTTCGCAAATCTTCTCCTGTAAGAGATTCGCCTTACTCACCTCGGTCGGAAGAAAATGCCAACGACAAAGTGGAGAAACCAGACGTCTGTTCATTTCTTCAGGCCAGGGCGATTGCATGTCGTAGGTCCGAAGCCCAGCTTCCACATGCCCAACTGGAATATTCTGGTAAAAGGCCGCCATGGCCGATGCTAGGACGCTCGTCGTATCACCTTGAACTAACACGGCATCAGGTCGAGTCTCCTCCAGATACGTCCCCACCGCTTGCAAAACACGCGCAGTCAATCCGGTAAGGTCCTGGCCAGGCTTCATCAATTCTAGATCATGGTCAGGTGCTAAATTAAAAGCCCCAAAAGCCTGAGCTAACATCTCACGATGTTGCCCCGTCGAAAGAAAGACAGGCTCTAGCAAGTCTGAGCGCTGCAACTCCATATAGACCGACGCCATTTTAATGACCTCTGGTCGTGTGCCAGCAACCACAACTACTTTTTTCTTTTCCATCATTAGTTATTATTTGCGTTTGATCAGCTCTTCAAAAAAAACCTCAACTTTGGAGACAATAACCTCCCAACTATATTCATCTTGAACCCTCTCAAATCCCGCCTGCCCCATTTTTTCTGCTTCTTCCGGGTGGTCGAGGAACCATGAAAGTTTGTCTGCAAGAAGATCTGAATCTTGCGGAATCATCACTCCGTCGATCCCGTCACGGATGGTGAGAAAGGGAATTTTACATGAAATCACGGGCTTCTTCAGTGCCCACGCCTCAATGTAGACTCCGCCGATTCCCTCCTGTCGTGAGGGAAGAGCAAAGACATTTGCAGCATCTAAAGCGGCCACTTTTATCGGGTCAAAGGCATCGATCCTCGGAATATCCACGATTCGCGGATCGTTGATCTTATCAAAAACCTCCTTTGTTCCGGGATAATGGGGCCCAATAAAAACGAAGCTTGTCTCAGGGTGCTTTTCCCAAACCTTTGGAGCAGCCACGATCAGAGTATCAAACCCCTTGTATTCTAGCTTCTGCCCGAGAAAGAGCACCATCTTCTCCCGGATGCCATAGTCCCGGCAAAAAGCCCCGGTGTCCCACTCATCTGCAAGCAATGGACCAACCCCAATTAAAAGAATATTCCCCTCTTTGACCCCTAACCGGATCATCTCATCCCGCTCGGCTGGGGTGAAAACCACCACCCCATCGGCGACTCTCAGGAGACGAAAGAAATTTCGCATCACTACTTGCCCAAACTTACTTTGCATCCGTGGGCTATAATTTGGACAAATAACGAATGGCACCCCTCGCTTTTTAGCGACGTAATAAGACGCCCACGAAAAATGCTCCCGCCCGATGCGGATATTCATCACAACATCTGGCTTGAAATCTGTTTGCCTCATCTTCCCCGCGAAATAACGGCTAATAAGGGGGTAACCAATTTCAGGTAAAGGCAGGCAGAGGGGTAAGAGGGGAGCCATCCAAGCCCTCGCAAGACCACTCGGCTGATAACGATGAACCTTAATGGGGCCCGCCTCATAAACATCATCACCCCAGGGAGCCTTTAAAGTTGAGTCGATCAGGTAGCGATTTCGGTGATCTTTCCATTGCCCACAACCAGTCACCGTATGGCCTCGTCCTGCCAGCATTTTCCCAATCGTAAACCAATGAAGTTGGGCCCCTCCCATGCTAGGATAAAAAGCCGTAGATGTTTGAAATATATTCATTTCAATTCGGGTTTTTGGCCGTCTAAGAGGGCTCTATAAAGATCTAGCATTTGAGATCCCACAGCATCCCATGAGTAGTGCTTGAGGGCACGTTCACGGGCTTTTACGCCCATTTCAATTCCACGTGCAGGGTTTTGTGTCAAGGCCGTCATCGCGTTCGCCAAATGAGACACAAGCTCTTCTAAGTTTTCCCCGGCAACCTTAATCCCACTCTCATCTGTAACCATTTCACCGGGCCCTCCATTATCGATCACGATAGGCGCAACCTCCCTCATCATCGCTTCCTGAAGAGCCATTCCTGTAGTCTCGCGGAGGCTCGTAAAAACAAAAGCATGGCTGCGATCCCATATCGCATTCATTTCATCCAACGTCACCCACCCAAGAAACTCGAAGGCATCCTCAAGTCCAAGTTCGCCAATTAAATTTCGATAAAATCCTTCCAAAGGCCCACTCCCCGAGACGACCACTCTTACATCCTTGTATGAGCCCGCAGACCTAGTTTTAAGGTGATCAACTGCTCGTATTAAGATTTCAAGCCCCTTGTGATCCACAAAACGCCCCGACCAATGAAAAACAATAGGACCTTCCAGATCAGGACAAGGGCGGGCTGTGATGATTGGAGTCCCTATCTGCAAACCTGTCACAGCTTTATCTCGAATAGCTTTGGGCATGAACCTCTGATTAGCTCCATTTGCCATTACAAGCAAATCAGCCTTCCAGGCCGTCAAAAGTCCTACTGGATTAAAACGAAAGAACTTTACGGCCATCGTTCGAATAGCCTCCATTATGCGGCTTCTAATGACTGGTTTTGCCGCTTTCGGAACCGTCTGTAATCCACCGATCGGACCAATAACCGACTTGACGCCCAGAAAGGGAACAAATGACCCACGCGTGAGACTCATAAAGCTGACATGGTGAGCGATATCCACTTCAAGTTTGTCTACTAAAGAACGGCATTCCCACCAACAAGCTAGCTGCCAGAATATATAGTAGATGTTCATTCCAAGATTAGTTTCTTTGAACTTCAACGTCCACTGAGGCAACTCGACATAAATAAATTTGGGATTTTCGAGCCCATGCTCATTTAAAAAAGCCTCTACGGCGGGACGCCGTGCTTCTCGGGTCACCACATGGACCTCGCTACCCTTGGCAAGCTGTAACGCCCAATTCCAACCAACTCCTCCTTCCGAACCTTTATGAGGTTCACAACCATATGCAGAAAGTAAGACAACTGGGCGGTCCTTCATAACTCATTCAAAAATTTCAGGCAGCATGAACCGCCTTGGCTAATTCAGCAGAATCCTCCATCTGCTCACTCATTGAGTAAAAATAACTTTTAACCAGCAAATCAACATTCCCAGCCCAACCCCAATATTTGACGAGCTCCACACACTTAGCTTTTGACTCTAACAAATCGACAACACGAATACTCGCCTCGCTCGCAGAAAGACGATCAACCAAATGGGCCGAAAGAAAAAGGTAATGGACAAGATCCCATCCTGGAACACCCTCTTCTCTTCCAAACTCCCAGTCGATCACAGACACATCTCCGTTTTTAGAGGAGAGAACATTCCAGGGAGCAAAATCTCTATGACTTAGCGATCTTTTAATCTTTAGTCCAACGGACCGATTAATCAAATATTCGCGCTCCTTGACATCCGAAATTCGCGAAACTACTTCCATCCATTCATCCAAATTCGAGAGCTGCACAGCAGGAGAATTAAAACACCAAGACTTAAGGACTTCACAGATCTTCTCAACAGGAACATCTCCCGGTGCATCAAAGTAAGGAATCGCAAAGGCCTCCCATTGCTCCTCACGCCAAACCCTAGTAAGCGATGGGATGACAGCATTTCTTCCAGCATTCATTTCCAGAAATTTTCGCTCACGAGATATCTTCTCTACCGCAAGGACACCCCAACCCAACTTAATAATGAAATGATGTCCGGTTCCAGTTTCAGCAAGGAGGATGATTCGCCGTTCCTTTTGAGAGGGATTTCCAAGAAGAATACAGACCAAGGTTGCTTCTGTTGTCTCTAGCACAGTTTCAATGGCAGCTCCATTTAATATGGATCCTTTAATTCGTTTCAACAACAACCGACCAAATGGAAATCTTGAAACCGCACCAACAAACAAGCGCGCCGGAAGTCTTTGTGGGCGATATAGCTGCAACCCCTTGCTCACTAATGAAGCGCAATCGGGAACTAATAAGAGGATATGCCCTCCTCTCCTGAGAACTCTCCACGAACCCTCTCCGTGATCATCAAAGCCCAGGGCTGCCAAGACTCCCTTATCTTTTACATCCATCTTCATCAGAAATGCCGGCGATACATATCAAGGGTTTTTTGAGCCGCTTGTTTCCACGTCAAATTATTAACCACATAGTCACGATTGGCCTCTCCCATTGCCGGCCATTCCAACCTCGCAAGACAAGCCTGAATCAAACCGTCTTTTATGCCCTCCACAGTAGGCTCAAACAACCAGCCACCACCCGCATCGTCAACATGGCTTGAGACCCCGGCACGTCTCGATACCAAAACCGGACGGGCTGCAAGCATCGCTTCTACAATACACAAACCAAATCCATCAAAACGAGAAGGAAGGATAACGACATCCGCCTCTGAGTGAATAACTAGGGAGTGCTCGGGCCGGGGCCCGGTAAAGAATACCCGATCCTTCAGTCCCAACTTCAAAGACAAATTCTCTAACTCTTCCCTGTCCTCCCAATCATTACCGGTAAGGATAAGGTCCACTTCGTTAAAAGACCCCTCCATCACAAACTGGCCGAAGGCTTCAACTAGCAAATCCAACCCTTTATGATTGCGATCCATTCTTCCAATAAACTGGATGCGCACTCGATCTCCTGTGCCTGGTATTCTTACTTGATCTGGAATCTCTGATATAGTCTCGAGTTCGCAGCCATTTGGAATGACTTCTGTGGGAATATCAAATCCCAGTTCGCGGAGCGGCCTTTCATGCTCACCAGCCAGTAGCTGAACCGCTACCGCGTTTCTGATAGTCCTCTTCTCAAAGACGTGCCAAAAGGCCCACTTTCTCAATGCATGGTGCTGAGTAAGCTCAGGAACATAGGGGTCATGCGGGACGAAAATGAACGGAATGCCAATCCGGGTCAGATGACGACGTAACATCCCAACCTTGGGATGGTAAGCCCCATGAAACACCACTCCATCAAGCTGATGAACATTGTTTTCGAGATCGCGAATCAAGTCTTTTGGCAAGCTCATAGGATTCCGGGAATTATGGGGGTAATGAAGTAATTCCTCATCTCCGGATAGATTCTTAAGCTCTGTCCTCAGCGTAATAACAGGGCAGCTACCTGGAGAAATGAGATTCATTTCCTTGGACAAACCACGACAATAGGCGGAAATACCCTCAACCGACGGATAGTGAGGTACAAACTGGGCAACCCGTAGATGCCGGCTTATATCAGCCTTAAATAACTCCTTCTTTTCTCCCCGTAAATAAGCCTTCAAGTGGGAAAAGACATCTTCAATAACGTCCTCGAGGCTATCGTTTACGTTGATGAGCCGCCCTCGATCACCAAGCCGTCTTTCCAAATTACGATAGAGGACCAATTGTTGACTCAGAATATCCATGGGAATCTCCCTCTTCCGCGGAAGGATAATCTCCGGATCTCCAACCAGAACGAAGACAAGTTCTGGTTGGGGGAATCTCTTAAAGACCCGGCGAGCTAGGCCAAGACCCGCACCATAGCGATAGCGGATCGGATCTACCAGCATGTCATTGTAATAACGGTCAGAAATAACCAAAGATGTTTTTGCGCGGGCGTGCTTTAACACCGTCAGCGAGGCCAGCCACCAATCCCAGAATAAGACTCCTAATTTGACTGTCGAAGAGAGCCAACCTCTTGGTAGATCAGCGTGCGGATTACTCACAGGCTGCCCCAAATCCTCACGACCTTGGACCCCATACGGTCTCCAATGCAAAAATTTCTGCTGTAATCCCATATTACTCAGCTTATCAGCAACTCCCGCAATGACTGATGACTTGCCACTTCCGTCCGGGCCCACAAATGCAAGCATTGGCAATTGAGGTTTCAAGTGATGACGGGCTTCACACCACCAATGACGGGCAACGCTACAAATCGTATCCCCTCCGGATCGCCTGAACTGTTTCCATTTAAGAGCCATTCTAATACTCTTGACGTGCTTCGCGCTCTTTCTCGCTTCACCTCTCTGGGCCCAGGCCATCATCTCATCCGCCCACCCAACTCCAAGCGCCCATTCAAGGCTTTCATAAAAACACTCGCTGTCATCATGTGCAGCGCTCGTGATTATTCCATCGTACTTCTCCTTATAAAATCCTCCCCAGAGTAGACTTGTTAACCACGAAATTACTCCGTCATGGCCCAACCGGGCCCTTCGGAACCCTTCCGGCCCAACAATTGCTGAAGCCATTACGGCCTCAGCATCAGCATATCTAAATCCATTCCACTCCAACGATGGCAGAACATCAATCTGTCCCCATTCGTAGTACCTCTGATGGACGTATGTCCGGGTTATTTTAACCAGAGGTTTCCCTAAACTTTCTTCAATTCTCAGACCCAATTGATCACCACCAACTTCAAGAAAATCATAGTCTCCTCCTCCGTCTTCGCTATCGAAACCATGAGGCCTTAGCAGAATCGTTCCAGGAACGTCTGCAAAATCCATAATTCTGTCCTTAATCATTAACCGTGTATAGTTTGTGTCGCCCCTGAATTTGCAAACAACCTACGCTCTCATAATTCCACCCCTTGTCAGCTAAGAGAATTTAAAACAGCTAAGGCATCTTATTAATTTCATCGGAGCGAATTTAGCGGGAGGAATATTGGTTACGGCAGGAACAAGACAAGATTCAGATGATTACCTTTGGGAACGAAGTTATAGTTAAAAGTGTTTTCATAATCGAAATGAGAATTATCAGTGGCGAATAGCCACAGCGCCAAAGCGATATTGCTCCTTCAAGACACTAGATTTTTTTTTGAAGAAATTGAGTAAAAATATTTTCAAGTTTCTAGTGCTTTCCGTGTTACAACGTGAGTCAAGCCCTTGGGACTTCCAATAGATCTGATCATCTTCATCGCGACCTAGTGTAATCTCAGCTTTAAGCCC
>DIHU01000212.1:35817-43611 GCA_002420315.1 Akkermansiaceae bacterium UBA5688
TTGAACTTCCTGATAAACAAGATTACGAAATTCTTCCGTAATTGTCTCAAGTAACTTCCGTGACTCACAATCATTTCCAGAAGTGAGTTCAATCACCGGGGCCCCTTGTCGCGGAAAAAGATTTACCACCCACTGCTTTTGGATTGCGCTCGCAAGACGAGCAATTGGACGCTTGGTCCAGATCGCATTTAAAAGGCACCTTCTCCGAAATGACCCGAGCTCACTTTCTAACAAAGTAAGATCTTTGCTAGATACAGCTTTCACAATCTCAGGCCAATGACGACCTGAGAGCCTTGTGAGAATTGAAGGTAAAACCGCTAGCTCTCTCTCTGAAAAATCAAGATAGGCAGGTTTTTCCCGAAATTTGGTTATTCCCGTTGATAAAGCATGAAGCATAAAGCGCTTGCCGACCGCAGCTACTGGATCCTCATAAAATGGCCCTCTGCGGATCAGATCTTCCTTATTTCCGACTTTATCAACCACCCAGGTAAAAGCCCACTGCAAGTGCTTGAAAAGATCGACTTGAAGAGAAATCAGGGAGCCATCCGAGCTTTCGCGAAAAGCTACTATCCACCAAATCCAACCCTGGCGATTTGGCAAAACCACCCAGCCAGCGGATTCCAATACCTTGATCACATGACTAACCGCAAGACCCAATGGCCCTTCAACAAGCACATCTAAGTCACGCCCAATACTATCAGGATATTCGCCCAAACCATTAGTGACAGCCCACCGAAGTCGAGAATCATTCAATTCACGGGCCACATCTTCAAGCGCGGCTATCTTTTCGAATTCCAAGCCCATCTAATCTGCCTCCAAGACTTTACGATAACTCTTCTCAATAATACGACCAATCACGTTCCACGTCATATGATCACGGACGATATCTGCTGAAGTCCCGAGTAACGCTGTACGCTTTTCGGCGCTCAGATTCATGCCTTCCTTCAAGCCTTCTCGAATCCCCTCAACCGTTGAAGGGAAAACGACTCCCCCGCCTTCTTTAGCGAGTAACCCAGCGGGGTCAGAAGCCGGGGTTACCAAACATAGCTGCCCTACTGCCATGGCTTCAACCACTGCAAATGGCAATCCCTCCCAACGGCTCGGATAAAGAAAGGCATCAGACGCCTTCATGAGATCAAATTTTTCATCCCCGTATGCCGGACCATACAAATGGAAAGAATCTTCAATCTTATTTTCACGAATCATTTCTCTAATCCGACTCTCAGATCCCTTCCATTCCGGACCGACCAAAACGATCCCAAGATTCTTTGCATCAGAACCCAAACCAGCCACTGCGGGAATCAGCATATCGAGACCCTTTTGTTCAATATCAAGCCGCCCCACAAAAACACACACAAAGCGCCCTTGAAAGCGTGGCACTGTCCTTTCTATGACTTCCAGATCCGCCTTCCCGGGTAACGTTTCCAGATCAATCCCATTGAGCGCCTCAACAATCGGGACCTTAATCCCGTAATGTTCTATTTCGGCCTGATCCCCCACCGATTGAACGAACGCGGCCCGGTTCATATAGGGCCTTTCAAAAAAATATTTGTAGGGGAGCTTTATCCAAGGACGACGCTTGAGTAAAACGCGAGCGCAGTTGCCATTTGGGGTCACGGCATAAGGAATTCCCTTACCTCGCAAGTATTTCGCCAAACTAATATTTCCTGGGACATAAGCGGAATGAAAATGCCCAATATCTGGTTGAATTTGATTCACGATTTCTCTGATTTCACGGGGACAGCTAAAGCAATTGCGGAACGGCTCAACCCGATGAATCGATACGCCTGGAATCTCAATTGGACCCTTTTTAGTCTCAGAAATGAGATGCACTTCGTGCCCTAATGCTGCAAGCTCCCGAGTCAGAAAATAAATCGTCTTGTCCACACCATTTGCAGTGTCTGGATTACAACGGCCCTCGATAAAATGGAGAATTTTCATTCAGATTTTCGGGTAGGAGATATAAGCTTAAATAGGGATATCTTCGAAATAAATTTATCCCCGAGAATCCATAGTCTTGTGCATTTGCGTGCTAGCCTGATCAACACCCGACCAGCCAAAGAGCTATCCTCATTTTCATCATAATTCAGATAATCTTTCGAAAGAGCTTCTCTCTCCGAGCGATGTCTTGGGGTGAGCTCTCCTGACTGAATATGATCGGCAGTTTTGTTATCATCAATCCGGAATGAAACTGTCCTATCATTCAATCTTCTAATCTTCAGTTGGCGGCCTGCCCGCAGCATCCACTCGGTATCCATTATCATGTGAAAGTTTTCATCGAGGGGATTTTCAACCAATACTCGACGTCGATACAAAGATCCAGTGGATGGGGCAGCATAACAACCAATCGCGGTCATCCAATAATGCCAAATTGGTTGATAAACCGTTCGAATCATTCTGCTTGCGGCATCTACAAATACCGTATGTCCATACAGGAGATCAAAATGAACATTTCCTGATTGTAGTATTTTTAACATTTTATCGATGACACCAGGCAAGAGAAAATCATCAACATTCAGCCATAAAATCCATTCTCCTTTCGCCATCGCAAATCCCTTATTGAGCGCTTCACTTTGACCACGATCCTTCTCAATAATTCTAATAATCTCAGGAAATTGATCCAGAACCTCGGATGTTTCATCATCCGAACAATTATCAATTACGATATGCTCCACAAGACCATCTTGCGAAGACAAGACACTACGATGACATTCAGCGAGATATCTCCCTTGGTTCCAAGAAGCGCTAACTACAGAAATTAAGGGTCTCATAAAATAGCTAAAAAGCAGGCCAACTACGATCACGCAAATCCGGGACGGCTGCCTATCGAACTTGGTCCGGAATCGAGCGGAGACGTGGAATCTTTCTCTTCAGCTTTTAGCGCAGCGTAATATTCCATCTCATCTCTAGCAGCTATGCTTTTAATCAAGATGACCATCAAAATATGGAAAGCGCCGAACCATGACCCTCCGATAGTTGCGGTGATGATTCCTAGCCCCGTCGAAAGCGTCAGAACGAAAGAAATGATCTTCAATTCCTCAGAATATCCATCACGCTTCGCAACCTGGAAACTACGTAAAAAGAACCAAAACATCATGCAATAAACTAAATAATAAAGTAGGCATCCAAAAATTCCGTATTGGATTAACACAGATGGAAGGAGGGCATGACAAGTCCCAGAATTTATATTTACCATTAAGAACGACTCTTTATCTCCTACGATTCTTTTCACCTCCGTGTAATCCATAGCAGTGTAAACACTTCGCCCAAACAGAAAGACCCGCGAGTCATCTTTCCACTCCTTGAGTGCTTCAATAAAAAGAGTACTTCGATAGTCTGAAGAGTTTTCGATCGATCTCATCGAACTTCCTTTCTCGATCATCACATATTGAAGAGGCCTCGCCACAAAGATAGGCATGTCGTTATTAATGAATTTTGAGAAGATATTCGCGAATAGAACAACGAGGAGGACCAGACACATCGACGCAAAAATGAGAATTACTCGACGGTAGATGAGAGCAACAATAATGGCATAAACCAATGCGAGCAGAACTGCCGCGCGACCTCCACTTACCACCGAGCCAAGCAGGCCCAGACCCAAAACGGAAACTGATAAAAACTTCAACAGTAGCGTCTGCGCTTTAAACCAGCCTGGTTGACAAAGAAAAGCAAAAGCGAAAATAACTGCCGTGGGCGCAAGAACACGCATCGTAAAAACTCCCAAGGTTGCATTGATGAGAGGAATGTAAAACATCCCGACATCTGCGGACTCGTCAGCAAGGATAGACATACCACCATATCCTTGCCGGAACAGATGGATTGTATTAGCAAAATTAAGAACCAAGCCAATGGCAAGAATCCAAATGATAGTGGAGATCGCATTCTTGCCCACCCGGAAGGTATAAGGCATGCGAAGTGCAAAAAAGAGGACCAGAACCGGCGCAAAAGTCGAGGCATATGCCTTTAGCATATTTTTTGTGTTATAACTACCTCCATCAAATGGCATTGTCTTATTTAGCGCAAAAGTTAGTGTTCCATAGAAAAGTAAGATGCCCGACCAGATAAATAAGCTTTTCCCATTCACCCGCTTGAGAAAGACAGGATTTGGATAGGGATTCCTGCGCAATAAGAAGATGATTATGCCGTATACCAGCAAAATGGCAGCCGCATACTGTTGGGAGGTTAGCCGGAAACCATAATTTAAATTCACGCCACTCCAAACGAGAAAGAGAACGATTTGCCAAGTAAACTTATAGAGAAAACTTAAGTAGAGAAAAAAGAGGGCAACTAATCCGTAAAGCGAAAGGTCAACAAAACGTGACTGGCCAATTACCGAACCAAAAAAAAGGGCTCCGATACTGATAACTACCAAGAGCGTTACAAAAGTGATTTTGTTTTTCATCGCAAGATTAGATTAAATTCAGAGAAAGTATTTTTTTGGAGACAGAAGGCCTGAAGCTTGAGAGTGGCAGATAGAGAATTATTAGCCACAGAGAAAGTATTTAGAATAGTCTAAGTCGTCCAACTAATGATTTTAGTGATCACTTTCCAACAAAAGAGATTCATTGAGATTTTCGTGATACAGGTGGCATTTGTAACGGAGTTTCCCTTGGCTTCAAGCTAGAGCTAAGCTCGTGATGACCTAATCACCTTTTCATATAGGTCATAGTGACGAGAGGCGTAACGTGCTAGGGAATATTCTTTCAAGGCAAACTCCCGACACTCTGCTTGCCATAATCGCCCTCGGCGCTTTTCTGAAATGATCCACTCAACTCCATTTGCCATATCAGAAACCGAAAATGGTGTTGCTTGATATCCATGTTCTTTGTGGCGAAAAACTGAAGCCTGACCAGCGGCACGAAATCCGACAACTGGAGTTCCACAGGCCAAAGCCTCTGAAGCGGTCTGCCCAAACGTTTCTTCTCTAGAGGGAAATAAGAAAACATCACCTAAGCTATAGATCTCGGCGAGCCGCGTATCATCACAGACCGAACCTAGACGAATCAATCGAAAGCCATACGATCGGATTTTGGCACTGTCTTGATCGCCAAAAACAATAATATCCCCTTCAAAATTGCGATGAGCTAACTCTTCAAGAACCCCTTCCAAAAGATCGCCGCCCTTGCGCGAGTCACTCGTCGCACCCAGAGCTCCAAAAATAAGAACGGCGCGATCCTGAGAGATTCCGAGCTCTTCTCGCAGACGCAAATTAGTTCTCGGTTCAAAAACCGAAGTATCGAGGCCGTATGGAATCACCGCGGTCGCCCATCCCGGGCGATTATTCATTTTGCTTAATTGCTCAACAACCCAAGGAGAAGGGCCTACTGCAGTTATCCCAAGATTCCCCCAATACTTTTTCTTAAGGCTTCCAACCCTGCTTTCCCAGTCGACTGAAAGCCATCCCGGATTTAATTCTGGGACTGCATCATCATAGTGCCCAACCCCTAAAATTGGCCACAGGTCATGGAGAGTCCATACCAACGGCTTCCGGATTTGTGAAAGAGTTTTTACTGGGAGAAATCCATTCCCCGCCCAATGGAGATGCACAAGATCAGCATCAGTTGCATTAATAATCGCCGCCAATTGGCTGGGGATGATTCCAAATGTCCACATCGAACCAGTAGGGTTTCCCGACCACCGACGTAAGGCCCGCTCGATTGGAGGCGTCAACTTCTCAAGAATATTTTGAAAAACGGAAAAGTCACCTGACACGGAAACCTTGGGATCGTCACTACTTTTACGCCGAACCAGCATCTTGGAATCAACTCCAGATTCCTCCAATCCCTTATGAAGGCGATAGGATGCGCGAGACGCCCCACCGGCAGAATCAGTTGAGCCAACGTGAAGAATTTTCATACGGGTAGCATTACGTGCTTCTCCTAGGCTGAAAGGTGCTTCTCTAAAAAGCCCTTAGATTCATCGATCCAGCCCGCTAGTATTTTATTCTCAGGGCCTAGCTGATTCAAATGATTCTCTGTGATTTCCTCAATCTCACCTGTAACGGTCGATAAGCTCAACCTCCGTCGGAAAGTATTTATTTTTTGATCCTTACTGGGATGGCTCACGATAATGAATGGGAGTCGATTTTTGAGACTGAAAACCACCCCGTGGAAAGTATTAGTCACCACGAGATCGCATCCGGCAAGAAGTCCAGGAACATCGGTAGGATCGCAAAACGCGATATTACGAGCAGCCCAAGAGTAATGATATCCAATAGAACAAAGATCCTTCCCCGCCTCGGCAGCATATCGACAAACTCTCTGCACATCATGCTCCGAGGGCCCCATTAAATAGGCCCCAATAGCGCCGGCAGTTTTGGCGTTCTTAATCGGCCTGTCTGGTTTAGAAAGAAGAACCGGATCCACAACAAGATCAGGACGACGGCCAGTGAGAGATTCCACAATGGCTAGGGAATTCTCATCACGAACCGAAATCGCTTCGAATCCCGCAAGAAGTGGACTCAAGGACGCTAACCTAGGATCATCTAGCGAGGTTGACCCGAAACTAGGCGCATATGAAATTTTAGGTCCCGCACCCATCCCGCCACCAAAAAAGGTAAGGTCACCTGCTGAAAAAGGATTACAAATATTCCAAATTTCATCACTCCCAAAAACGACACAATCATAGTCGAGCGCGCTCAAATGTTCCCCCGATTCAATATTTACTCCAATAGGCAACGTCGCAATAGCTCTGAGATATGACCTCTTCTTTCGAATATTATTCAGAAGACGCAGAGGATGCCGGGTCCTATAAATCGACTCATGATCCAGCCTTTTCTGAGCCGCATTAGTATAATCGATCAGCTCTACTTGGTGCCCCCGCGAGATCAGAAATGACGACAAACCCTTTGCCTGCAAAAAACCGCCCGCATTAATTCCACGGTGAAAAGTTAGGATCCCAATTTTCATACAAGTTTGGCGGATTGGCAGGAGCTTTAGCGGAAAGAAGATTACTCTATATTTCTGCCCAATCATTAAAAGAGGAAGGGCTCTTTTGAAAAAGAGCTCAAAGTAATCCCTATACGATCATCCCCGCTGCAACCGTCTCATTGGTCCCTGGGTCAATAAGAATGAATGACCCAGTCTGACGATTATTATTATACGAATCATAAAACAAGGGAGCTGCCGTTCTCAGGGAAATTCGACCAATCTCATTGAGTGAAAATGACGAGGAATCCTCTTCTTTGCGCAAGGTATTGATATCCACCTTATAACTAATTTTTTGCACGATCGCTTTAGTCTCCCTAGTCGTGTGACGAATGATAAGCTTTGCACGCTGATTTAAACTCTGATTTGAAAACCAGCAAATCATCGCCTCTAAGTTCTGACTTTGCTTGGGCGGGTTGTTCGCCTTCACCAACATGTCACCCCGTGAAATATCAATCTCATCTTCGAGGGTAATTGTAATCGACTGAGGTGCAAAAGCCTCTTCTATCTCTTCACCATCTTTAAATACTTCTTTGACTCGGCTACTAAAGCCAGATGGCAACACGGTGATATCATCCCCTGGTCGAAAAACACCACCTGCAACCCGACCCGCAAAGCCTCGGAAATCATGAAATTTGTCGCTCTGTGGGCGGATTACCCACTGCACTGGAAATCGGGCTTGGACGTGATTTTCATCTCCCCCGACATACACATTTTCGAGATGATAAAGGAGACTACTTCCCTCAAACCAAGACATATTCTCAGACTTCTCAACAACATTATCACCATTGAGTGCTGAGATGGGGATTGGGGTGATGTCCACCAAGTTATCGAGACGCGAGGCGAAGGATTGATAGTCTTTTACGAT
>DIHU01000212.1:44009-50233 GCA_002420315.1 Akkermansiaceae bacterium UBA5688
AGGTTTGCGATAAATGAATGTCGTTTTGTTTGTTCAATGACACCTTTACGGGCATCAATTAAGATGATCGCAAGGTTGGCGGTTGAAGCTCCAGTCACCATGTTCCGAGTGTATTGGATGTGTCCAGGAGTGTCCGCGATGATAAACTTCCGCTTGGGAGTGGCGAAATAACGATAAGCCACGTCAATTGTAATTCCCTGCTCACGCTCGGCTTTCAAGCCATCTGTAAGCAAGGCAAGGTTGACATTTTCATCTCCTTTTTTACGCGAAGATTCTTCAATCGCTTCCAGCTGATCTTCAAAGATTGACTTGGAATCGTAGAGTAATCGTCCGATCAAAGTGGACTTTCCATCATCCACAGAACCGGCAGTTGTAAAGCGAAGGAGATCCATAAGTAATAATCAAAAAGTAAAAGTTAAAGGCCTTCCGCAAGAACTCCGTTTGTTACGAGGAGCCTTTGCCTCGAAGGATTTTTTTCAGCAATGATTGCTTCTCCTGAATCGCCATATTGCTCGACGATGTGTGCCGAAAACTTAATGAACTCAACTCGGAGATTCTTGAGGACAACTTTATCGCCCCAGGCTCTATTGATTTCAGAGAGCTTGAATCCAGAGAAGTGGATGCGAAAAAGAGGCAGAATCGACCCTCCAGCACCTTCCCTAATCACGGTTTCCCAATTCCCTGATCCGATAATTTGCTCACCAATAATAGTGCCCGTCGAATTTCCATGTTTAAAAAAGAGCCCCGAAAGAGCGTTATTTCCCTTGGGTATTTTGAGCTCTCCAATGATGCGATAAGTTGCAGGTGAGGAGAGAGTCCCGAGGAGGTTTGAAAACCCGAGATAAGCATTTTTTGTCCCTCTTTTGATTTCGTAAATTGTCCCTTCATCATTTTGAAAATTGACATCGACTCCAATAACTTCCTCTGGAGTTAACTTCCCATCTTCCGGAGTGTAATCTAGGGCAATATGTCGTTCTGTATCCTCAGCTCCAACACCGACAAATTCACCTAAAGTTCGAGCACTTGTCTTCCCTTTTTCACGCTTCCCACCAGTTTGCTCTACCACGTTTTCAACCGGGCTTTTTAAGCTAATTTTACCCTTACTGTCATACCTAACCATAACCTCCAGATTATCACCATTTCTCCGGACGATAAACCCAGCGCGGGATTTCCCACTCTGCATCACTCTGGAAGGTAGCTCACGGGCGGTGGCAAGCTCCGGGTCTTCTTGGATCTTTTTAAGAAGCACCTGAGCTCCTTGCGCTTCCTCAAGGTTTCCAGATTTTGTAAGACTCAGAATTTTTCCCTTAAGAGCTTTTTCCATTTTATCTGCCAACATCACGGTTTTAAGCGCCCAATCTTTTTCAATACTAAATCGAGCTTTCAAGTAGGTTCGCCTTGGGCCTTGGAGCGTTTTAGAAGCCGTCTTAGGGACAGGAGGCATCGGCCAAGTTTTTTCCTCAATCAAGATCCCCTCATTCTTAATAGCGACTGCTTTATCCAAGGTCCCCTGTTTTTGGGCCTGTTTCTGCAATTTAGATAAAGCAGTTAGATAACGTTGATTCAAGGTCCCAAGCTGTTTGTCGCGGCCCTCATTTGCCTCAAGGACAGCCGCTTCATAAGAAAACTGCAAATCTTCAATACTCAGTGCCGGAAGCCAAACCGCCATTGAGGCAAAGACCATCGTTAAGAGGTGAATAGGATATTTCATATTTTTAAAAGTAGCCTTCTTTCTTTCGGTCTTCCATCGCTGTTTCAGATCGCTTGTCATCTGCACGATTGCCACGCTCGGTCTGACGCGCCGCAGCGACCTCTTCAATAATCTTCTCCATCGTGTCGGCGCTACTTTCAACCGCACCAGTAATCGTGGCATCTCCCATCGTCCTAAAACGAATTTTCTTAACCTCAACCTTTTCACCCTCTCGCGGCTGAACAAATTCCGAAACCGACAAAATGACTCCATTTCGTGTCACTGTCTCGCGCTCATGGGCATAATAAAGGCTTGGCAATTCGATTCCTTCACGATGCATATACATCCAAACATCCATCTCGGTAAAGTTGGACAAGGGAAAGACCCTAAAGTGCTCTCCTGATTGCTTGCGCCCATTGAAAAGATTCCAAAGCTCAGGGCGCTGGTTTTTAGGATCCCACTCTCCAAAATCATTTCGGTGGGAAAAGAAACGCTCTTTTGCCCTCGCCTTCTCCTCATCACGACGGCCACCGCCGAGAACCGCATCATACTGTTGGTCCTCGATTGTTTCGAGAAGAGTCACTGTCTGAAGCTTATTGCGCGAAGCGTTAGCGCCAGTTTCCTCCACAGCTGTTCCCTTATTAATCGAATCTTGGACTGAACCCACAAATAATCGCGCTCCTATTTTCTCTGCGTAGGCATCACGGAAAGCAATGGTCTCCGGAAAATTATGCCCAGTATCAACGTGGACGAGAGGGAAAGGAATCCGCGCCGGATAAAAAGCCTTCCGCGCAAGGTGAGCCATCACAATGGAATCTTTACCGGCCGAGAAAAGAAGGCCCGGGTTCTCAAATTGGGCCGCCGTCTCACGGAGAATAAAAATCGCCTCTGCTTCCAATTGATTGAGATGACTCAGATTGTAATTAGACATTTGTTGACTAAGTTTGTCAGATTAATTAGGTTTAAGCGCCTGGGGTGGCTTTATTTGCAGTTTAGGGTCCTGGCAAGAATATTTTGATTTTTTCCACCGCTGCTGATGGCTCAAGCTCTTCCGTATTGATGAGCAAATCAGGACAATCGGGTTCTTCGAAACCACTATCTTTTCCAGTAAACTGTTTGATTTTTCCATCAGCGACTTTTGCATAAAGCCCCTTGGGATCTCGGGAAGCACAAGTTTCAAATGAGGCGTGGATATATATTTCCGCAAAAGACTCTCCGACCACTTTCTTTGCAAGCTCCCGGAGAGCCCGTTTCGGCGTAATCACTCCGACCACCACGATCACTCCTTGCGAAGCAAACATTTTAGCAACTTCTGCAACGCGCCGCACATTCTCAGTTCGATCTTCATCACAGAATCCAAGATCAGAGTTAAGGCCGTGTCGAAAATTATCACCATCTAAAATGACCACCAAGCGTCCTTCATTATGAAGTTCCCTTTCCAAGGCAGCCGCGATCGTAGATTTACCCGCACCACTGAGTCCATACATCCAAAGAACCATGCCCTTTTGGCCAAGCAGATCTTCTTTTTCGGCAGAAGATACGAAGCGATGAAACTGGGTGTGGATATTATTGGCCATCTAACAACGGTATTAAAAATCTTATATTGGGTCCCTAGCGAACCGCAAATTTTTCCTGAAGAATTTTGACGAGTCGCTCGGTTCTTCTCCTTGCTGCCATCTCTGAAAGGTGTTGGGGAGAATCTCGAAAATTAATTTTTTCAGTATTCACACCCAAACCTTCTTCATAAATCACCGGCATGATCTTCTCAACATCATTAAGAAATTTTGATCGATCTCCACGGACCAGGTGTGCGTTTTCCTCATCGCTAAAAACCCATGGCAATCCATAGATCACTTCTAGTTTACGCTCGCGGGCAACTGACACCAAATCCTTTAAAAGTTTCTTGGCAGACTCCGACAAGCTCTCTGGCGAAGAGTTACGAGCAGCAAGCCCAGAAATGACCGGTGTCGTTAACAAGCCACCCTTCCGCATATCTTTGAGCTGGTATCGATACATTGGCCGTCCCATCAGTATTTTCCCAATCACCCCGAAAATATTCGAGGCCCCAGGCCTCAAACTTGCCAAGTGAAAGCTTGAAGTCGCACCATCCCAATTTAAAATTTCTCGCTGCCCAATCGCATGAGAAAATTGGACTCCAAGTGCCGTCTCCATTTCGCTATCAGCTAATAACTCCGGTTCGAGCATCACAAGCAACGTGTCCCCTTTTTTCGCCTTGGAAAGTGCAAAGCCTGTCAAAGCATCAGCTCCCATCCCCGCATGCAATCCAAAATTCGCAAGCCGACAGCCCAATTCCCGATCAGCGTATTCAGCATCAATTCCAAAACCTGTCGCTGATCCACCAAGACAAATAATTACAGGAACATCTTCCGATTTTCTTAACGACTCAATCCATTCTGATTTAGCAGCAGCAGCAGCCTTCCAAAACCGCATTTCAGGATTCCACTGTGTCGTTTGATAGTACGAAAATATCATTGCTCCCAATACAGCAATGCTCGCGATTGTAATCATTCCTGCTGGATGACGATCACTAAAACTGGCGCGAACCATTCGCAGGAATTTAGAAAGCAAAGTAAATGAAATCGTTGTTTGAGATCGGGGACAGAACCACCGTCAGAAAAATTAGAATGACTGCCGCCCCTCTGGTCCGAAGAAAGCGATAGGGCTCACCTCGTTTTCTTAATGACCACATCTCGAGGCTAATAACACAGGCTATCATCCCCAAGATCCCAAAAATATCTAAACCATTTGGAGATAAACAGGCCGAAAAAAATGCTCTAAGCGCAAAGCCATCATAGGAAGCAGGATTTAGAAGCAAACCAAGCTTACGAAATAATTCTCCCGTATCGGTCTCATAAAAACAAAGCCACGCTAGAAAAACACAAACATGAGTTAAAAGAAACGCTGCTACACGAGGCAGGCTTACCTTCACTGGCAAACGATAAACCAAGAGAAAAAGGCCATGTAATCCACCCCAAATCAAAAAATTCCAGCCTGCACCATGCCAAATCCCCGAAATAACAAATACAATTAGAAGATTCGCCGCCCAAAACCCAACCCGCGAACCACCTAGAGGGAAGTAGACATAGTCTCTAAACCACGTGCTTAACGTCACGTGCCACCGGCGCCAAAAGTCGGCAATATTTGAACTACAGTAGGGACTTCGAAAATTAAGCGTTAGCTTTATCCCAAGGCAATACGCCACCCCCAAAGCCATGAGACTATATCCACAGAAATCAAAATAGATTCGAAATCCAAACATCAGAGTATCCAGCCAAACCAAAAAAGGATTTGTTCCAGAATGAACCAGCGGCGTTAAAGCTAGATTGTCAGCCAGGCAGCGCTTAAAAAAAAGACCGAGGATTATCCACGTCAATCCGATTTCGATCGCTTTTTTGTCCCAGCGAAAACGAAATTTTTCGAGTTGGGGAAGTAAGGCCTCGCGCCGTTCGATCGGGCCGGCAACAATCTGTGGGAAGAAGCCCGCAAAATTCAAAGTGTTTAATGGACTTGGTAGAGGTTGGCTTCGCTTCAAGGTATCGACCGCAAAGGAAATCAACTGGAAGGTATAAAAAGAAATACCAACGGGAATGATAACATTGGTAAAAGAATGGCTTTTAAGGCCAAGGATTTCATTCCCTAAAAACCCACCATACTTGTAAAATAATAGAGGTGAAAGTTGCAGAGGGATCAGAAGCCATAACCACCTCCCTCGGCGCTTGAGAGACGAGTCTATTTTTAAAATAAAGTGCAAGCCGAGGTAAGTTGTCACACTAACCGCAGCAAAAATTCCCAGTGACAGGAGGCTCACACAACCCAAAAGGACAAGCCCCATGATCGCGAGTGCAGCCCGATCGTAATGACCCGGATCAGGGCGAATTACCTTCACCACAACCACGCGAATCATCAAAATCGCCAAGAGAGAAACTGCGAGGATTCCCCAAAATCTGATGTCCGCAAAATTCATGGATAAGTCACTTTCCGCTACGATTACTAACCATCACCTGGCGAAAGAGATGCCATAGAAAAACCGAGTTATAGATCGCATAACGTTTAAAGAGTCGGCGAGGTTCGCGAATGAAACGGTAAAGCCAGAGCACTCCAAATTTTCCCATCCAATCTGGGGCATCGCTTTTGGTTCCGGCATTGACATCAAAGGCAAATCCCACCGCCAAAATTGCACCGACTTTGATCTTCTCCTTATTACGATGAATCCAGGCTTGCTGCTTTGGTGTTCCAAGTCCCACCCACACCAAATCTGGTTTCAATCGATTGATCTCCCCATTGATCTCCCCTTCATCGGCATTTTTGAAATACCCATCATGCGAACCCACGATCTTGATCCCAGGACGCTTCTCTCGCAACTTCTTTAAAAGCTGGTTCAAGCATTCCTGCGAGGCGCCTAAAAAGTAATGGGTTAGATTTATATCAGCATTGCGAACGAAGTAGTCAAGAAAGGCAGGACCATAGACCCGCTCATTGCCTCTCGCTCCCAACCAACTCACCGCCCATGTCA
>DIHU01000212.1:50610-52437 GCA_002420315.1 Akkermansiaceae bacterium UBA5688
CTCGTCCACTTTTCGCATCGCGACAATATGAACGTTCGTAAAATCAATAGACCAGGATAACTCTGAGTCATGACGGATCTGACTTTCGATCCGCTCGGTAAGATCAGCTACATTCGTCACCAGACACGAAGTGGTGATGACCTCGATTGTCTTCTCCAGGGTCACCATCGTCTATTTTGAAGAATTGCTAGCACACGCCTCGTAAATTTCACCTAAGATATCGTTAATAGAATATTTGTAGCTCCAAGCTGGGTAGTGACTCTGGAATTTTTGGACATCGCTGATGTACCAAATATGATCCCCAACCCGATTATCCTCGAGATAAGTGAAATCGAGCTTATTTCCTGAGAGCTCTTCACCGATCCGAATCGCCTCCAGCATTGAGCAGTTGGAATGGCGACTGCCACCCATATTATAAACTTCTCCCACCCGTGGATTCTCATAAAATTGCAGAAATGCGGAAACCAAATCATGCGCATGAATATTATCGCGGACTTGCTTCCCCTTATATCCAAAAATACGGTAAGGCCGTCCCTCCACAATACACTTCATGAGGTAAGCCAAGAAGCCATGAAGCTCGGCTCCAGCATGGGCAGGACCAGTGAGACAACCCCCACGGAAGACACCAGATTTCATTCCAAAGTAACGACCATATTCCTGAACTAAGACATCTGCTGCCACCTTACTGGCCCCAAACAAGGAGTGCTTGCATTGATCAATCGACATCGATTCGTCAATTCCCACATGGAAGGGATGTGACTTTTCAATTTCCCATCGCTCCTCCAATTCAACCAAAGGAAGCTGATTCGGGGTATCACCATAAACTTTGTTTGTACTCGTGAAAATAAAGACCGCCTCCGGACAAACTTGGCGGGTGGCCTCGAGAAGATTTAAAGTCCCATTCGCGTTTACTCCAAAATCGGTGAACGGCTCTTTGGCGGCCCAATCATGCGAAGGCTGCGCGGCAGTATGAACTACCAATTTGATGTCCGATCCAAACTCCTCAAAGACTTCTTTTACCGCTTCAAAATCGCGAATATCAACTTTACGAGGATGGTAGTTGGGAAGTTTTTCTTGGAGTTCAGAGTTTGTCGAATCGGTTGATGCTTCCTGCCCAAAAAAGTAAGCGCGAAGGTCATTGTCTATTCCAACAACAACGAACCCCGCTTCATGGAGAGCTTTGGTGGATTCCGATCCAATCAGTCCGGCTGAGCCGGTAACAACTGCGATTTTCATTTTGTTAATTTTTTAATAACTTCACTCCTGCGACATCGAAACTGCGTGGCCGTGTTCCACCAGCAGGGCGTGTTGACGCGCCACCTCTAGATCGTTCGCCACCATTTCGGCACACATTTCTTCCACTGTTATCTCTGGAACCCACCCCAGCTTCTCCTTGGCCTTGGTCGGATCACCTAAAAGAGTTTCCACTTCAGCCGGGCGGAAATAGCGAGGATCCACCTTCACGATGACGTCACCTTCATTCACCGCGGGGGCTTTCTCGCTATCCCGCGATTTTACCGTCGCGATTTCTTCAACGCCTTCGCCAGAGAATTCGAGTTCGATCCCAGCTTCGCGGGCTGATAACTGAACGAACTCTCGGACGGAAATCTGCTTTCCCGTCGCAATCACAAAATCATCGGGCTCGTCTTGCTGAAGCATCATCCATTGCATCCTCACATAATCTTTGGCATGCCCCCAATCGCGTAAGGCGTCCATGTTTCCAAGATAAAGACACGTTTGAACTCCCTGCGAAATATTAGCAAGGGCCCGGGTAATTTTTCGAGTTACGAATGTTTCGCCGCGACGTGGCGACTCGTGGTTGAACAA
>DIHU01000233.1 GCA_002420315.1 Akkermansiaceae bacterium UBA5688
GTATGGAGCTTGAGCGACCCCAATGTCACCGCGGTCAACTTTACGCAACCCGCCCCCGGGATAGGTCACGAAGTAGCACCTGGCATCATTCTAAATCGAGATAACAGACGCGGCCTCTACAATTCTGCTACGGAAGGAATATTCAGTTTCTTGAATAGCCCCGGAGGCATCCGCTTTCAAACAATGCCGTTGGAGCTAGCATTCAGGCAACGAACCATACCAACCTCACCTTTGGGGTCTGGGCCGATAGTCTTGGCGCCGCGGGTAATCTTCAGACAAATATTCTCACAGGTCCGGCCGTTCTTCACCTCACGGGCGACGACATCTACCTTGATATCCAATTTACGGCATGGGACAGAGCCGTTTCTGACGGTGGCCAAGCTGGCTTCACTTTTGACAAGAGCCTCAGCACCAGTCCCGGAACCGAGCTGTAGCCTCCTCGCCGCGATTGCCTCAGCCTACCTACTATTTCGGAGGAAAAGACATTAATCACCGCGATCCTTAGCCTAAGATTTCCCCCATTCATAAGTCCGCCAGCGCCAGACTAAAAAGAGAGCTTTCAGCGCCTCTTCTGCTAGCAAGACGTACCAAAGCCCTGACACTCCAAAACCAGCTTCCACCACCAGAAAGTAAGCGATAGGCACGCTCAATCCCCACATCATGATTTGAGTTCCCACCACGGGCACGACCACATCTCCCACCGCTTTGAGCGAATAGTATAAGATCGTATTCACCGCGCTAAAGGGTTGCACAAAGATGGTAATGAGAAGCAATTCGCCCGCCAGCCCGATCACCTCTTTCTGCGTCGTGAATAGACTTAAGAGGGGCTCTCTTCCAAAATACAGAAAGGTCGCCGCCATCATCGTGATCATCGTTGCGACTACCGAAGAATGCACGATGCAGCGGCTCACTGCTTTCCAGGTTTTCGCCCCGTAGCGATAGCCTACCATCACCTCATTGGCTTGACTAATCGACATCAGTAAAACGGTGAGAAAGTTATTCAAAGCCAGAGTGAACGTCCGGCTCAGCACCATCACTACGCTGATCCCCGCAATGAAGCTCACGAGAATAATCTGATAAAACCCATAAGCTAAGTTATCCAGCGCACCTGGCCAAATAAGGGTAAACATTTGCCGCAATCTTTGGCAGGAACTAGTCCAACTTCGCTTCCAAAAATGGGGCTGAATCTTCAAGGTTCGCGCAAAGACTATGATTAATAAGACGACCGCGATTGCTCGGACAAAGAGAGTGGCCAAGGCTGACCCCTCCACCCCTAGCTCAGGAAACGGCCCGATCCCAAAGATTAAGAGATAAGCAAAAGGGAGGTAGCCTCCATAAGCCAGTAATCCCAACCACAGTAAAATCCGAGTTCTCCCGTAGGCCCGCAAAGTCGCAGTTCCGGCAATCATAATCCCATTAAAAAAAATGGTGAATCCTCCCACTCGCAGATAAATTTCCGCACCCTCAGCGGCTTCAGGCGGACAATTGATGGCCTGAATCCACCAAGGAGCACCGAGGAAAAGAACAAAGCCGAGAACCAATCCGATCAAAGCATTTCCGACCATTGCGGTTTCCGCAAACCGCCTGGCCTCAATTTCCCGCTTCGCGCCGAGGCTTCTTGAAATCAGGACAACTGCCCCCGCTGCGAAAAATGCCGAAAGATCAAAAGCGACGAGTAATATCTGATTGGCGATACTCACTGCGGCAGCCGCATTCTCAGAATATGCGCTGATCATCATAGTATCGACCAACATCGCGACCATGCCAATCAGAGCGCTCAACAGCAAGGGAGTGCTCAGCTGCAATAAAGTCTGATCAGTTCCCCTTTCCTCACTCATCGCCCTCAAAGCTAAAGTCTACTTGACCTGCGATATCGGCCAACTGTCCCTCATCCAGCCCATAGAGATTCTCAGAGAGCGGATCATCCGCGCCCTTAAGCTGCTCCAGAAACTCTTCCAGTATTTCAGTGACCTTTTCTCTTTTTAAAAATCGCGGATCAAAAATCCATTCTCCCTTTAAGGTGTTCTCCTCAAGCCAGCAATTTATCAACATCGGATAAGCGGGACGATTATTACGAGCGACTGTTCTACCCGGGACTTTGTTCCGCTCGAATCCGCCGCCTTTGAACCCGGCATCGACCCGACCCAAAAAGTTAAATCCAAGCGACGGACTGATCTGTAGAGAAGATTCCTCTTCCAAGTATCGGAGTATCCCGTAACTCACTCCACCATGAGGCACCTGCGCCAGATCATCTTCAATTTCCTGACAGAGTTCCCGAAAATCGCTCTCCTCCAGATTTCTGATCACGAAAGGATAGATCGCCGTCATCCATCCCACCGTTCGCGAGAGGTCCGGCGACTCCCCTGGCCCCTGAAAATCTCGTCCATGAGACTCCAGCATCACCGTCACGCGATCTCCCTCGCACAGCGCCGATAAGGCTCGCCCAGCGGAGGCTAAAAGAATGGGTAAATCAACCTCACAACCATCGAGCTCAAATTCAATCTCTTGGCTGCCTTCTCCTTCACCCTTCTTCAACGAGAGGGTCTGTGAATCCTGCACCACGCCCTGCCAATATCGGGTATCTTCCTTGGACCATTCGACCGAGCTTGGCAGAAGCTTCGCCCAAGCCTCATAGCTTATCGTTTTTACTGGCAGATAGGCACGCTCACCTCGCTCCATCTGTTGGTAAACCAACTGTAAGTCATCCAACAAGATTCTCCATGACACCGCATCAATCACAGTATGATGCGCGATTAAGCAGAGTCGTATCGTACCATCCGCCTCCACACTCGCGGCGAACTTGATCAAGGGGAAATTTTCGAGCGCGAAGCTCTCTTGCAGAGCAGCGACCTCAGCTTCGAACGCCTCTGGCGGGAACCACTCAATCCTTGGTTTTTCAAATGGTGCAATCTTAAGTTCGTTCCCAATCCAGCACATCCGCAAGGCATGATGATATTCCACGACGGCACTCCACGCTTCTTCCAGTATGCCTCGATCAAGAGCCGTTGTGCTTCTCAAGGCAATCGCCTGATTAAAATGCTGAGGGGAATCCATCCCCAATTCACGGAACCAACGTTGGATCGGAGGCGCTGTAAAAGGCGCTCCACTCGGTTCGGTGAGAGACTCGTCTAAAATAACCTGACCTTCAGAAATTACAGCCGCCAGTTCACTCACAGTTTGATGCTTGAATAACTCGGCTGGAGAAACATCCATCATCGAACGCTTAAGCCGACTGACAATCTGCAACGCGAGAATGGAATCACCGCCTAACTCAAAAAAATTATCGTACAGCCCCACCGATTCCACCGGTAAGACCGACTGCCAAATCTCACGCACCCGCTCTTCCACTTCACTTCCTAGGCCATTCTCTCCCGAAGAAGCATGCTGAACCCAAACAGGAGCAGGTAAGGCAAATCGGTCCAGCTTCCCGTTTGAAGTCAAGGGAAGAACTGGGATCGCGACAAAAACCGAAGGCACGAGATGAGGCGGGAGAACTCTTACCAGATCGCTTTTCCAATCCTTCTCTTCCCCCACGACATAGGCCACCAAACGCTTATGGCCACTCTCATCATCCAGAGCTAGCACTGCTGTCTCGCGGACACCTCCGATTTTCAGAAGAGCTTGCTCCACTTCGCCGGGCTCAATTCGGAAGCCTCGCACCTTTACCTGCTGATCAATCCTTCCAAAAAACTCCAGCACCCCATCACGACGCCAACGCACGCGATCTCCCGTGCGATAGAGCGTCAAGTTTGCGTCACGTAATTCATCAGACCGAGGATCGAAAAAAGGATTTGGGACGAAGACCTCTGCAGTGAGACTCGCTTGATTCGCATAGCCGCGCGCGAGCCCTTGCCCTCCCAGATAAAGCTCCCCTTCCGCTCCTTGAGGAACCAACTGCAGGTCAGCGTCTAGGATGTAAACCTGAGTCTCATGAATCGGCCGACCAATTGGGGTCTTTTTAAGGTCAAAAAGCTCTCTTTTAGAAAAGTGATGACAGCAGGTAAACGTCGTCCCCTCGGTAGGACCATAGCCATTAATTAGCTGCGTTTCAGGCCAAAGTTCCGCGGCCATCTTGAGGTGCTCAGGGGAAAGAGTATCGCCACCGGCAAGTAATTGCCGCAGCCCCGAAAAGCCCGTCATTCTCTCCTCAACCGCGAGGTGAAATAGACCCGCCGTCAGCCACAAGCTAGTCACACCATGCTCTTGAACGAGCTCTGCCAGCTCATCGAGCGAAGGAGTCGCACGGCCAGCAAGCACCAGAGTCCCTCCATTCAGGAGCGGGCCCCAGGTTTCAAAAGTCGAGGCATCGAACCCCAGCGGTGCAGCCTGCAAGAAAACGTCTTCCGGCCGAAAGCTCGCATAAGACGTCTCCTTCACCAAGCGAACGACCGCCCGATGCGGCACCTCCACTCCTTTAGGTAAACCCGTTGAACCTGAGGTGTAGAGAAGGTAAGCGAGCTGATCAGCCTCAACTACTTTCCTTTCTTTTTGAGGAATTTCACTCAGCGAAAGGTAGAATCCCTCACCGTTTCCAAATGAGAAAATAGCAGAACCACTAAAGCGCTCCTCTAGTAACAGACAATCATCCGATAGCACCCATCCAATTTCCGCATCTCTCAAAGTCCAATCTAAACGAACTGCCGGCAAATCGACCTCCAAAGGAACATAAAGCCCTCCTGCCTTTAGGACTCCGATGATCGCCGCCATCGTCTCAATCGAACGGACTGCCATCACTCCCACCCGAGACTCCTGACCCACACCACGCTCAACCAGTAAATCAGCCCAACGCTGGCTTAGGAGATCAAGTTCTTTGTAGCTTACTTTTCGGACACCTGAAATCAGAGCCACCGCATTTGGCTGCTCTCTCACCTTTTGAGAAAATTGCTCCGTAATCGTTCCCTCAGCTTTACCAACCCCTCCTTTACCAAGAGTGATCAACTCATCTTCAACGCTTCGATCATGGATCGGAATCGCCGAAAGTGGCTGCTCTAACAAGCGAGGGAAATTCTCTAACAAGCGCGCAAAATCGCGACCAATCTGGCTGATCGTCTCCGGTGAAAACAGGTCACTCCGATACTCCCAGCGAGCTCTCAAAACGCCCTCCTTTTCCGCTATCGCGAGGCTCAAATCAAATTTTGAAAGGCTGTGATCGAGAGTGATCGGAGACCATTGCACCCCGGTCAAAGTCAGCTTCTCGAGCGGCGCGTTTTGAAGGGTGAAAAGAACCTGAAAAAGAGGGCTCGAAGCACGACTCCTCGGAGCTGCAACTCGCTCCACAACGTCTTCAAAGGGCACCTCTTGATGTTGATACAGCGCCAGCGTCTCATCTCGCATTTGTAGAAGAAGATCCCTCAAAGTGGGATTCCCTCCCAAATCAGGCCTTAAAACCAAGGTGTTTACAAACAGCCCTATCACCTCTTCAAGGTCCTGCCGCGGGCGATTCGCAATAGGTGTCCCGATCCCAAAGTCATAACCGGCCCCATAGCGATACAGCAGCACCGAGAAGGCCGTCGCCAGCGTCATAAATAAGGTCGTCCCCTCACTCCGACCAAGTTCCACTAACGCTTGATAAGTGCTTTCATTGATCTCCAACTCATCAGTTGCCCCATCGTGGCTTAATTCAGCAGGTCTTGTGAAATCGAGAGGGAGCGCAATCTGGGCCGGAAGCCCTTCCAGTTTCTTTTGCCAAAAATTGAGTCCTCTGCTCCGGTCCTGAGTCGATTGCCAATGCGAGTAATCAACGTAGCGCAACCGCCTTTCCCCCTGATCCAGAGTCCCCGTCTCGTATGCCTTCGAGAGTTCCCTCACCAAGAGACCCAGTGACCAGCCATCGACGAGAATATGATGAAAATTTAATAATAAAACCTGTGCCTCGGCCGATAACTTGAAGAGCTGAGCACGCCACAAAGGGGCTTCACCAAGATCAAAGCCAATTCGCACATCCTCCGCTGTCAACTCTCGCCAACGCTTCTCCTGGTCATCAGGCTCTAGCTCGCTAAGATCTCGAACTTGAATCGTATCCCTCTCCCCCTCTACCACCCTAGCCACCTGCGCGAAGGGCATGTCATCTTCCTCCACGAAGAAGAAGCGAAGCTCCTCGTGAGCCGCGAGAACTGCACGCCATGCCTTCTGCAGCCTAGAAATCGAAAGCTCTCCTTCAATCCGCACCACCGTTGGCACCGAATAGAGATTCTCCTCCCCCACTAAATGGTCCATCAACCATTGCCGCCGCTGAGCAGCAGAGAGTGGGAGTAGAGGCCCACCCTCCCACCGTGGAATCGTCTCAAGCTGACCTTCGCTCTCCGGATCAAGCGCGGAAACAAATTCCGACAGGACAGGACGCTCAAAAAGACGACGTAAGGGCACCTCTCTTCCTAAGAGTTCACGCAAGCGAGACACCACACGCGTAGCGGCGAGAGAATGCCCGCCCATTTCAAAGAAATGATCAGCCCGCGAGATCACCGCTCGCCCTAAAACATCTGACCAAATTCCCGCGACGAGTTCCTCCTCCGGCGACTGCCATCGGCCTCCATGCTGGCTGAGAACTTCCCCTTCTATAGGAATGCGCTGCAACGCTCCACGATCCACTTTTCGATTTGGAGTCAGGGGAAATTCCGACACCGCGACACAGCGAGTGGGCACCATATAAGAAGGGAGCTTCTGCCTAACCCACTCGCGGAGTTTCTTTTCCTCCACCTCCTCATCGGCACAGATGAAAGCAACCAGCATGGCAGACTCATCGCCACCGTGTAGGACCACCACCGCTTCTTGGACGGCCGCATGAGAAAGCAGCGCAGTCTCGATTTCTCCGATCTCGATCCGATAGCCCCTGAGCTTGATTTGCCCATCCTGCCGGCCATGGAATTCTAAAACCCCATCATCACGCCAGGAAACGAGATCACCTGTCGCGTAGAATCCCTTCTGAAATTTCTCCGCAGTCAGCTCAGGACGTTTCCAATATCCCGGACTCACTCCCGCGCCCCCGATCCATAATTCCCCCGTCGCTCCATCAGGAACGATTCCACCACCCTCGTCTCGAACTTCAAACTGGGTGTTTAAAATAACGCCACCAACTGGAACAATTCCCGAAGCGAGATTTCCAGAATTCAGCTTCAACGCACCAGACCAAATCGTCGTCTCAGTTGGTCCATAGAGATTCCAAACATCTTCAGAATAATGACAAAGGTCTCTCGCTAAGTCATAAGGTAAAGCTTCACCACCACAGAGGACCCGCACCGCAGGACATTGCCCATTCTCCAATAAAACGCGCCAAGTCGTCGGAGTCGCTTGCATCGTCGTCACTCCATATTCACGAATCCACTTCTCCAGCGCCTCTCCATCTCTGCCCGCCCCGGAAGGCGCTAAAACCAAGGAGGCTCCAGACACCAGAGGCAAAAAGAGTTCTAAAATCGAGATATCGAAAGAAATTGTCGTCACCGCTAAGAAGACTTCACGCTCCTCCAAGCCCAATGCGCGTGACATCCCATTCAGAAAATTTACCAAGTTGCCATGGGTGATCAGCACACCCTTGGGAGTTCCAGTGCTCCCACTCGTGTAGATGATATAAGCGGCATCAGCAGCGCCGGTCTTCCAGACCTCTATCGCCTGATCACCCCCCCAGAGAGAAGAGTTTAGGGCAATTTTTTCAACACTCTGCTCTCCAAAAAATTGCTCCATCTCATCGTCATTTTCCTCATGAATGAGAAGGGCCAAGGCAGCGTCCTCCACCATGAACCTCAGTCGCTCTGTTGGAAAGTCACGGTCGAGAGGCACATAAGCCGCTCCACATTTCCAAACTGCAAAAAGGGCGACTAGGAGCCTCTCATTACGCTTGAGGTAGATGCCAACTCGATCCCCTCTTCCGATCCCCCTCTTCTTTTGCAACACCACTGCCAGACGCCCGGAACGTTCATCGAGTTCCCGATAAGTGAGTCCGTCCTGATCAGGCACGATGAGCGCGACCTTCTCGGCCACTCGCTCAGCTTCTCTGCGGAAAAGCTCTAAGCTTGTCGCCGCTTCTGGCTCAGCCCGCTCACCGTTCCCCATTTGACTTAGCCGCATCGCCTCATCTTCGGGCAGGGACCATATTTTGCTTAGCTCCTCACCAAGCCCTTCAAGAAGGGCGCTCATTCCCCTTTTAAGCTGGGTGAAGAGACGCTTGATAAAATCCTCTGAGAAAGCCTCACGCTCGTAACGAAAGCTCACCTGAAGAGTCTCCCCGGGAATCACCACCACCGTGAGCGGATAGTTGGTCCGCTCATATCCTTCGCGCTCGGTGAGCTGAAATTCGCTCTCCGTTCCGGCTAAAGCTTCCTCTAAAGAAATGGGATAGTTTTCAAAGACGAGAAGACTTTCAAAAAGCGGAGTCCCCGCGGGAACTTCAGTGAAAGCCTGCAAATCCATTAGCTTGCCATAGCCGAATTGCTCCCGCTTCCGTTGCTCTGACTGGAGGTCTTGAAGCCATTCCAGACCACTTGTCTCATGCGCGAGCGAAACCCGCGCGGGAACCGTATTGATAAAAAGACCAATCGCTTGCTCCACTCCTAGTAATTCTGGTGGCCGCCCCGACACCGTCACCCCGAAGAGAACATCCTCTTTACCTATATGAGCCTTCAGTAGCATCGCCCATGCTCCCTGCACCAAAGTATTGAGGGTTAGCCGATTTTCGCGTGCGGTTTCCTCCAAAAATAGAGTCTCAGCTTCCGAGAATTCAAAATTACGTGAGGCATAACCGCTCTCAGGAAGTCGTCGAGCCAGGCACACTGGCTCCGCAAACCCCTTCAGCGCATTTTCCCAATAAGCGAGCTCTGCCTCCACCGGCCGATCCTCCAACCAATTCAGAAAGACCCCATAATCGTAAGCCGAAGAGAGGCTTATTTTTTCACCCCGCCGTGCCGCGGCATAGCTGGCGAAGACCTCACGAATGAGAACGCCATTCCCCCAGCCATCCATCAAAAGATGATGGAAGGTCCAGACAAAGTAGTGATCCCCGTCAGGACGCGGGAACAACGCAAAGCGAATCAAGGGACCACGATC
>DIHU01000239.1:0-389 GCA_002420315.1 Akkermansiaceae bacterium UBA5688
ACCGCATGGCCCTTGATTTTCCATTTGTATGAGAGCTTGAAGTTTTCGCCATTGGTATCTGCATCAACCCAGGTGCCGAGCATCTTTTCGATTCCGGCCTCTTTCATCACGTCGCCGAGAGTTTGCGCTTGGAGGTTGGATGCTGCGAAGCTGGCCGAAAGGGCTGCGATAGAGAGGATTTTGGATAAGGTTTTCATAGTCGTTTAGTTTTGGAGGTTATGGATTCCACTGAATTTGAAGAGGTTTCGAGAAAAAACTTAATGCAGCGTTCGGAAAAGATGAATTAGACCCCCTAGTCGGTCAAGCGATCTCTTGAGTGCTAGGAATTTGCTTTTGCGGCAAGTTTCGCGAAGTCGGCTTTGGTCAGATAGATGTGGAAGAAAAGATCC
>DIHU01000239.1:772-4328 GCA_002420315.1 Akkermansiaceae bacterium UBA5688
GTTGAAGTCGCATTTGGATTGGGCGGAGGCGGTAAAAAGGAGGTTATTTTACCCTCATGACACCTTTCATAATCCGCCAATGCCCAGGAAAAGTGCATACGAAGTGATATTGACCAGGTTGCCTCGGAGAAGTGAATTCGAGTGCTTCAATCTCACCCGGGAAAACAAGCCCGGTTGCTGCAATGACCTCAGGGATGTCAGGAACGTAGCCCAGTTTGACCGCAGCAGGATGGTCTGCCAGCATTTTATCCGCTGCTGTGCCCATCTTCTCTAGAGAGCCAGGTTTGCCGATTACGATGTTATGGGGCATGGAATCGGTATTTTCAAAAAGTAGTCTTATTCGCTTTCCGGAAGGAACGTCGAAGACCTTTTTATCAAAGAGCATTTGCTCTCTTACCGACTTAAGTAAGATCGTGAGGGCCTCCGGGTCCTTGTTCGTTTCCAGGGTTTTCTCCCCTTCCTGTGACTCGACGCTCTTTTGGAGCACCCGTGCAAACTGGTCGCCCTCCTCTGCCCGTTCATTGAGGTGATTGATGAGTGCGGCCCTTGCCTTTCCGGAAGCATTCTTTCCAAAGTAAGAAGCAATGGAAATTACCGTGCCGCCCAATCCGGACTCGCTGGTCTCTTGGAGGTAGATATCGTCATACCAGGCCGTACCCGTTTGCCCTCCATAGCCCCCGTAGAGTGCATGAATGACAATTTCCGACGCACTGCCGGAGTCGAAATCAACGGAATACTCCGTCCAGCCCGTCGTGCCG
Source organism: Akkermansiaceae bacterium UBA5688 (assembly GCA_002420315.1). Lineage (GTDB taxonomy): Bacteria > Verrucomicrobiota > Verrucomicrobiia > Verrucomicrobiales > Akkermansiaceae > SW10. Next base: position 1,531 of record DIHU01000239.1, read on the forward strand.
CGAGCGACCTTAGTCCGGTGTCCGACGCCATGAACATTGAACATGGATCCGCTTCCCTTTATGTTTTCAGTACGGATCCATCCCCCGAGGCGGTAGCGGGTGTTGCGCTTCACTTTGATTGTAGCAGCCCATCCCGAGTCTGAGCTCTGATTGCTGGTGACCTTCAGGCACATACTTCCGTTACGCCCTTCCTTGACAGCAGAGAAAACTGCATTCTGGGAGCCACCGTGAAAGCGGGGTTTCCAGCCATCGGGCTGATCTCCTTGAATTTTTTCGATATCTCCGTTGTAGAGGACATCTCTGAGGCCATTGGTTTCTCTTGGTCTGATGCGGCCAAGGGCACTTTTAATGAAAGATCCCCCGTGTCGACGTGCTGCCACCTGAAAGGCATCATGAAGGACCGGATCATTCATGATGACTGCCGAGTCTGTGCTGATAAGTTGAAAGAGAGCGCTCCCAATTGCTTCTGAGTTTCCAAGGCTTGAAAAGGCGAGGAGTAGATCCAGAAGGACCCTTGGCTCTCTGACGGTGATTTTCCCGTCTGAGATGAACATTTTGGTTAAGGTGTCATCAAGGGGCGCATTCCGGAGTGCGGCCCTCTTGAGACCCGCATCTTTTGAGGAGAGAGCTGCTTTGATTGTCTCGAGGTCGAGGGAGCCATTGCCAGCTTTGGCATAGAACTCGTGGATATTGCTCACCCTGTCGACGGTCTGTCCATTTTCGACAGCTGCTCGTTGAGCCTCCATTCGCCAGAACATGTTACTGCTGGCAAAATCAGCCCTGTAGGGATCATTGGAAGAGCCCTTTGGGTAGACTCTGTAGATCCGTCCGTGCTGCTTATCCCGGTGTGGAGTTACGTAGGCGTTGCCCTTGCCCCTTTTGGCGTCCAACCCTGAGGAATTCTTGTTAGGGGTTGGGTTGTGCTGGATGACGATGTTATACCAGTCACAAATCCAGAGTGCTCCGTCTGGACCGATTTCGGCGCATACCGGTCCAGACCAGGCGTCAGCAGAATTATAAATGTTGTTGGGTTGCTGTTGCAGTTCAAAACCAGCACCCTTCGCGTGGCGGGTCCACTGTCCAACAAGTTTTCCTGTCGGCGCACAAATGAAGGCGATGTTGTTCCAGTAACGTTCGGGAAACCGCCGGGACGTGTAAAAGGCGTGTCCCGCTGCCGCAGTATAGCGGTTGTGGGCATCGACCTGACGAATGTCTGTGGAGCTCGGAAAGAAAAGGGGATTATCGTCTGCTCGGGGAGTACGTGGTTGGCTGAGTCCGGCTTGCTCGTATTGACTTCGGGGAAAGGTTAGGAAAAAGCTTGGATTGGCATTTGCGGTCGAGCCGTGAATGTCAAATTCCTCGGAGAAGCCCAGACCCCATGTATTGTTGGTAGTGTTCTGGAGAAATTCCATCGCACTCGCATCTGGCTTGAATCGAAATACTCCGGTGCTGAATCCATGAGCTTGACCACCTACTTCTCCTCCGAAGCCAGAATATCCAGTAGTCGCCCAGATCCAGTTATCCACTCCGTAGCGGAAGTTGGAGGTTCCGGCGTGGGTGTCGCCGGTGCGAATACCGGTGAAGAGGACTTCACGCACATCAGCGATGTCGTCTCCGTCGGTGTCCTTGAGAAAAAGAACATCTGAACCATTCGTGCAGATTACTCCATCATTTACAAAGACCATGGTCGTGGGAATCGAGAGTTTATCGGCAAAAATGGTGAACTTGTCAGCCCGTCCATCTCCGTTAGTATCTTCGCAGATCTTAATCCGATCATTCCCGACATTTCCTGCCTGCAAGTTGTTCGGGTAATCAATAGTTTCGACGACGAAGGCCCGGCCCTTATGATCCCATGCAATGTAAATCGGATTGACGATTTCAGGCTCGGAAGCAAAGAGGGATAACTCAAATCCCGGGGGAACTTGTGCAAGTTTTATGGATTCCTCTGGAGGGAATGGCTTGGGAACTTTGGTAACCAGCTTGCGCTCGATATAGCCGGGTAGCTGGACGTCGATCATTTCAAACTTTGGTAGTTTGAGTGCGGCAAGCTTGTTCCGGGTTTCGTCGCCCACTGCCCAGTAGATTGCCCGCTTTAGAAGATCGTGAAAATTGGGTTGATCCCAGACGCGGTGGTCGTGCCCGGAGGCGGTATAGAAGACGCGGCCCCTGCCTTGAGTTCGGATCCAGGTCCATGGCTCTCCGTCCCTCTCTTGAAGGATCGTTCGATCGGAACCATGGCGTTCATGGACATAAGTTTCGTCCCAGGCGCTAAATCCTTCGTAACCTTTCGTTATCTGGTGAGTGGTGTTGGTGGTCCGGGGAGAAAACTCAGTGCCGCCGTGTGACTTAAAGACACCCCCTACGAGTTTGACAAATGCCTCAGATTTTCCGTAGCAGGCCGAGGCCGAGTGAATGGGGAGAAAGCCGCCCCCTTTCTCAACAAAATCCAGAAGGGCCTTTTCTTGTCTTGCGGGCATCGGCCCATGCTGAGACCAGTTGCCATACATGATGACCGCATCGAACTGAGCCAAGGTGTGGGGATCAAGAGCCTTGGCGGGCTCCTCGAGGTAGGTCAGGTTGATGCCATCGTCACCTAGATTCTTTTTCAGGACCCGATAGCGAGTGACGGGATCATGCCCAGGATGATTTTTTGTGGGAGCGCCAAAGAAAAGGACTTCAAGCCGGCGAGCATTCTCATGAGGTGAAATTAGCGGAGCCGCGAGGGCCGCCACAGCCAGAGTAAGAGTGAGGACTAAGGGTGTATGCTTCATGAGGAATTAGCCCGATCGGACTTATGG
>DIHU01000005.1:0-2827 GCA_002420315.1 Akkermansiaceae bacterium UBA5688
TTATAAGTTGGCAGCACAATCATGACGAAATGGCAGATAGCAATTGTTGTTAAATCACCGCTCATTACTATACCTACACCCCATCTAAACTTAATAAGGAATAACCATGCTGACACGTGCTCAATCATTAAAACTCCAACTTTACACATTCTGTTTTATCTTCACCCTGGCCTCATTGAGCGCCGGGGCAAAAACCCAAAAGGTGATGATCTTCAAACCGTCCGCGGAGGAGATGCAAGCGATCATCGCGGCGGGGACCGAGGGGGGAAAAGCCGGTGCGCTCCAATACCAGAAGGGCGAGGGAATCCGACTCCTCATGACCGGTCACAGCTGGGTCGCGCCGGCAAAAAATAGCCTCCCGCAGATCGCCGAGGGCGCCGGATTCGATGATCATCGTCAACGCGCACACATCAGTGGCGGTGGCACCGGAGCGGCGAATGCGATCTGGCTGAAGGAATTCGGTAAGTATGACGGCAAGCCACCGCGGTCGATTCTCGTCCCAGCGATCGCGACCGGCGAGTGGGATGTCTTGACCTGGGGTGGCTACCACAAGGACAAGCTGGAGTACTTCACGCAATGGATCGATCTCGGCCTGAAGCACAACCCTGACATGACGTTTTGCAAGCAGGACGGATGGCCGCGCTATGACTCGAAGTTCAAGACCATGAAGAGCGACGAGATCCTGAAGTCGATGAAGACGAGTTACTCCGCCCATCGGACCACCGGACAGAAGGAGTTCTTCGCGGCGATGGAGAAGAAATACCCCGGGAAGGTCCGCATCATTCCGGCCGGTGCGGCCGTGGTGGATTTGATCGGTCGCTACTACGCCGGAAAGGTGCCCGATCTGGACTGCATCGACGAGAAGAGCAAGGGCGGAAAGAAGGGTGTCTACCGCGACGGCGGACACCTGTCGCGAGTGAGCGGGGCGGAGTGGCTGGTCGGCTATGTCTACTACGGAATGCTCTACAAGAAGTCGCCGCAGCTCATCGAGGGCTTCACGCCGAAGAACGTCCCGCCGCGGCTCGACAAGACGATGCGGGAAGTCGCGTGGAAGGCGATTATTGAGAGCCCCTACTCGCGGATCCGTGACGAGGATGGTGACGGAGTGGCGGATTGAACCAAACGTACGGCTATATGTCGTCGCCCACGCGACCCGTGCCGTTCACATCGCCGAGCACAGCTATCGACCGACGACCGCGCGTAACCGGTGGCGCGGCAGGTTTCAAGCATGGCCAACACCTGGTGATGAAACCGAACACTCCCTGTGCGAATTTGTGGCTGAGTTTGCTACGCGGGGCAGGACTGGAAGTGGATTCGTTTGGGGATAGCACGGGGGTTATTAAGGAGGTGTTTGTTTAATGTCGTCTATAATCCCCAGAGGTCATACAGGGCCTATTCGATCTATCTATTCAGTAGTGAAGAATTTAATTGTACTTTTAGTATTCGGTACTTTTTCATTTGCTGCCGGCGAACCCAATGCTGTCATCCCGGAGCATCACTTTCCGGTTCTGGAAAAATACTGCCTAGACTGTCACGATGCTGACACCGAAAAGGGTCAGGTGAATCTGGAAGACTTATCTTTCGATCTCGGCGAATCCATTCAAACGGCAGAACTCTAGGACAGTGTACTGGCCGCAATGAACTCCGGCGAAATGCCGCCAAAAGACAAGAAACAACTTTCCACTGTAGAGAAAACCGAGTTCCTGGCCGACCTCTCTAACAAAATGGTGGCTGCCCGAAATATTCACAGCGATAGCGGTAAAAATATCATTATGCGTCGGCTGAATCGTCGAGAATATGCTAACACGATCAGAGATTTGGTGGGCGTAGAAGTATCGGTCGATGACGTGCGTCGACGATAGAACCCGGGAGTCTTACCTCCATCATCAGACGTGGGCACAGGAATACCTCAACTATTAGCGAATAAGAATAAGCTAATAGATGAGATGGTAGATAAAGGCGATGGGTTCCAGTTTTCTGTCGGCGGAGGCCTGAGAGTGGAGTGCAAAACGTCTTGATCAGTGGCCAATATCGAAGCATACTAAGCGGTGCAACACGACCACGTCGCAACAATCAAACAGCCAACCATCGCATGCTACCAGCGGCTAAAGCCGTGGTAGATGCGGACGTTGGCCAAGAAAACGAATATCTTGACAAGTCCAATATTTGGTATACTTTCTATACCTGAATGGAATTTGAGTATGACCTCGCAAAAAGTGAATTAAACAAGGCAAAGCATGGTCTCGATTTCGAAGCAGCTCAATCCCTCTGGAATGACCCAGATTGTATTGGCTTTCCGGCGAAATCAGAGGACGAAGATCGCTTCGCCCTGCTCGCGATGTTAAAGGGGAAGCTTTGGGTAGCGTTCTATACTCCCAGAGAAAACAAGACACGGATCATCTCAGTGAGAAGAGCTCGAACCAACGAAAGGATACTATATGAAAGCTAAAGACCTAGATAAAATTTTTGATGATGGCGAGGTCGACATCAACGATCACTTGGATTTATCGAAGGCATTCCGACCAGGACAGGAACAGAAGCGTGTTAATGTTGATTTTCCAGTCTGGATGATCGAACGCCTAGATCGTGAAGCTAATCGCATTGGCGTGCCTCGACAATCCCTGATCAAAGTTTGGATTGGTGAACACCTCGACGCGCCTAAGTCCAAAAGAATACNNCCTGCTCGCGATGTTAAAGGGGAAACTTTGGGTCGCATTTTACACTCCAAGAGAAAATAGTATACGAATCATTTCAGTCAGAAGGGCTCGAACCAACGAAAGGAAACTATATGAAAGCTAAAGATCTAGATAAAATTTTTGATGATGGC
>DIHU01000005.1:2994-5242 GCA_002420315.1 Akkermansiaceae bacterium UBA5688
ACGCGCCTAAGTCCAAAAGAATACTAAAGGCCAACAAGGCAGGATAGGACAATTTCGTTACGCGCTCCGCGCTGCACTTCATGCCTACCTTTGACGTTCGCAGTTGAAATGAAACAACGACTCAGCAAACCTTTAGTCCTGTTGCTTTCATGCACCACTTTCCTCGGCATCCTTATTGCCGACGACTCGGGACAACCGAATATCCTATGGGTGAACAGTGAAGACAACGGGGCCCAGTGGCTCAGTTGTTATGGCTCCCCCAATGCCCTGACGCCAAACTTGGACAAATTGGCCGCGGAAGGCTTTCGCTACACGCATTGTTATTCCAACTCTGCGGTTTGTGCCCCCACCCGCACGACTTGGATCACGGGTGTACATGCCATCTCCATGGGAACCCAGCCCATGCGGAGCCGTTACCCCATCCCGCATGAACGGATAGCCTACTGGCCTGACCAGCTCCCTGCCGTTGGCTACGTCGCAACGAATTTTGGCGGCAAGAACGATTTCAACATCGGTAGTCGTCCTGATGGCGATACCTGGAAAGCCGCCAAAGGCGCAAAGGAGTGGGAAAAGCTAAGGGAACAGCAACCATTCGTCGCTTTCAAAACCATCGGCACCAGCCATGAGAGTGCGCCCTTCCCGTCAAAGAACCGCGGCTTCACCGATAAAGATGCACACAAGATGGTGCTGCACCCTTATCATCCCGATCTCCCACCGGTCCGGAGTACCTACTCCAAATACGCCCAGGCGATGCACAAGATGGATCATGAGTTCGGGGAGCTGCTTGCCGAGCTGGAAGCACAAGGTTTGAGCGACTCCACGATCGTAATCTATTGCTCCGATCACGGTGGTATTCTGCCGCGAAGCAAGCGGTTCCTTTACACCAGCGGGACGCATTGTCCGCTGATTATCTATATCCCCGAGAAATGGAAACACCTCTGGCCTGCGAAAAGCCCCGGTATGAGCGTGGATCGTCTAGTGAGCTTCATCGATATGCCGAAGACCGTTTTGAGTCTGGCGGGTGCCGATATTCCTGACTCCATGCAGGGTACAATCTTTCTGGGTGAACACGCCGAACCGGAACCCGCCTATCACTTTAGCTATCGTGGACGTGCAGATAAGGTGGTTGATATGGTTCGGGTCATTAGAACCAAGCGTTATCTTTACATGAAAAACTACATGCCTTGGGCTCCCCATGGTCAATTTCTGCCTTACATGTGGGCCATGGAAGCCACACCGGCTTGGCATCAGCATTTCAAGGGAGGTAAATGCACATCTGTGCAAGCTCGGTTTTTCCAGCCCCGTCAAGTGGAGGAGTTTTACGACCAAGAGAACGATTACCACAATATCAACAACTTGATTGAGGTAACCGAACACCAGGAAACCATCGCGCGTTTACGTAAGGAACTGCGCCGGTATCAACTAACCAACTTCGACTCGGGGTTCCTCCCGGAACAGATGCGCCGAGCGCGCGCGGAGAAGCACAACCTGACTATTTACGAAATGGTACGCCGTCCGGATTTGTACCCACTGGAGCAATACCTCGATTACACAGATATGCTGCTGGAGCAAAATGTCGATAACCTCCCCCGACTGATCGAAGACACCACCAGTCGGGACGAAGCTATCCGTTTCTGGGCAGTCTGCGGTCTCGCCTATCTCGGGAAGAATGCCCAGTCCGCGGCCGTGGATATCGAGAAGGCCACCGGGGATGAATCTATCGAAGTCCAGATCATGGCTCACTACGCCCATGCCAAAACGCAAGGGACTACACTGGAAGTTATGAAGAATTACAAAAAGATTCTTGCGCAGGCGCCAAAATCAGGAGATTCGGGCTATTCGAGCTTTGTCCGAACCCTGAACAACCTCCTTAAAGAGAATTGATTGCGAACAAGGTGCTGGAGGCAACGGCGACAAGCGCCGCACCACACTTTTGACGTTCTGCTAAAAGAAGATGGAAAAAAGTATGACTGCTTTCTTTATTCAGGTGCTCGCTTTGGTGGTGGTGGGCTTCTCGACCGCCGAGTTTGCGGCTGGTGCCGAGAAGCCGAACATCGTGCTTATCATCGCGGATGATCTCGGCTATGGCGAACTCGGCTTTCAGGGGTGCACTGAGATCCCGACCCCACACATCGACTCCATCGCCAAGAACGGTACAAGATTCACGGATGGCTACGTGACCTTCTCGATGTGTTACCCGTTGCGCACAGGGATGATGACCGGACGGCACCAGGTGCGTTTCGGGATC
>DIHU01000034.1:0-4134 GCA_002420315.1 Akkermansiaceae bacterium UBA5688
CGGAGAAAAAGACCCTTAGCTGGGAGTTCGGTGACGGCCAAACGCATGGCTGGCAGATCGTCTCTGGTGAAGTCGGCTTCTACGACGGAGGCATGGCGAGCACGACGTGGGAGACACGCGATGCGGAGCAAACGACTTTTCTGGCACGCTCGCCGATGTTCCGGCTCAACGGCGGTGGCGGACTGGAGATCACATTGAAGGGCGGGATGGGGAAGCGTTTGCCAGCCACCGCACGTGAGGTTTTGGCAAAGCCACAGACAAGTAATGGTGGGCCAATGGGAGCGGCCTTGCGCCGCGTCACCGACGACGCCTATGTCTTGTTTTTTGAGAAATCGAAAACCCACCAGCAGACCATCAAGGTCGCCAAGGAGGAACTCGACAAGCTAATCGCGCGTTCGCACGACGAGGTCTACACGCTCGACCTGGTCGATGGCTTGCATGGGGGTTGGGGACACCTACCGTTGGTCAGGGCTTCGGTTGCCGCTACGTCGGTTGGGCAGTTGCCGAAGCCGCCTGCGGGATTCGGCGCTCCGGCGCGGCATCTCTTCCTTGGCTCCAAGCACGGCAAACTGGAGTTTGATAAGAAGGAGCTGTGGGCGACCCCGGGCAGCAAGATTTCTCTGACTCTGCTTAATTCAGACGAGATGGCGCACAATTTCATCCTTTGCCAGCCGGACGACAAGGTGGCCAATGAATTGGGCGAATATGTGATGGGCAACCTCGCCGAGATGATCAAGCGCGCCTACGTGCCTTCGGACCCAAGGGTGATCGCTCACACCGATCTGGTGGCACCGGGCACATCGGACACAATTTACATCACGGTGCCAAATACGCCGGGCGACTATCCCTACGTGTGCACCTTTCCGGGCCATCACCTGTTGATGCGCGGCGTGTTGCACGTGACCGCAGAGCTGCCGAGGCCGAAGGTCGATGTTCTGAAACCTCCGATGCCGGGTGACGTCTTTCGAATCACGGTCAAAGACCGGCCGATCATCGTGCGCGGCTCTCTTAATGGTTCGGGGCCGGCGAGTATTTGTGTGGGCACCCTATCTGGTTCGCAGTTTGCTTTCGATACCGCCCGCTGCATCGTGGCCAAGACCTGGATGTCGCCGAATGGTGAACTGGTTAATACCAAGCCGGCGTGGGACGGACGCGGTGGAAATTTTTTGCAGATCATGGGGCAGGGGAGATTTTCGGCCACACAGGACGCCCAGCCCTTGGATGTCGGTGGTGGCGATGTGTCCCCCGACTTCCTCGGTTACGAGATCGGCGACGACGGTTACCCGAGTTTTCATTATAAGCTGGGTGCCAGTATCGTGCTGGTAAAGGTCGTGCCTGCAGGCGACGGCCTCGACGCAAACTTCACTCTTAATCCGACGCCGTCCGGTGCCACCTACACCCTCGGCGAGACCCAAAGCATCGGCGAGGCCGCAGAGCGGGGGACCGCGGTCAAAGTCGGCGCCAACTTCACTGTCCATTTCAAAACCAAGTAACCATGCGAATTCATGTTCTTAGATTCTTTGCTATCGCCGCGGCTGTCAGCTCCGTGCGCGCCGCCGACCCTGACTACAAGATCACTAATATCCCGGCACCTGATGGTGTCGTGTTGGAAGTTGGTGGTATGGACTGGATGCCCGACGGACGTCTGATGATGTGCACCCGCCGTGGTGAGATCTGGTCGTTCCAACCCGAGAAGTCCGAATGGAAGCAGTTTGCCTCCGGCCTGCATGAACCGCTTGGCTTGGTGACCGGCAAAGACAACAGCGAGATCTACGTCTTGCAGCGGGCCGAGCTGACCCGGATCACCGATACCGACATGAACGGGATCGCGGAGCGCTTCGAGAGGTTTGGCAAGGGCTGGGGTTACACCGGCAACTATCACGAGTATGCCTTCGGATTGGTCCGCGACAAGGAGGGTAGCTTCTACGGCGCTTTGGGTTTGGGTTTCTTTCCCAAAGGTGAACCTTTTAAACCGACGTGGTGCAGCCATGGCAATGTCCCCTGGCGCGGCTGGTTGTTCAAGATCACTGCCGACGGCAAATACGTGCCCCTCAACCCCGGTTGCCGCGAGCCGAACAGCGTCGGTATCAGCCCCGACGGTGACGTCTTCGTGACCGACAACCAAGGGAGCTACGTCCCCAGCGGAGTCCTCAACCACGCCGAACCCGGTGCCTTCCTCGGCCACCCGGACGGGTTGATGTTCGATAAGCGCCACCCGGACGCTGCGAGCTACGACATCGAAAAACTCAACTCTTTGCGCAAGCGGCCGGCGCTCTACCTGCCCTATCGTGAAATGGGCATGTCCTGCACTGCGCCCCGCTGGGATACTACCGGCGGCAAGTTCGGGCCCTTTGCGGGCCATGTGCTGATCGGCGATGTCAACACCCCGAAGATCAACCGTGCCACTTTGGAAAAGGTCGATGGCCAGTTCCAAGGCGCCGCCTACCCCTTCATCCAAGCGGGTGAACTGGGAGGCGGGTCGAACCGGATGGCCTTCCACCCGAAAACCGGCGCGCTCTATGTTGGCCAGACCGCCCGTGGCTGGGCGTCGGGCCATGGCTTGAAAATCATCGAGTGGACAGGCAAGACGGCGATGGGTCTGCAGGAGGTCTCGCTCACCAAGGGAGGATTCAAAATCACCTTCACTCAGCCTGCCGCAGAGGTGAAAGCCGAATCGTTCAAGATCGACAGCTGGGTCCCGGAATATACCGGCAACTACGGCTCGAAACGGCTCGATAAGAAGAAGCATCAAGCGAGCGGGGTGAAGCTTTCCGCCGACGGTTTGGTCGCTGAGTTCGCCGTCGAGGGGATGGCCGGCGACCGCCTGTTCCAGATCGAGGTGCGCGACGTCGTTTCGAAGAGTGGTGGGGCGATGCAAAATGGGAAGGCTTACTATACTCTCAACCGCCTGCGTAATTAGGGCACCTCTCGTTCTCTATGGCGGTATCTTCGAGTTACAGATAAAAACCCAAGGCAAGACAAAGACACGACAGAAAGTATCTGCAGACGGAGAAGGCAGCGGAGCATGTTATCCAAATAAGGGAACCTTTTACCATTGTGGTTTTGTCTGACATCCAATTCTACTGCGACACTCGACTCAAGCTAGCTACCAAGTGGGGCAATGAAGATTTACGGCGCTACTTCTTCGAAAAAACGGAATGGGGCTGCGACAATCAGGAGCGACTCAATATCGCTTTTTTTTGTACGAAGGAGACATCCTGCAGGGCGGCGAGAACTACTGGAGTGGTTGTATAAGCCTTAATGAAAGTGATCCCCTCGCGTGCAAGGCGATAAACGTTAGGAGTGTGAACTCGCTTCTCGCCCTGATAGGAAAAGTGGCAGGACATATCGTCCACTACGATCCAGACGATGTTCGGAGCAGGAGATAAGATACTTGTGGCGTTGGATACCCCTACGCTGAATATAAAAGTGAGAAGTCTGATTGAGCCATCGCCTCGCGAATATTAAAGCTAGAGCCTTTAAATGACTAGTTAGGAATTGCCTTACAGAGACTTCAAATACGCCAGTAGGTCGGCAACATCCTGCGCCGTCATGCCGAGTTGATCTGCGCTGAGCATCAGGCTGTAGCCAAGGTTTTTTTGGCTCTTAATCTTCCCTTTGGGAATTGTCTGTTGCAGGCCCCCAACCGATTGCATAATCACCGGATCGCCGCTGGTGAGGGCGATACCGTGGATCTTTTTGCCATCTTTCGTAATAATCTCTTTGCCAGCGAAACCATGGGAGATATCTGCCGATGGTTCGATGATTGATTTGAGGACGACCTCGGCAGTCTGGGCTTTAGCAAATCCAGTGATGTCCGGGCCGAAACTGATCCCGGTGCCCTTGATTTTGTGGCAGGTGTAGCAACGGGTTGCTACGACCTTTCCTTTCGCAGTATCGCCCTGAATTGAGAGGATTTCATTGATCGGAGGGAGTTTCGTTTTTGGCGAGGACGGCGCGATGACTTCGATGACTTCGACGTTTCCTGGATCGTAGATCTTGCGTTTTTTGAGTTCGGCATCGAGCTCGTAGTCTTTCCACTGCGCGTTCTTTAGCTTGAGTAACCAGCCAAGGGCGAGGCCCCGCACTTCGCCGGTCCCGTTCTGCGCGAGGTCAAGCATGGCGGTTGCTCCT
>DIHU01000034.1:4546-10075 GCA_002420315.1 Akkermansiaceae bacterium UBA5688
CTGCCCCTTGTGGTGGATGGAGGCGCCAGGCGAGTTTGGCCTGACTGGCGGTCCATTTTCCAGGGGCGGAGTTACCGATGACAGCCGCGTAGACTTGTGATTCTTTACCTGTTGCACCAGTGCCGATTGCTTCAAGGTAAGTGCGGTCGGCGCCGTCGAAGTGAGCTGCAATAGTGGCCAGGATCGGCACTGCTTCTTTCCCTAGATTGCGCATGGCGAGGGCGACCTCCCGGCGGACAGCTGGAGATTGGTCACTGGCCAGTTTCTCGGCATTTTTTAGTAGATCGACATCTTGCCTGCGTAATGCACGAAAGGCGACGATGCGTATCGCTGCGTCACGATGTTTTAGCAGTGGTTGCACTTTAGCGATACCTGTATCGCCGAGCTGGGAGAGTAGCCAAACCGCGCGCGCGCGAATAAATTTATTTGGGTCGCCAAGCAGTGCGGCGACAGCTGGAACAGATTTTTCCCCACCTGCTTTGAGGCGAGTAAACCCAAGGTTACGAACATTGATCGCATTGCTCTTCAGTGCGGTGATTTGGCCAGCAGAAGTTTCAAGGTTGAGCTTCGGTGTAGAGGATTTAAAGCCTTTCGGCGCGACGCGGTAGATTGCTCCCGAGAGTGTTTCGTCTTGGTCGGAGTGACCGCCAACCCGCGGGTCATACCAATCGCAAACGTAGATTGCTCCATCTGGGCCTACTGTGACATCTGATGGGCGGAATAGGGTCTTCTTCTTGTTCCGATCAACACGGCCGCCTTTGAAATCGGTTCCGGCAAAGTCTTTGTCGGTATTAGTGGTGAGGAAGTCGAAGCGTTCTAGTTTGAAGCCTGCCCCTTCTGGAACTGGGAGGTAGCCGAAGACCACGTTGCGTGCTGGTTCGCAGCTTAGCAGGAGGCCGCCTGCGTATTTTGTGCCGAGCGAGCCGCCTTCGTAGTAGGTAATCCCGGTGGGAGAGCCGCCGCCATAGACATCACCCGCTGGCATGGTGCCTGGATCTTCCTGACGCCACTCCGCGACTGAGGTTTCCTGTCCGGGGCGCCTGTCAGCCTGCCAAGACCGCTTGCCGTCCAAGGAGCAGAAGCCTGCGTTACCATACTCCATTACGAAAGTTGTTCGGCAGGCAGGCGGATCGTCGTTGTCATTCTGGAAAACATCGCCGAACGAGGTGATCGTTTGTTCGTAGCTGTTACGATAGTTGTGCCCAATGACGGTAGCGTGCGTGCCATCGGGATTCATTCGATAAGAAGCTCCACCGACGTAGACGTGGCCGTCATCGCTTTTCTTGCCAGCGATGTGCTGCATTTGGTAGGCACTGCCGAGGCGGAAGGTCTTGCCAGATTTGTCTGTAAATTGTGCGCCGCAGTTACCGTGATTCCAATACCACTGGCCATCGGGGCCAGCAGTGACGCTGTGCAAGGAATGATCGTGTTGTTTGCTGTTGAATCCTGTGAGAAGCTCTTCGCGTGTGTCGCCTTTACTTGGATCAAAAACGAGGTCTCGATCGACATCGGTGTAGACGATCATGCTTGGAGTCATCGAGACGACAATCCTGTTGTCGAGTACTGCAACTCCAAGTGGTGCGGTGAGAAATTTTTCTTGGACGAAGACGTGGTTTTTGTCTGCCTGGCCGTCTCCGTTCGTGTCTTGGAGGACGACAATACGGTCGCCTTCAGGACGGCGACTCCCATGACGTCGGTAGTTCACACCTTCGGCAACCCAGATTCGACCGTCTTTATCGATGTCCATGTTGGTCGGATTATTGAACATCGGAGTTTGTGCCCATAGTGTGACTTCAAGATTTGAATCCTCGGTGGTGAACATCTCGAGTGGTACGACTTCCGGCTCGGCGAAAGCGAACGGTGAGATTAAGAGGATTGCGGGGGTAAGGGTTTGGCGGTGCTTCTGCATGATTTTACAAATCAAGAGGCTGGCGTCATTGCTGGCAGCCGTCAATCTACTAACTAAAGGGATTTAACTTTTTGCGAAAGAAGGCAGAGAAAGGGCTTAAATTAGAGCGTATTCTCGGTCACTTTCTTATTTTGGAGCGGCCCAATCGATGGCATTCCTGAGCATGATATTCATCTGCCTCTGTTCAAAATCACCAACATGGCCCAATGATGTATAGAAGGCTTTGCCCCCAAATTTGGTCTTATTAGTCCATGCGATTGGTTCGGCCGGTTCACCATCAATCATACCAGAGAGGATTGCCTGAGTGCTATCTGCGATTGGTTTAACAATATATAGTGATCCGCGACCTTTGAAGGTATCCACATCAATGCCTTCCAAGATTGGGTGGTCCGAGAGCTTCTGGATCTTAACAGCTTTACTTGCTCCATGGTGGCCGGTGTAGCTTCCCCCCCAAACTTCCGCATCAAAATTTTCCCACACGAGGTGGCCTTTCGGCGGCTCTAAACCGCGTAATGAGAACGCGTGATTAGCTGTGCGAATACCAATTACGGGCTTACCTGCTCTGATGTGTTCTTCGACGGCCTTAAAGTTTGCCGCCTTCAGGGCTCGTCGGCGAACGCTCACCAGGAGAATGTCTGCTGTCTTCACCGCTTGAGCGGTGCCGGGGATATCGTTGCGTTCGCCTTGGCCTTCTTTGTCACAGTGTAAAATCGTGACCTTATAATTTTTTCCCAGATACCCTAAGCCAAATGTGGGCAATGTTTTGTTGGTCATATACTCACGCTCAGCTACTAACATGACAAGATGCGGGCGGGTATCATTCTTGAATTGGAATGGTTCGTCTTTGAGTAATTGGTCGCTAGTGATTGTTGGGCAAACCCACTTTTCAATGTGCTCAATAATCAAGTCAGTCCCGGTGAAGTGGCTAACGTAAGGCTCCATCTTGGGGTTGTATAAGGTATCAGTGAGGTCACGACACAATACGACGTTTTTGCCGTTCGAGGCTAAACGTCGCAGCCCAAATGGACGGCCAAGAACACACATGTTTGTGTGGACGCCAACGAGGATAACATTTTTGATTCCTGCAGCTTCCATCACATTCCAAATCTCAATGCCGCTATCACTGATCACATCTTCCTTATAAATATCGAGCAGCTCGGTTTGTTTGGTCCAAGGGGATCGAGGGTTTAGTCCTTTGGCTACAAGTCTTTTTGCCCATGCTTCATGCTCGGCGGGATCATCATCTTCTCCCCCATCTGTTTGGTCGATCGGATAAGCGCCTTGCCCTTCTTCCGGAATTCTGTCGCACCATTCGGCAATCTGCTTTGGGAGGTTAGCAGACATTGGTGCGTTTTGGGCCCGTTTACGGCCTGGATGATTCCCGTAAGGCTTCATGCAACTGCTGGGAGCATGAATAATCAACGACCCATTTTTGCGGGCAGCTTTTAAAAATTGGTTCATTCGAGATGCCATTTCAGCTCCTCGTCGAGTTGCATTTAAGCAGTGATGCAAATCCCACATATCGCAAACGATCACAGCCGTTTGGGTAGGTTTCCAATCCTCGTTTTGATACACTGGTTGGAATCGTAAATTTTGGTCCGAAGTAGGAGCGAGTGAGCGTTTGATAATTTTAAAATCGCCCTCATTAGCGGAAGCGGAAAGTGACGTTGACAATACAAGTAAAGCGACGAAAAATATCTTCATACTGTTGCTAGGAATTTCTTTTATGGTCATTAAAGAGTTCTGAGAGTGGTGGCACGTTAATTTCTGCCGGCGACCACCACCAATTTCCCACGCATTACGCGCCAGTGCCCCGGATAGGTGCATACGAATGAATATTCCCCTGGCTCTGCGGGCGCCATGAATTTGAGCTCGTGACGCTCCTTTGGCTGGAGTAAATTTGTTGACCACAGAACCTTTTTCGAAGCTGGGACGTAGTCCTTTGCACGCGCCTTAACGTCTGCGGCCATCAGATCTGCAGCAGTTCCAATTTCTTCGATCGCTCCCGGCTTCACCACGACAAGGTTGTGTGGCATCAGGTCATTGTTTTCAAAAATCAGATGAACCGCCGTTTCGGCGGAGACAAGGATACGTGTATGATCGTAGCGCAGTTGCCCAGGTATCGTCTTGATAAGAAAAGTCGTCGCCCCAAAGTCGTCTAATGTCTTGTTCATATCCGCGCCGATAGAGTCGGGCAGCATCCCCGCGAGGTCGCGTCCGAAGGCAAAGCTTTCTAGGAATTCGCGGGATTCATGCGACGCGTTCGACGCGGAATTGAGATAGGCGATCACCTTGTTGGCAAGGGGGGCAATCCGATCCGTAGGCCATGCCGCCCGATCTGCTGCGCGGACCGCTGCGGTCGCCGCTGCTCGATTTTCCCCTCTGTCGATCTGATCAAAAAGTGCTGTAAGCGTAGCCGATTGATCTTCCACCGACTTGTCGAGATACTTCATGGTCTGGTCCAGGGCATATTCTAATCCCGAATCCATCACATGTTCTGTCACTTCGAGTGCGACTGTCCTCGCCTGCGAAGAATGGCTATCACCGATCGCTAAGACCGCGTGCAGGCGTACTCGCGAGTCTTCGTCGTGGATCCGAGCGCGAAGTAGTTCCACCGATCCCTCGATGCGATGTTGCCAAGAGCGCAGGATCTGTGTCGCGGCGAGACGAGCTTCAGCTTGCTTTGCTTCGAGGACGCGGAGTAACAATTCGCTTTTGATGACACCTTGACTTTGGTAGATCCAGAGAGCTTCGACAAGATGATGTGCATAATTTGGATCGGCCGTATCGAGATCATCGGACCACTTCTCCAAGGCAGAGATGACAAGCTCCCTTTCGCGGTCGCGGAGTTCGGCTCGCACTAAGTCTCTGGTGTAATTTTCGTGATTCTTTAGCAGCTCTAACAAGCCGAAGATCGTCTGACCCTCGATTACAGGAGCCGCCAGCGACGCTGCACCCTTGCGAGAGATCCTCCAGATGCGTCCGTGCTCGCGATCGCGACCGGGATGACGTTTTGAAAAGTTTACGTTCTCGAAAATGTGAGTGTAGAAATCAGCGATGTAGAGTGCCCCATCAGGGCCCCATGCCATCGCGACCGGGCGGAAGTTCTTGTCCGTGCAGGTCGCCAAGGGTTCATGCCGCTTTGCCTCGTAGACGGAGCCCTTCGTCTCGAGTTCATACCAGTGTGTGCCAACATCACCCTCGCAGTGATTCACGACGAATCGTCCTTGCACCTCTTGCGGGAAGTGACGGTTACGGACGAATTCACATCCAGCGGCGATAGACCCGCCCGGAGCGAACGACAAGTGGTTGGTGCGGGTCTTCTGCTTCGGATAGATGAATGGTGTGGAGATCACATCCATCGGGTAATATTGCCCGGCTGACGCATCGAGCAAGATCCCGCGACCCCAGTGATCGAAGACTTTACCGTAGGGATTCCAGAACGCGTGAGACACTGGAATTTCCAGCCGGTATTCGTTTGGAGTGTAGCGAAAGACGGCAGCATCACGGACTCGCCTGGGACCGAATGGCGTCTCGATCTGGGAGTGGTAGAAAATTCCTTGGGAAAAGTGCAGTGAGCCGCCAGGGCTCCAGCGGAAGTTGTTCATTGCGTGCTCGGC
>DIHU01000119.1:0-5265 GCA_002420315.1 Akkermansiaceae bacterium UBA5688
GACCGGACTTTTTGTCGGTAGGCTTCGATCAATCTGAGACTAATTGGTCCAGGTTTGCCATCGCCGATCTCACGCTCATCAAGCTTAACCATCGGAATAGTTTCAGCCGCCGTACCCGTTAGAAATGACTCGTCAGCAGTATAAATATCGTAGCGGGCCATTGACATTTCTCGGATCGAAATTCCCAACTCGGAACAAAGTTCAAAAATCACCTGCCGAGTAATTCCATCAAGGCTGCCATCCGAAACCGGCGGTGTAATCACTTCGCCCTTCTTCACAACGAAAACGTTATCACCAGTACACTCCGCTACGTAACCTTGCTCATTTAACATCAAACCCTCTTTGGCTCCTGCCTTGAGAGCTTCAACCTTGGCCATAACGTTATTAAGATAATTCAAAGATTTCACTTGTGGGCTCAAACTCGCAGGTGTTGGCCGGCGTGTCGAACAAGTCACGACTTCAAGTCCATTCTCATACAGTTCAGCTGGGTATAATGTGATACCCGAAGCGATGATAAACATCGATGGATTCGGACAGAGATAAGGATTTAATCCAAGGTCGCCAATCCCTCGTGTCACTACTAAACGAATATAGCCATCGTTTAGGTTATTGGCCCTAATTGTCTGGAGAGTCGCTTCACAAACTTCTTCAAGAGTCCAAGGCATCTTGAGGAGGAGAGCCTTTGCCGAAAGATACAGCCGCTCGATATGCTCGGTTAAACGAAAGACTCGGCCGTTGTAAAAACGAATGCCTTCAAAGATCCCATCCCCATAAAGCAAACCGTGATCAAAGACCGATATCTTCGCATCCGATTCGTCCACGATTTTCCCATCCAACCAAATATTGCGACTCATAATTTTGCTCTTATTGATGCTTTGCGCATCCTGCCTTCCCGACTCCGGCATGCAATCCTTATCAGCTAGGAATTTAATTCTTCCATCTTGGCCAAGATGGAAGCTTTCGCCTCAATTGCATTTTGATCCTCGGGATGATCTGCCAATACTTCTTCAAAGCACTCGAGGGCAGCCTTCAACTCGCCCATTTCTGCGAGGATCATTCCGCACTCGTAACGGGCTAAAACCAAAGAACCTTGAAGCTCAATAGCCTTTTTTAGGCTATTAAGTGCCTCAATCTTATGCCCACGTAGTCTTTGAATTCGGCCTTTGGCATACCAAGCCGAAGCATCACCTGGAGCCATTTCAACGGCCTTCCTAGCAGCTTCTTCAGCATCGGAAGGATAGTTTCCTTGCATCAGCGCCAGAGCATAGCTGACATAGACTTCCGGGCGATTGGGCTCCAGCTCAAGTGCATCCTCATAATAAGTAATCGCAACACCAAACTTATTCTGACCAATCGCATCCGCCGCTTTCATGATCAATTCATCAACCTCGCTTAACCCTAACTCTTTTACTTTCGCCACGACCTTCTCTGCCTTTTCGGTTTCCCCAAGGGCATTTAGGACAACCCCGTAAAGTTGCCAACTCTGAACATCGTTTGGGTCCTCGGTGAGAGCTGATTCAATTGCAGTTCGGGCTGCAGGAATATCACCGGATTGGGCTGCGTTAATGGCAGCGTTATAATATTTCAAGTTAGGGGAGCTCATAAGTAAAGGGGTAGCAGATTTGCCCCCTATCGCGAAGGCCTTAGTCTTGCAAATCGCTGTCATCATACCATCTTGAATCCAAATGGCGGACGTCACCCGAGAATCACTAGTACACACACTTGAGGAAATCGCCCTTTTACTGGAGCTAAAAGGAGAAAATCCATTCAAGACAAGGGCCTATCGCAATGGTGCCGAAGTGGTGCAAAACTTTGAAGGGGACATCGTTGGACGAGCAGCTGCAGACGAGCTCAAAGGCATCAAAGGCATAGGCAACGCCCTTCAACAAAAACTCTACGAGCTGGCATCGACCGGAAAACTGGAATACTTTGAAGATCTCCGCGCCGAATTTCCCCCAACTCTTTTTGAGCTTTTTGAGCTGCAGGGACTCGGCCCAAAAAAAATAAAAGCACTTTATGACAAACTCGGGATCTCTTCAGTCAACGAGCTAAAGAAGGCCTGCCAAGGATCAGAAATAGCTAATCTTTCAGGCTTCGGGGCCAAAACTGTGGAAAAAATCCTGGGTGCCATCGAAACTCGCGCAAAATTCGCCGACCGCTTTCGTCTCGGTGAGGTGACACCTCTCGCAGAGACTTTACTCGAACGACTTCGTGAACACCCTAAGGTCAATCGCTCCGCCATTGCTGGCTCTTACCGTCGTGCCAAAGAAACCCTCCATGACCTCGACTTCCTGGTCGCGACTAAAGAACCCGCTGAACTCACTAAATTCTTCACTGACTTTCCTGAAGTTCAGGAAGTCATTGCTCAAGGAGATACCAAGGCATCAGTTCGGCTTGATAATGGCCTTCAGTGTGATCTCCGTGCTGTCAGTAATGACCACTTCCCTTTCGCTCTCCAGTATTTCACTGGTAGTAAAGAGCACAACGTCGCCCTTCGTTCACTGGCTTTGAAAAAGGGATTGTCTCTTAATGAATATGACTTCACTGGCGAAGGAGACATCCCTAAAGTCGAGGAAGAAGTTGATATCTACCGTGCTCTGAAACTCGATTGGATCGCACCCGAACTCAGAGAAAATCGCGGTGAAATCGAAGCCGCGTGCGCCGCAGATCTTCCAGACCTCGTCAAACTTACCCAACTCCGGGGAACATTTCATAACCACACTATTGCTTCCGACGGAAAAAACACTCTTGAGGAAATGGCCACTGCCGCGCAAGAACACGGCCTACAATATCTAGGAATCGCCGACCACTCCAAGTCGTCTTTTCAAGCCAACGGGCTTAACGAAACAAGGCTAGTCCAACAAATTGAAGAGATTAAAATAATAAACGCACACTTCGAAGATTTTGCGCTCCTCTCCGGTTCAGAGGTTGATATTCTCAAAGATGGTTCACTGGACTTCCATAACGACTTACTCGCCGAGCTCGATTATTGCGTCGCCTCCATCCACAACGTTTTCAATCTTCCCGAAAAAGAAATGACCAACCGATTAATCCGAGCAATGGAAAACGAACACGTTACCATGCTCGGCCATGTCACTGGACGTCTCCTACTCAAGCGTGATCCTTACGCCGTCAACATGGAGAAAATTATCGACTGCGCAGCTGAAACAAAAACAGTTATTGAACTCAACTGTAATCCATGGCGCCTTGATATGGACTGGCGTTGGTGGCATCGCGCCCGTGACAAAAATGTCTTAACCTCAATCAATCCCGATGCACACTCAATCGAACAACTACAATTCCTAGCCTATGGGGCGCGACTCGCTCGCAAAGGCTGGCTCCGCCGCAAAGATGTTCTGAACTGCCATTCACTTTCAGAAATCCAAGCTTGGCTGAGATTACCCAAATCTAAGCGATGAGTTCCCCGATATTTCAAGACCTTGGAGCTGATTTAGATTTTCAAGAGATTTGGGATCTTCAAGAAGACCTTGTCCAACGTCGACGTGATCAAAAAATAGAGGACATCATTCTTCTTCTCGAACATGCTCCTGTCTACACGATCGGCAGGACTCGGGATAAAACCAGCCTGAGAGCTCACAAACATCTCCCTCATCCAGTAGTTGAAATCAACCGCGGAGGACAAGGAACTTTCCATGGCCCAGGGCAACTTGTTGGCTATGCAATACTCGATCTCACTCAACGTATAAAGGACCTTCACATTCACCTTAGAAATCTAGAAGAAGCCATAATTATTTCTCTCGGAATTCTTGGCATCACCGCGATTCGGAGGAAAGGCCAAACCGGCGTATGGGTCGAAGACCGAAAAATTGCTTCACTCGGAGTCGGTGTTCGCTCATGGGTTACCCTTCACGGGTTTGCCTTAAACGTCCAAGAAATTTCTCTAGCGCCATTTCAAATGATCACCCCTTGCGGGATTGATGGAGTTACCATGACCAGTGTGGAGAGTGAAATCAATCAGACGGTTTCGATGAAGGAGATAAAGATTATTATGACTGAGTCGCTCCAAAAGGTTTTTTGCTAAATTGAATTGGAACCATTCTACCTCTCCCGGAATTTGCGAAGCAATTCGTCGATGCTATCACTAACAACAGGACCGGCTTTCGAAGAAGGTATATCTTCATTAGCTGGAGGCGAAATCGAAGTTGCACTGGCCTCTCCACCTCTAGACTTGGAGGAATCAGTAAGCCGAAAAGGACTTTCGAATGAGGTATGTAAGGGCGGCGCAGGAGGAAGAGCAGCAGAATCACTTTTCTGACAAATTCGCTGCACTAAATACTTGCGGGGAATCGTAACTCTTCGCACCATTTTGGGAGGATACTTGTTTTTTACAACTGGACTAGCGAATGGAATGTCAGGCTTGCCCGATTCCGTCAAATCAGTTTCGACTACCTTCTCCAATGAAATTTCGGCAAAACCAATATCCCTCCCTTGGCGTGAATTTCCATCGAATATCTCTCCTTGTTCCGCTGCACTTTTCTCTGATGTCGCTTGCAAGTCTATGATATCACGTGCGGCTCGCAGAATAGCTCTTGGATATAAATCCCCGTCATTCAAATCGATCTTTTGGCGAAGGTCCTCGGCGCCATCAACATGACGAATCCTCAAGAGCTCTAACACACTTGCCTCATCAAGGGGCTGTAATCGAATTACGGAATCTTCAAACCGATCCTGCATTCCAAGTGGAATTCTTCGGGAAAAAGTAGATTCCCAAACATCATCATTCACCGAAAAAATCACTTTGATACGCGGCGCGGCCTGCCTGAGACCAATAAGCGTATTTGCGACGCGAAGTGCAGCCTCACTATCACGGAACAAGCCATCCATCTCGTCAACAACCAGAACAATATTCTCGGTTGTTGTAATTAGTTTTAGAAAAGACGTAAGCGGTCCATGGTAGCTCATTCCATTCTGAAATCGGTCTCCTTCCCTGCTAACCTCAGTTAGCAGATCCTGATTCTTACTCCGACTCTCAACAGGGGCCATGGCGAATCGGGACAAGACGGTAAACCATTGCGACAGATCACCTGTCACCCCACCACAACTTTGGCCAATCACCGATAAAAACCGGGGTGCGAGAGCTTGGAATTGACCCCTTACCCACTGTGCAACAGCAGCTGACTCCTTATGGAACTCAAAGACCTGTTCGGGGGTTTCGCGAAGACTTCGCAGTGACTCTGTTCGATTGGGACTTGGAACCTCGCCTGACTCCACCAGCGGAATCAAGGCATTTGCCAAAATACGTCG
>DIHU01000119.1:5677-11366 GCA_002420315.1 Akkermansiaceae bacterium UBA5688
AATTCTGGAATCAGTTGAGAGATCAATAGGCACCATTACAGAATTAGCCCGAAGCTCTTCACGCAATCGAGAAAGAAGCATAGTTTTCCCATATCCTGCACGTGGAGCGCGAAGAGAAACCAGAACACCCTCCCCGCTGGTTATAAGTTCCTTCAGTTGATCAAACTTGTCCCCATGCAAATTTTCAACAAGCGGACTCATCGGCCCCTCAAACGATTCAAAGTTAGAAGTGAAAGGATTCTTCATTTCAACGTGCAGTATCAACAGCAGAGGTAGATCAAAAAAGAAAAAACTAACCTATTCAACATTAAGTGGTTTTAAAATTTCTGGATCAACAGGAACTTTTTCTTCGAGAGGATTTAAAAGATTTTGCCAAATCTTATCCTTCGACCCATCGATTGGGTCGTCAATCTGAAAGGTCTTGGAATCTACACCAATCACCTGAAGAAATGTATCGGTGGGCCGGTCAACTGTTCCACCAACATCAAAACTAAAACTAACAAGTCCGGTCGTGTCCGACCCAATCAAGTGAGGACTTCCCTTGAATCTTTCCTGGCTAGAAAGATAGAAACGGTTGATAGATATTTCAAAACGCCCTGCAATTCTGCCATCATCAGCAATAAGTAAGCTTCCACTTAATGAAACCTTACCTTTCTCAGAGAATTGAAAATTTTCTAAAGCCACACCTTCCGGTCTTGCTCTCACCGTCCCGGTAATCAGAGAGTTGCTAATTCCCTCGTGAAATTCCAGAAGATCTAAATTATGATTTGGAAATAAGGAATGGAGGTTCACTAGAAATGGCAGTCGTAATACTTTTGCAGCGCTCGCTTTTAGATTGATTTTAATCTCATCAAAGTAGTCGTTCCCAACTGTGAACTGAACCGTTCCAGATGATGATTCGACCGAGCCACTAAAAAAGCGCGCGAGTCGCTTTCCTATCAAAATTTCCATCGGAAATTGATCTGTTGAGATTTCAAGTGTTGATTCCTCACCCGGTGCCATCAAGACCTCTCCGCTCAGTTTCAGATCAGATGCCACCGAAACCCCACTTTGGGTTGGATGCTTAAGCGACAAGGCTTTTAAGTTTAGGCGGCCATCTTTAAAACGCATCACGCCTTTGGAAACCGGAAAGTCCTCCCAACCGTCCGCTCGAAAAATTCCTTCATTAAGAGTCAACTGGTAACCACCATCTCCAGCGTAGGAAAAAATAGCATCAACCTCACTAAAACCAATCGGAGCATCTGACCCAAAAAAAACATCGAGCGAGTCACAATAGTATTCGTCAAAGCCAAATGGAAAATCCTCTTCATCCAGAGAATCGATGTTATCTCCCCTCGCCGAAGGCATAGCAAGTCTCAACTGGCCCTTGCTTCCACCAATCTGTAACCCACTTGGCCGGGCTCCCAAATAATTTAAAAATCGGACATGTCCTTCGATATTATTTAGGGCCAGATTTCGCACAAAGTTGGTCTGATCCCACTGAAAATTAGCGTCCTTAATAGAAACAGAAAAAGGCATCCGCTTCAACCCCCGGAACTCTACCTCAGCCCCACTCCACTCGGAAGCCTGCTGTGCAAGTTTGTCACGATGCCCCTTACTATTTTGCATCAAGATCAAAAACAAAACGGTAAGAAATAAAATTAAGATTAGGGTGGCCCCAATAACAACTTTCAAAAGAAGTCGCTTTTTTTCACGCTCTGGATTGTTTTCGCTTGCTTGCCCAGAACGACGTCTCCGGCGCTTAACCTTTCGAGCAATCGTGCCATCAGAGCGAGTCACCACTTCACCTTGAGCCTCTTTTGCGCGCTCCTTATCACGGAGCGCCTTCATCATTTCTTCGAGCGAGTATTGCTCTTTCTCCGGACCCAACGGGTCGGAATCTAAACTATTCTTTCCTTGGCTAGAACGTGGGGGGATGTTCGTGCTCATCAACGATCGCGGTATGGTTTTCCTGCTGGGTCGGTCAATTCGACATTCACAAAGATAATCACAGCGCGCTTTTCCACCGAAATTCCATTACTCTGAAAAATTCGACCGACGAACGGAAGTTCACCGAGAATAGGAATTTTGTCGTGAATTTCTTTCCGAATTTCTTTGATAAGCCCCCCCATTACAACGGTCTGCCCGTCTACGACACGAACACTGGTATTTCCGCGTGTTGTTCTAAAAAGCGGCTTGAGGATCGCATTCGCAGTAATTTCACCAAAAACGCTTTGGGTCGCCACCGTCTGATTCACAAAGTTGATGCTTGCGGTGTTACTCGACCCAACAATGGGAGTTCCGTAATTGACGAAACCTTCAAAGTCAGTAACGACCGGATTCACTGAGACTTCGATAATCTTACGGTCTGGACCAACCTGTGGAAGAACCTCGAGAGTAACTCCAAGATTTCGGGAAGTGAAATTCGTTGGAGTAGCAGGAGTCACAATCCCTCCTCCACCCGCAACCTGATTCGGAATCTGAGGAGGTTCAAAATCTTCGGGATAGGGGAATTCTATCACGGACTGAACTATCGCATTCTGACCAGATCGAGTCACAACTTCTGGACGGACCATGACATCGACACCTTTCTTTTGAGAGAGCCCTCTCATCAAAATCTCGTGAGCAGAATTATCGATAATTCCACGCAGACTAATAATACCTGACCCCCTCGTTCCCGAGCTATCCGGGGTGGACGGTAAACGAATATCCGCACTCCCTCCCCCGGTCCCATTATTTGACAAAACACCTGAAGCAGTTGGTGGGGACTCTCTCTTCAGCAAAGCATCCAAACCTTCGGTAGTTCCAGCAAGCTGTCCGCTTCGATTTCCTGAAGTGACTGGACGCCCTCCGATCATGTCTGCAATTGGAGAACCCGTTCCCGTCGTTCCTCCCGAGAGAATACCATTCTCTCCAAGATTAAACTCACCAAGCATCGAATCAAAATCAAGCTCATCGAGTTGGTCTTGACCGATATCTACAATTGTCGTCCGCACTGTCACAATCAAAGGCTCATTTTTCGCTAGGTCAGCAACGATCGCCTCAATGAGCTGCATGTTCGCCACTGTATTTCGGACGATTAACATGTTAGTATTCGAATTATAGGCAGCACTGGCCCCGTCCGGGAAACTAACCCCAAAATCTTGGAGTTTCTCTTTTGCTGAAAGCTTTTTTGCAATCAGCCCGCCCTCTTGATCATCGGCTGCAAAAGGATCCTCATTCTCTTCCACCTTACCAACAGCTCCAGTTGTCAAAAAATCGGGAGAAACTCGAAATTCCCGGCGAACCAAAGTAGGGTCCGAAAATCCTGCGGCATTAATCACCACTGCAAAATCATCCACTCGGAAATTAGTGCCAGAAGCTTCGTTAACTAGTTTCAAAACTTCTGCCAAGGAAACATTACGAAGAGTCAGATTAATTCGCGAAGCACGAATCTTTTGGATCTCTGGCATGGACTCATCCCCCAACTGAACCAAAAACGGAATTCCTTTTTGAGATTCGTCCAAGGTCATCTTGTCCTCCTGCACAGAAACTGCTCTCAAAAAATCGACTGCCTCATCAAGAGTTGCCCCACTCAGGCGAACCTCAGGAACATTAATACTGTTCAGCTTGGCTTGGATGTTCGCCCGCTGATTAATAGCTCCAAAATCATCTCCACCGACGATCGGCGCATCCAACTTGGAGGCAACCTTCTGCTGCCAACTTGCGTCCACCCCCTTTAACATCTCAGCCCGCGCCTGATCACGAGCTGCCTCTGCGTAACCCGACTTTGCCACAATCACCATCTCTTTTCCCCGACGTGCCGCTTTGTTAAACTGGTCGATGCGCAGAATATCTTCAAAGGTCATGTAGGCGCGATCAAACTGCCCCAAATCATAGTAACTCTGACCCTCCTGTAGAAGACTTCGAACTCTCGCTACATTCACATTGTGCTCGGTAGTCAAGGCTGACTCATACCGGATTGGATTGTCCATCTTAACCAAAAGCGACTTAAGTTGACGATTGTCCGGGTCAACCGTAAGGGCATCTTTTACCATGGCCTGAGCGCTCTTTGCCCCACCCTTAATCATCAGAGCCTGGGCTTGCACCAAGGAGGCCTGTGAAAAGCGCTGAACGGCGGTCGTTCGCAAGCCAGCGACCGACTTAGCTCCTTTCGGAAGCTTCGACAAAGCATCGGCATACTTATCAACGGCTAACTTATAGTCATTTTCAAGATACGCATCATCCCCTTCTTCTATAAGGACGCCAGCATCACGAGCGTCAGCCGAGCGGGCTGCGACCTCACTTAAAAGAACCGAATTTTGCGCAAGAACAGGTAATGCAAAGACTAGAAGTCCGAACAGTAGACTGCGCTGAAGTTTGAGTCGAAAATTACTCATGTCGTAGGATTTCTAGTTATAGAGCCGATTGGCAGCCCCGATAAGCCGAAAATCCGGAAATATTTGCCAAATCTGCAGAATTTTCGCCTCTCCCCCCTCCCTTGTTGAATTTCCCAGACCTGCTTGATCCAAAAAAAATAAAAAAACCACTTAAATCAATGATTCACAGGTCAGAACACCCCCTCTCAAGCTCCCTTAACAAATCGATCCCGCGAGATTCGGAATACAACCGCCAAGATCAGCCAATTAGCTGGGGTGACAACTAGGCACGACTGGCCTCAATTGCCTTCATAACAAAAAGCCTAGATACATGACCTTGATTAAAGGTATAACGCTCACGAAATTTTTGTTTGAAGATCTTTTGCCTCCTCTACTAATCCCATTACCCCAAGAAAGACACGTAAGTACTGTCTCGTAAAAAAAAGGCGTCCTCCGGATTTGTAAGACGTCTTACATTTGGCAAGACAGCCCCTAACCTCAATTTCAGCTCAATGTTAAGGTATCTCCTCATTCTCATCCTTGTCGCTACTGCCACTGGAGAACCAATCGGCTTCAATAGCCATATCCGACCTCTTCTATCAGATCATTGCTTTAGTTGCCATGGCTTCAACTCAAACTCAAGGGAAGCAGATTTAAGACTCGACATATCTGAAGGAGCCTTTGCTGATCGTAAATCAGGATCGGCTATCCTTCCTGGCAATCCTGAAGACTCACTCATCTGGGAGCGCATCAATTCCGATGATCCGGATGATATAATGCCTCCACCTGATCACTTACTGAGATTGGATGCTGAAGAGAAAGAACTAATCTACCGCTGGATCCAAGAAGGAGCGAAGTACGAAGAGCACTGGACTTTTATACCCGTCAAAAAACCAAATATTCCGAATCTTGCCCCGCACCCTCTCGATTCATTGGTAAGGCAAAAACTCAGAAAACTCGAACTAGACTTTTCCCCACGCGCTTCCAAAGAAACCCTTATCCGGCGACTTTCATTTGATCTCCGCGGTCTGCCTCCCGCACCCGAAGAGGTAAAGACCTTCATTAATGACAAATCTTCTGATGCTTGGGAGCGCCTTATTGACAAATATCTCGCCGACACAGCTTTCGGAGAACGTTTCGCGTGGCCGTGGCTGGATGCTGCCCGCTATGCCGATTCAAACGGTTTTCAAGGCGACCGTGAGCGCACAATGTGGCCATGGCGAGATTGGGTCATTGATGCTATCAATCGTAATCTCCCCTACGACGACTTCACCATCTGGCAAATTGCCGGCGACCTTCTTCCTGAGGCAACCTTGGAACAAAAGCTTGCGACAGGTTTCCTGCGAAATCAC
>DIHU01000024.1 GCA_002420315.1 Akkermansiaceae bacterium UBA5688
GAAGGAAGGTCGCGAATCCAGGATATGGTTAATTTTGGCCCCCAGTGGAGTGGTGGATCTCATCTGCTCTGGGACGGAGATATAGGTGAATCAATGAACACAAGTTTCAGGATTTCAGCTGCTGGTAAGCATCGGATAACTATGGTCCTTACAAAAGCTCCCGACTATGGCATCTTTAATATCAATTTCAATGGAGAACCGATCCTTAAGAATATCGATCTTTATTCAGAGAAGGTAGAACTCGCCAACTTGATAAACCTTGGAGAATTTAATCTTGCAGCTGGAATCCAGCGTTTGGAATTCGTTCTTTCTGGGGCTAATGTAAAAGCACATCCCTTTCGTAAGACTGGGTATCTTATGGGGGTCGATTATCTCGTTGCCAAGAATTTGGAGCCGAAGAAACCAATAAAAGAAGTAAGGTCTTCTCCCCCTCCGGTCAATGACTCCGTTTCTTTTGAGGAGGTCCAACCCTTACTCCAAAAGTATTGCTATGAGTGCCACGGAGCAGGAAAGAAAGTGAAAGGAAAAGTGAATTTAAAAGAGATGGAATCTCGGGCGAAGTTTTCTCAGCAGGTTGAAATTTCCCGTCTAGGTGCTGAAGCAGTAAGTTTCGGTGAAATGCCTCCCAAAAAAAGCGAACAACCCAGCGCCGAGGAAAAAAGAAAAATCTCCGACTTTCTAAATAGGATCGTAGATGAATACGCTCGGGAAAATACGATTCTTGAGCCGGTTATTATGAGACGCTTTAACCGTTATGAATATAACAATGCGGTTCGAGATCTGCTACAACTCCGAGGTGATATTTATCCGCTTCCTGAGAAATCGATCCGTGGGGAAAGTCACTTTAATCCTGCTTCTGGCGTTATGCCAAGAAGCGTGCGCGTGAGTAATCGAACGCTCGGCAAGAATCAAGTTGAACGACAAATCTTAAAAGACGTAAATCCCTTCGCTATAGACCTTCAAGCCGAACATGGCTTCAACAACCGGGGTGAACAGTTAAGCACTTCAACAATTTTACTCGAAAGCTTGCTCAAACTTGGACGGTCAATCGTCGATAGCCCAAATTTTGATTCATACACTAAGTTAGCAGATAGCTTCTTTAAGGAAGACGAGGTCCCTATTAAGAAAAAACTGCGCCCGTTTCTGGGAAGAGCTTTTAGAAGGCCTGTCACGGAAGCCACCTTGAATCGTTACACCAACTATTATGAGTTAGAAAAACAAAAGACTTCATCTCATACTCGAGCACTCAAAAATGTGGTCGCGGCAATTCTAGCTTCTCCAAAGTTTCTTTATGTGGTCGAAGCGAAATCAGAGACCTCCAAGAAAATCCCGCTGTCCGAATACGAATTAGCGCAGCGTCTAGCGCTCTTCCTCTGGAGTAGTATACCTGACAAAGAGCTGATTGCGGTGGCTCAAGAAGGTCAGCTTAGTAAACCCGATATTCTTAAAAGAGAAATTCGTCGAATGCTTCTTGATCGGCGTAGCCGAGCGCTCTCCGAAAATTTTGCACGCCAGTGGTTGCGTCTCGATCAACTTGTGACTGCTGTGCCTGACTTTGATCGCTTCGGACAATATTATGCACGGATTGGCTGTGAGCAATGGAAGTTTGGTCTTCAGACAATGGTCGAGCCCCTTCTCTTGTTCGAGAGCATTCAGGTGGAGGACCGTTCGATAATGCTCTTGATTGATAGTAATTATTCCTATCGCTCTGATGAACTGCAGTCTTGGTATGCTAATCCACAAAGCCCCTTTGGAACGAAAGGAAATCGCAATCGATTTAACACGACTTCACAAACCTTCAGTCGTAGGGCTTTAACAACACGGAAGGAAGGGGGGGTTCTCAGCACCGCGGCTGTCCTAACGATGACTTCTACCCCCTTACGAACCAGTCCCATTAAAAGGGGGGCTTGGGCTGCTACTGTCATTTTCAATGATCCTCCGCCTCCGCCTCCCGATCTTGTGCCAGAGATTGAGGAAGATGATGCCGCTATTGCGGCATCAGGGCTTACAATTCGCGACCGTCTTAAACAACACGCTTCGGACCAAACATGCGCTAGTTGCCATGCTAAGATTGATCCGATGGGCTTCGCTCTTGAGAATTACGATGCGGTTGGGCGTTGGCGGGATGATTACGCAGGCGGTCTCCCAGTTGATGCAAGTGGAAAACTTTTTGGCGAAATTGAATTTAAAAACATCGTAGGATTTAAAGATGCGATCCTTGCTCGACCAGAGAAGTTCATTCGAGGATTCAGTGAGCATCTTCTATCCTATGCCTTAGGTCGCGAATTAAAGGTGACAGACAAGCTCTCAGTTGATCGCATCACTGGAAAAGCGATGGAAGATCATGGTCGTTTCTCAACGGTAATTTTAGAAGTGGCTATGAGTCACCCTTTTCGAAATAAAAAAGTTAAAAAAGCAAAGTGAATATACTTAGGAATAAAACTCTTCCGCGTCGCACTTTCCTGAAGGGATGTGGAGCCGCCTTCGCGCTTCCATTTTTAGAAGCGATGCAGGCCAAGACTAAGGGAGAAGTCATTCATCCAAAGAGGTTGGCTTTTTTTTACACGCCCAATGGAGTTGCACAAAAAGCATGGCACCCTTCTTCGACTGGGGAAAATTTTGAGCTGAGTCCTACTCTGCAGGCTCTCGAGGGTATTCGGCAGAAAATTTCACTCCATACTAATCTTGATCGAATCAAGGTTCCGGGAACTGATGGACATGCTCAGGCTGGCACTTGCTATCTCAGTACGGCCAGGCCGGACGAACTTTCTCCCGCTGGTTACCCGCTCAAGCGGACGATTGATCAAGTTGTTGCCGACGTCACAGGGCAGGCCACCGCGTTTCGGTCTCTAGAACTTTCCTGCAACAGTTACACTGATAATCGAGAATCGGTCTACTTCGACAATATCTCATGGTATGGTCACGGTCATGTGGCACGCTCCCTGAAGGATCCACGGTTAGTTTTTAATCGCCTTTTTTCGGTTGGGGAACATCAAGCTAATGCAAGTGTTCTAGATCTTATTCGAGAGGACGCTAAGGACCTCCGGCCCAAGCTTGGACGGCTTGATCAGGATAAATTAGAGGAATATTTAGAATCGGTGCGCACCGTTGAACAACAAATAGAACGGATTTCTAAACGACAAGACGACATTCGGGATCTTGAATTAAGTGAGCCTGGTAAATTATGGACGACAATGCGGCGTGATGAATATATTCAAGTCATGGGCGACTTGATGATTCTAGCCCTCCAGACTGATCTCACCCGTGTTGCTAGTATGATGGTGGCTCCCGAGCGGTGGGATAGCCCACTCATGTTTCATGGTATTTTTGACAAACCAATTCGTCATCATGGCTGGACTCACAATCAGAATAAAGAAGAGGTTCTCCGCGATCTCGAAAAACTTGATCTTTTTCATATGGAACAATTTGCTCATCTTGCAACTAAAATGGATTCTATCGAAGAGGGAGATGGAACTCTTTTAGATAATATGATGTTCGTCATGGGATCGGGTCTCGGAAGCGGGATGCACCACACCTGCAGTAATCTGCCAACTTTGATTGCTGGAAGTGGTGGCGGTCTTTTCAAAACGAACCGTCACGATAGACACTCGCTAGGAACTCCTATCGCAAACTTGTGGCTTTCAATCGCGAAAGGGATGGGCGTCAAAACTGAGCGAATTGGCGACAGCACGAATACCTTAAAAGGTTGGGCTATTTAATTTTTACTGCTGCCAGTGATTCCGCCGTGCTTTGAGTTACTAAAACGAAGTAACCTTTTGGCGGATCGTGGTCTCTCAGCTTATGATTTTCGGACAAATCAGAACGCAGGATAGCTCCTCTTGATAGGGCCAGAAATAAATGGACTGTAATAGTCTGTTAGCTTCAGGGCTTGATTACCTGATATTTGGTGACTCCGCTGTCGTCAGTTCTAAATAAACCCTTTGATTCTAGGATCCACCAAGAATCTCCCGAAGACGATTCCGTAGGATTAGCTGCTGCGATTGCAATAGTAGCTGAGGCTTCGTCTTGTTGACTGATAGCCCAAGCCCATACGTCTCCACCAAGGTCACACCGAGAGAGGTGTCCTGGCTTTGCTGGGTTGATAGCGCTGACAAACTTTCGGGAACACAATTGAGTTCCTGCAATGCTACCAGCCAAGGCTGTGAATGGTCTAAGTGAATCTATCTCTAGAGAAGTTGAATAAAGGTAACTGTCTCGCCCCTGCGAAAAGGTATAGAGAAGTCCGTGAGAAGTTCCGTACAGCCAATGGTGAGGGCTGCAGCGAAGAGAGAGAATGTTGTAGTATCCCAAGTCTGAACGGCTGGACGCTTCTTGGAACGTTTTTCCATTGTCGTGCGAAACGTGAATAGAAGCCTCATTAGATTGAGTGGTGAAGACCGGATCACCCCGCCCCAACAGAAACATGAAATGGTCAGGGCAGGTGACTGTTTCAATAACGGTTTGTCCAAATTGATTTTGAAAGTAGGGATTGGCATGGATCGCAGTGATGCGATGGCCCTTCTGGCCTAACGAGGCCCATGTGTCGCCGCCATCGTCGCTTCGAAAAAGTCCGCGTGTTTCGCAACCGACAAAAATTATTTTTGGATTCATCGGCAAAAAAACAAGAATCTCTCCACAGAGAGCAGAAGGACCAAGGCCGTCAAAATCACCTTGTAAAAGCAAATCTTTCCAAGTCTTGCCACCATCATTGGTGCGATAGAGTCCGCCCTTAAAATCTCCTTTGGAATCAGTCCGTCCAGATGCTCTAAGCATGATTAGTGGATTAGTGGGGTGGATCGCGACACTCCGAACTGAATTTGAGGCCCCTTGAAGAAGACCATTGGCAGGGTTCCATGTTTTTCCTCCATCCGTGGAACGCAAAAGACCTTCGTGGCTAGTCCTAACGACAATAATATTAGGGTTAGATGGTGCTACTACTACCCCCGTTAATTGTGAGGATCTAGTTCCTGTCGCTGTAAGGGGTTCGGTCGTTGAATTAAAAGTGGTTTCGGACTCTAGAGTGAGATTTGAAACTGACGCCCGGAAATACATCTGAGCGTCTTGTGGAAGAGCTCGAAATACGATCCCTGCACCGACTTTTGCTGGAAGCTGTTTAAAGTGGCGAGCGCCGAAGGACCAAGTTGAGCCATCGGCGGAAGTCCAAGCGGTCCAGACGTTTTCTTCACGGGTGATTCGTAGCCAACGATGACCATCAGGTAACCGCTGATAGCTCTGCCGTGTTCCGGCTCCATCACCGTGATCAGGGCTGGTGCGCAAGCCGTTTTGGGCAACTTGCATAATTCCGAATTCGCGTCCCCAGCCATAATTATTCTTTTCGGGATGTTCGCGGACAGTCAGCCCCACCCAGGAGTCTCCGTTTACAGGTTCACCTTGCAACCCCGCCATTTGATCAATCTTGCAGGTCAAGATGAAGTCGCCTGTCACGGGGCGATGCACTACGTATTCGCCTTCTCCAACAAAGGAAAAAGAGCGATCAGAGTGCTGGAGAAGATTGTAAGTTGAATCTGATTCTCCAGCGACTCCTAGCTTCCAGCCAGATGGTTTCTTGATCGCAACGGAAATCGGGATAGGGTCAGTATCAAGAGTGTGATTTCCATCATAAAAAAGACGGGCCCAAACATGATGGTTGCCGCCAGGTAGCACTCCGTCATAGATGAGAGTCGTTCCTTTGCTTGAACTGATTTGCATCTCGTCAAAGTAAAAAAGAATACGTTCAATTTTACGCCCATTGGGTTCGGCTTTTACGGTTGCTTTGATGCCCCCATCATCGTCGGCCCTAACAACGACTTTCACCTCAGGGAGAGCGTCTCCAGCCTCGTGTAGCAAAAGAGCTGAGGGGATTTCCTGACGAGGAATTCCCGGGCCTTGCCATTCGAGCTGAAAGAAGGGTTTATTCCGGTCTACAAAATAATCAATGGCGAGGTGGTGATCGCCCTTTGCAAGGTGTAATCCAGTAACTTTATCCTCAGGCCCATGTAAGCCATCCCAAAGAAGAGTCTCTTTTTGGTCAATGCGAATTCGGTATCCATCGGTGCCTTTCATTCTGATAAGGTAAAATCCCGACTCTGGAGCTCGTAATAAACCACGAAAACGAAAAGCGTATCCTTCTCGGCGTTTGCCCCTCAGATCGAGATCGAAGCCATTGCAAATCCCTTGTTGAATGAGGCGACCGCTCGCGATTTCATCAAGCGAAAGCCAATAATGTCGTTCATTTCGACTTTGCTCTGCTTTCTCGCTAGGAGGGTAGATGACATTAACGTGGCGATCTTCTTCTTTGTGCCAGAGTTCATAGTTGAGCCCAGGTGCAGTTGGTAAGCTGACGGGCTGGTTGGGCGGAGTTGCAGGAATGGCCTCGATGACGAGAGGCTCGATAGAATGATCAAAAATGTCAGCCATCGAGAAGCGCACGGTGGGGTTCTTAACTTTGATATCTATCAGGGCGTGACGCGTAACTGGCATACGTTCCTCGTGAATTGCGACCGGTTTCCCCAAGCATTTTGAATTATCAAAGATCTCAATTTTGATTTGATACTGGGGCGAAGCAGTCTTTGGAATGGACCAAGAAACGAGAACCTGCTTACCATTTGCTACAGCCTTAAGTTCTTCCACTTTCGGTAAATCCAAGGTCGGGAGATCAGGCTGCTTTACTGTAAATGAATACTGGTTTCCTTCAGCGAGAGGCTGGCCTTCAAGAAGTTGTGGAACCATCGATCTGTTGCTACTTAACTCCATTGCCAAGGTGCGGTCATGATCGATTTTGTTGACCACCCAATAGTTTTTGAGAGTAAGCCCTTTCTGAACATCAATCGTAACAGTATCGGATTTACGCCATTCATGATCTTTTCTGTAGTAGCCTAGCCGACGATGGATTGCTCTTGCCGAGCGGCATTCGTTTCCGAAATCTTCGAGAAACCCAGCGTTACCAGTAAATGCTTTGGCGGCAATGGGTAGGCGCATGATTCCATAAAGGTGCCAACACCCACTTTCGACATCTTTCACCCAACGACCTATGTATGAGATGTCTGTTTGTTCTTTTCCAAGTGGCTGCCAAATCCGCATCATCATGGTATACCAACGGTTACGCTTAATCAGTGGCCAAGTCCCAAAAAGTGCGCCACTCGCACCTTCTCCGATATATTGATAGGCAAATGTATGCTCAGAAGCAGCCTCTACTCTAACCGGTTCGCCTTCAGGATTGCTTCCCCAAAATGACCAAACGGATCCAGGACGAAAGGAATCCTGTATTTCAGGATCTAGATTAGGACGATGATCGTCACCAACTGTCGCCACAGATCCTGCGAATCCTCCGTAGGCCGTCACTCCTGTAGGAAGGGTGCCAATATTCCAATTTGCCGAATAAGTTGATTCAGCCCACCATGGCCAGCGAAGATCCATTATCATGATGTCTGCGCCCTCTTCGATGTTTTCGCCATACCAAGTGGCCTTTGCTTGTGTGATCGAAAGCAAGGAAAGAGTGACAAGAATCTTAATCATGAGTCGTTCGAATTTTTCTAAGAAATGATTTTGTTGATGACGTTTCCATAGACATCGGTAAGCCGAAAATCTCTTCCAGCATGACGGAAGGTCAATTGCTCGTGGTTGATACCAAGAAGGTGGAGCATCGTCGCGTGTAGGTCATGAGTGTGGACAGCATCTTTAGCGGTCCGGATTCCATATTCATCAGATTCTCCATGAACGATTCCTCCCTTAATCCCTCCTCCCGCCATCCACGAAGAAAAGCAGAGGTTGTGATGTTCTCGCCCAGGATGATCTGGATTTTCGTGAAATGGGGTTCGACCAAATTCGGTAGTCCAAACTACCAGTGTGCTGTCTAGCATTCCTCTCCTTTTAAGGTCAGTGAGAAGCCCGGCTATCGGCTTATCAATTGCTTTTGCTAGACGCTGATGATCGCCAATATTTCCATGGGAATCCCAGTTGTTACTTGAGCCCACATCAATGAGCTCGAGGAATCTCACGCCTCTCTCTGCGAGTCTTCGAGCTACGAGGCATTGCCATCCGAAACCGGTGGTAGTTCCCCGTTTAACCCCATAAAGATCCATTGTTTCGTCTGTTTCCTCTGCGAAATTGAAAGCCTCAGGTGCTTCTCGTTGCATTCCAAAAGCGGTCTCAAAGGAGCGGATACGAGCCTCCAGTTGTTGATCTGAGGAGGGCTCGGTGAAATAGGTTTGATTTACCTTTTGGCGCAACGCGAGCTCCATTTGTTGGAGGCTGCGGTTGGGATTCTGGGGCTTGATGTTGGGAAGGGGATCCTTTCCAGGGACGAGATGAGTTCCTTGGTGACATGCCGGTAAAAAATCACTCCCCCAGGTTTGCGAACCAGCGTAGGGGGCAGCTGGACCAAGGACCATGAAAGAAGGGAGGTTTTGGTTCTCCGTTCCCAAGCCATAGCTAACCCACGATCCTGCACTTGGCCGAGCAAATTGAGCCGATCCTGTGTGGGCTGCTAAGGTTGCCTTATCATGACCATCACTTTCACAGTGCATCGCGTTTAGGACACATATATCGTCGATGACTGAGCCGAGGTGTGGAAACAGTTCGCTGACCCAGGCTCCGCTCTGGCCGTATTGCTTGAACGAGAAGCGGGATTTCGTCAGGAAACGCTTAAATGACCCAGGTTTGTTTAGCCATCTAGAGGCTGTGATTGATTTTCCATGATCCTTCGTCAATTGAGGGCGATGGTTAAATGTATCAATGTGCGAGACCCCACCAGTGGAGTAGAGAAAGATGACCCGCTCGGCTTTAGGAGCATGGTGGCTTGGTCTTGCTTCAAGAGGATTCATTGAAGACCCCTGAAGCTCTTTGAACATCCCTGCCAAGGCGACAGCTCCGAACCCTCCTGAAGCACGATCCAAAAACTCGCGGCGGGTTTTGTTTTGGTGGAAGGAGCTGTCGAAAGTGGGCATGGAATTACTCAACAAAGAGAAATGAATTACTTGTGAGAAGAACCCTAGAAAGCGCCTTCCAGTCAGAGTGTTTTTTAGATTCAGCGCCTTTTATTTTATCTCGATAGTCAGATAAGAATTTGAGGCAACTTTGGATGATTTGATCATTTGGAATCGTGCCGTGAGCTGACTCAAAGGCCCAAAGGATTTTTTTAGAATCATCACCCGGAATATCCATGATTCGCTTCGCAAATTGTTCTCCATTATCGTGTATGAATCGCGAATTTTGAAGAAAAAGAGCCTGAGTTGGTGTGGTCGTGGGCCGTCGTTTGGCGATGCTTTGATTAGGATCAGCAGCATCAAAAAGAGATAAATATGGATGTCGCCTGTTACGTTGTATCATCAAATAGACGCTGCGGTGATTTGAATCGTAGACTGCATGAAAAGGATTGTGGATTGAAAACCCCCATTGGTTGACCGGAGGGAAGGGGTGGCTTTTAGGAATAGATCGGTCAAGTTTTCCACTGACAGAAAGAATAGCGTCGCGAATCGATTCAGCATCTAAAGGCTGTCTGGAGTAACGCCAGAGAAAGCGGTTTTCGGGATCTTGGAGTAGGTTTTTTTCGTGATCGACACTCGCGAGCTGATAGGTCCGAGATGACATGATCAGGCGGTGTAGCGATTTAATCGACCAGCCCGATTTGATAAAGTTTATGGCCAACCAATCGAGTAGTTTAGGATGAGTAGGTGCTGCGCCACGAGAGCCAAAATCGCTGGGTGTTGAAACGATTCCTTGACCAAAATGCCATTGCCAGACGCGATTTACGAAGACTCGAGCGGTAAGCGGGTTGTTTCCGTGAGTGATCTGATCGGCGAGTTCAAGGCGTCCGCTACTCGATGACGCTTGTCCTACAGGTTGCCCTCCTAAAACTTTTAAAAAACGCCTTGTGACTTTTTTACCCGGTTTCGTGGGTTCTCCTCGAAATTGGAAATGAGCATCAACAGGCTTGGCTTCACATACGCCATAGGCGACTTGATAGGATTGAGTCTTTTTGATCTTAGCCAGCTGCTTTTCGAGGTCTCCAACTGATTTGGTTAATATTTTGAGTTCTTGTGCTTCTTCGGCCGAAAGAGGTTCGGCAATGACTGGGGTGCTACCGGGTGCCTGAAATGTCTCTGGTTGGAGCCCGATATTATCGATGTCACGAGCACAAGCCGCTCCCTCCACATGACCAGCTCCATCGCAGATAAAGCAATCGATAATTCCATTCCAATTGGGCCCAACATCTTTCTCAGAAAAATGAGTTAAATCCTCAGCAGTTCCAATAAATCCCGAGTAACTTTTCGCTTCTGGATTTATTGTGATGCGCAGGGTCTGCCATTTGCCGGACTCTAGCTTGCAAACGGTTTCCCATTTGTTGCCATTTGCTACCGAGAATTCAGTCGATGTGATGCTGCATTGAACAGCCAAAGATTGAATGACCCCTTGGCCAAGATAGAACCGAAATGACCCAGTGTTCTCTGAAGCTAAGGTCCGAAAGTCTAGGGCAAAATTGATCTCCTGTCCTGGCGTTGTGGTCAGTCCATTTTTAAAGACATAGCGAATGCCATCGGTAATTTGACCGCTCCCAAGTCTCACCCCAACTTTTCCTTTCGGGTGAATTTCTTGGAATGGGCTCTGAGCCTCTTTGAGAACCTCAAGTGGTCCAGAGAAAACCCAAGGAGCACTGAGAGGGCTCTTCGGTTTTTGAGATTCAAATCCTAAATCAATACCCCCCGCTCGCTCGTTACGATCTAAGTCGTCTCGTAATTTGGTTTTCTCACTCATTTCGTGCTCTAAAAGCGCAATTTTCTCAGTCTTAGTTTTCTCTAAGGCAATTACCTTTTTTGGAGGAACTAGCGGTGGGAAATGAGCAGGTCTTTTCTGCTCTTCTCCTCCTGGGAATGCCCACTTAGTGCTTTGAAGGATTCCGTAAAGAGCATAATAGTCTTCTGCCGAGATCGGATCATATTTATGGTCATGACATCTAGCACATCCAATTGAGAGTCCTTGTAAAGATCTGCCAAGAGTATCGATAACATCGGCAAAATCTAGATGTTGATAGTCGGGTGAATCTTTGTAGCCATAGCGTTTTCCAATAGCGAGAAAACCGGTCGCGGTGATTCGATCTGAATATTGAAGTGGATTGTTTATCGAATGACGTTTCGCTAGGATATCTCCGGCAATTTGTTCTCTCACAAATTCATTGAATGGCATGTCTTTGTTAAAAGCTCGAATGACCCAGTCACGATACTTGTAGGCCTCTCGCACCGGGTAATCTGAACCGTCTCCTGCCGTGTCAGCATATCGAGCTATATCCAGCCAGTGGCGGCCCCAACGTTCTCCGTAAGCGGGTGAGGCAAGAAGCCGGTCCACCACTTTTAAAAAAGCATCTGGGGAGGCGTCTTCGATAAATTCTGAGATTTCGCCAATCGTTGGTGGAAGTCCTGTAAGATCGAAGGTGGCACGGCGGATGAGAGTTCGTTTGTCCGCATCTCTCACAGGAGAGAGGCCACGACTTTCCAACTCGGCAAAGATAAATTGGTCTATTGGCTGATGAGACCATTGATTGTGATTAGTGTTGGGAGTTAGTGGTTCTTTGAGCGGCTGAAATGACCAGAAGTTCTTTGCCTCTTGAAGTGTCATCGCGATGGTTTCGGATGATTTTTCTTCAGTTCTCGGATCAGGAGCACCAAGCTTGATCCACAGTTCAAGCTCGGCTATTTCGTGAGCCTCCAACATCTTTTTTGGTGGCATTTGAAGTTCAGTATCGTGATACGAGACTGCCCTTATTAGTAAGCTGCTTTCTGGTTTTCCGGCAATAATTGCTGGTCCCTGGTCTCCCCCTTGTTCCCAGCCTTTTCGGGAGTCGAGTCTTAATCCATTCTCCTGTTTTTCGGGCCCATGGCATTCGAGACACTTCGCTTCAAGTAAAGGTCTGATTTGGTTTTCGAAGAAGGTATTATTTTCATGTGCTGAAAGAGAAAGAGAAAGCAACACGAAGAATATGAAGGCCATCTTCTTGTGCGATTTTTTTACTCCTACTCGATTCATTTTAGAAATTAAGGTTGCCCGGCATGATGGGCCTATCTTATAGAGCCCAGCCCTTGCGATATTCTCTTTGGATGAATTGATTAGCAGACTCGTTATTTGTGACGCGCATATTT
This sequence comes from Akkermansiaceae bacterium UBA5688, assembly GCA_002420315.1. Lineage (GTDB taxonomy): Bacteria > Verrucomicrobiota > Verrucomicrobiia > Verrucomicrobiales > Akkermansiaceae > SW10. The sequence continues at coordinate 12,132 of DIHU01000024.1, forward strand.
GGACCATCCCAAAGCAAGGGCCCCTCGGCGCGAAGAGCAAGGTTACCAAGTAAGACGACTTCTGTCAGAGGTCCGGAATAATCAAAGTTGGCACAAGCGGGGCGCCCTCCTTTACAAGCATCGATCCAGTTTTGTTCGTGACCACCTTTGATCCGAGGAATTGTTTCGGCTGGGCGCTTGAAATTTTCCATACGTGACAAAGGAATGAGCGTCGGTTTTCCACCGTGGGAGCGGTGCATAATTTTACCCTTATCACCGACATAGAGAACTCCATCGACCAGCCATTCATCTTCGGGACCAAGTTCCGCAGGTCGAGGCGGTTTAAGACCACCATCATACCAATGCATCCGCACCGGGGGCATACCTTCACGCGCTGGGAATTGGTAAGTGATGATAGAAGCGAGCGGAGCGGTCTCATCATTAATGTGAGAGCTACTTGCTTCAACACTCTCAGGATAACCTAATTTGAGAGCCCAGTAAGGATGGTCGATAATATGGCAACCCATATCACCCAACGCGCCAGTCCCAAAGTCCCACCGACCTCGCCAATTAAATGGAACATAATCTGGGTGATATTCCCGATGAGGAGCGGGGCCTAGCCATAGATCCCAATCGAGAGTGCTGGGAATGGGAGGCTTCTCCACTGGACGGGTAGAAACACCCTGAGGCCAATACATTTTCTGTTCAAAACGCGTGCCCCTTAGTGGGCGATCACTCCAGCAATGAACCTCGCGCACCTCGCCAATCACTCCGGCACGGATCCACTCAACTGTTTGGCGTGCTCCCTCGGAAGAGTGGCCTTGATTTCCCATTTGTGTGGCAACTCCGTATTTACGCGCGGCTTCTGTTAATTGACGCGCCTCCCATATCGTATGAGTTAGGGGTTTTTCGGTGTAAACATGTTTTCCCCTTTTTATCGCTTCCATTGTGGCGACTGCGTGCGTGTGATCAGGTGTTGCTACGATTACCGCATCGATTTGACTGTCCATTTTGTCAAGCATGACTCGGAAGTCCTTGAATCTCTTAGCCTTGGGATACTGTTTAAGAGTCTCAGCTCCGCGGTCAAAATCGACATCGCAAAGCGCCACAATATTCTCTCCTGCGCTTCTTTTGATGACCGGAGCGCCCCTGCCACCAATCCCGATAGCTGCGATATTCAATTTCGCAGCAGAGGATTTTGCTTGGACCCGTGATGGCATGAATCCTGTAAAAGCGCTAGCGGCAGTCGTGCTTTTAATGAAATTCCGGCGATTGGTTGGTTCTGTACCCATCCTTAAGAATACGGCAAATTAAAGGTCCGTTTTTCAGTAATCTCCTTCCGGGATAATAAAGGACAAAGTAGCAAATTCAAAGTGTTCTCGACACCGTTCACTGTCTGGATACGAGAAAATTGAGTCGGGTTAGCGAAGGGTGGATTTGTAGGAGGTGGCTAAGCTATGTTTGCCCCATGAATTCATCTAAATGAACCTTATTTTCCAACTAGGCTGAAAAGGTAAGCAAACAAGTCGGATAGTTCATCTCGCGAGAGTGATTGGGCGGTGGGAGGCATAAGGCTTCCGATCGGTTCCTCCTTGGTTACCATTTCAGCTTCTACTTCCTGCATTCCGGCTCCAGCGAAATCTCTAAGTAGTAATAGTTTTTTGTCTCGGCTTTCTTGGAGATATCCTTGCAAGACACGTCCGTCCCTCATGGTGATTCGGCTTAGTGCGTATCCACCTTTCACCTGGCGAGCTGGCCAGAGCACCTCGGTAACGATGCGGTCTGCTGGCACCCCGCTGCCGACTGCGCTCAGTTCTGGGCCGATCATTCCTCCTTGGTTTCCGATCTTGTGGCAGGCCATACAACCGGTGCGAGCTGACTCGAAGAGAATCTCGCCGCGAGTGCGATCCCCCTTACGCCCTGCCTCTACCATTCGACGAACGAGGTCTTCATCAAATTTCAAACCCGAGACGGGCCAACCTGCAATCGCTTCTAGTGCCTCTGTGATCGCTTCATCAACAAATCCGGTTCCGATCCACACATCTTGTAGTCGTTTTCCTTGCGTGCGATCAATTTTTCGTTTTGCCAGTTCCATTGCTAGGAGTGGGCCACCTCCCTCACGACCTGCAAAGGCGCCAAGGATCTTCCCAATTGCTTCGTTTTGGATCGTTCCTTGTAATATGTCGGCGGCGCTTTTTGCAGCTTCGGCCTGATCAACTTCAAGGAGGCCAATAATCGCTGAGGGTTTGGGGTTGGCTGACTTTCCTGCCATGACCTTCAGTAATGGAATTGTTTCTTTGTTTCCCAGAGCTCCCATCGCGCGCATCGCAGCGGATCGCAACTGAGGGTCAGCTTGCGAGCTTCGAGCAAGACGTATTGCTGTCTGGTAGAGTTCTTGAATACGCCACTTCGCCGCCAATTCCAGTGCCGCGACACTATCCTCAACATGTTTCGAGGCACAGAGGCTCTCCAAAAAATCGGACACGTCGAATTCGGGACGTTTCCGGGATGCCATGGCACGGATCGTTGCAGCGTCGAGCTGACCCAACTGAAAAACGGTTTGGAGATCACGATTCTCTCCAACTGCCACGAGGGCTCGCGCAAGCGCCATTTGGGCGTTCTCGTCGACCTGATTAGATAGTAGGAGCTTCCGCACTTCGTTCAATACGTGTTTCGATTCCACTGCGCCAAGCACTGCTGTTAGCCCACGCCGCCGCTCACCAAAATCTAGTTCACCTCTTTGGAAGGCCGGCAGCCAATTTTCTTTAGTGTGATGAACCGCTTGTGCAAAGGCGTAGTTGATCCATCGATCCCGTGGTTCTTCCGCAACCGTTGCTGACACTAGAATGGTTCCAGCATCCGGCAGAGCGGCCGAAGCCAGAGCGGCCTCCATCCGGACTCTAGCGTGTCTGTCCTCGGCCGCATGCTCAAGTAGTCCCACGATATTTTCGATCCGCTCTCCCCAGCGACCTGCCACTCTCACCCCATAGGCCCGCGCACGATCATCAGGCGAAGCTAGTAGACGTTTTAGAATTTCAGAATCAGGCTGGTCTAGCATTTCTAATAATGTGATCACCTCCATGAGGTCGCGACCTTCTGCAGTTTTTGCCCATGTCTTAGCTGCGGGTAAAACTTGTGCCACCTCACGCCCCACCAAGACCTGTTTCGCCTTGAGTCGTGTCCAACGTTCTGGAGCTCTGAGTGCCTCGAGTAATTCTAAAATCGAAGCGCCCACTAGATTAGGGGGGGGCAAGATACCTTTTTTAGGAGCGATTCGCCAAATTCTCCCGTGTGTTTTGTCGCGATCGGGATGGCGATAGAAATCATCTTGGTGACAGGTGATTGGATTATACCAATCAACGACGTAGATCGCCCCGTCTGGACCAACTTTCACATCAATTGGACGGAAGTTGCGGTGTTTCGAGCGTAGGAGAGGCTCTTTCCAATCGAGCTTGAAACCGGCACCGTCATCGCTCGTCGCAAAGCGGCTGATTTGGTTCTTCTTGTAGTCGCCAATCAGAAATTCGCCCTGCATTTCATCCGGGAAAGTTCTCGCCCCCAAACAATCAATTCCGCAATAGCCACCAGGCTTGCCAATCCGAGGTAATCTAAGACGGCGTTTGGCAGGGATTGAAGCCGGAGTCAGGTAAGAAACACCTCCGGCACCATCGATCACGAATGATTGTCCATAGTCATCGAACGCGATACCCCAAGGATTTCCTGGCCCCATGAAATCATCGAGGAGTCCATCGAGCCTTAACTCGTTTGGACGAAGGCGAAATACCCCAGCTTGAAACAGTGAAGAAACACCGAAGGGAGTTTCGACTCGAGATTCAATCCCGTCGCCTTGACACCACCACAACTCACCACCCGGACTCCACACAAAAGAATTACTGGTTTGGTGTGAATCGCCGTTGCCGAAACCGGTGAGCAAAGTGCGTCGCTCATTTGCATGCCCGTCGCCTGTCGTATCGCGCAGCGTGAGCAACTCGGTCCCCTGCCCGATATAGACGCGATCTGGGCCGACTTCCATCCCGGTGGGGATGCGAAGTCCGTCCGCGAAGACCATCGATTCGTCAGCCCTACCGTCGCCGTCCGTATCACGCAGAGTGATGACCTTATCATTACCTTGCACTCCTGGCTCGATCTGCGGATAAGCGTCGGAGCAGGCCACATACATACAGCCATTCGCGTCCCAACGTAATGATAAAGGATTCGCAATGCCTTTGGACTCGTCTGCAAAGAGATTCACTTCGAACCCTTCCAACACCTCGAATGAAGCTAGCTCATTCTTAAGATTGGCTTCTTTCGACCCTGTCAAAGCAGAAGGGGCGGGTGCATTCCAGGGAGCTCCTTTTTGGATCGCGTTTTCGGCGGCTTGGATAAGGGCTGGGTAGGTCGCCCATTCTTCTTGAATTGAAGGTCGCCCATGCGAGGCCTTGGAAAAGATGCGCTTGCTGTCATCACCAAAAATACATTTCCAGTTTGTGGGGCGCCAATACTCCACCCAGAGTCGGTGTTTTTCACGCACGGTGGAGCGAATTTGCTCATATGTTGGCCCATTTGGCTCTTTCTTACCGGTCAGGCCGAGAATGAATGCTTCCACCGAATCGGCTTGATTACCCGTGATGAAGGGGATCTTTTTACTTTTCGCGAGGCTTGCTACCGCTTTGGTGTAGGAGTTCAAGGCGGCGCGTTCTCGGGCTGCTGGCCATTCGAAAGGAGAAGGCGCCAGCAGGATTGCTCGTCTTCCCTCGCCTGCTAAATCATCAATCAGTTTGCCGTAGGCTTCTTTGAACTGAGCAATTTTTGCGACCCCTTCGAAAGACTCCATTTTTCCGAACTGGAAGATAACAACGGTTGCCTTGATCCGCCGTAGTTGTTCGGACCACCCGCCGAAGGCCTCGGTCCGCCAGCGTTCGCGAACGGCATTTTGAAAATAGACCGTATCGCCCTCCCATGCCAGGTCGCGGAACTGCGGGTTAGCCTCGCGAAACCGGAGAGTTAATGCGGCCTCGAGACGACCATCCTCCTGCATCCTGACCAAGTCAGCACCACCTACGAAGGCCACTACGTCACCTTTTTGTAATTCGAGTGGTTCAGCTGCCGCGCAAGCCACTCCGATAAAAGCTACCGCAATTGATCTTAGCTCCTTCATTTTGCAGCAATTAATAGGATGTCCATAACCTCAATTTTCATCCGTCTAGTTAAGCAATCAAGCCATGCCTTGGGGAATCACAAAGTGAAGGTGATTTCATAATTACTTGGAATTTACTTTAAATAGGAAAGGGGGATTGTCTCGGAGCAGGGGAAATCATATTTCAACAGGAATGAAAAATTCTTTGGCTCTCGTTCTCTTGGCTACTACTTTTGGTTTTGTTCTTCCAGGATCAAGCACCGGGGAGAAAGTAGCGGTGCTGAAGCCCATACCGGATAAGCTTGTGGTGCTGACTTTTGATGACTGTAACAAGTCCGATCGGTCATTCGTGGCAGCGGAGCTGAAGAAAAATGGATTTGGAGCTACCTTTTTTGTGACCGAAGGCTTGGGCTTTCTTCAAAACAAGAAGCACTACGTGACCTGGGAGGAGATTGCAGAGCTCGACAAGATGGGTTTCGAGATTGCGAACCATACGCGGAGCCATCCGAATGTGGCAGGATTGAGCGCGGATCAGGTGGCAGCAGAAATCGAGCACATCGAGAAGCGATGTTCCGAATACAAGATACCGAAGCCTACGACCTTCTGCTATCCCGGTTTCTCTAACAGCCTAACGGCGGTGCAGGTCTTGGCGAAGATGAACTATCTATTCGCCCGTCGTGGCGTGCGGCCCGAATATTTGGATGGTGGACGTGGCGGGCGTGGCCCGGCTTACGATCCGAAGAGCGACCATCCACTCCTTGTTCCGACTACTGGATATGCTGGGCCGGACTGGGGAATGAAGGATCTACATTGGGCGGTCGCACAGGCTCGTGAAGGAAAAATTGCCGTGCTTTGCTTCCACGGTGTTCCCGCCCTCGAGCATGCTTGGGTAAACTGCGACCCGGAGGACTTCAAAAAGTATCTTCGATACCTGAAGGACGAAGGTTGCACCGTTATCGCGATGCGAGATCTAGCTGAGTATGTCGATCCCGCTAAGCGTCCGAAAGATCCCTACGCTCCTATCAAGGCTATAAAGAAATAACCGAATCGTGACTGGTTGGGTAGCTATCTCTTCTTTTCATTAGATTAGTCGAGAACGACCTGATAATGTATTGGTCAAAAGTAAGCCGCAGAAGAGGTTTAAGCTCATTCCGGATTAGCTCATCTTTAAGTTTCACTTTTTGCTCTTTTCGAAAACCGACCGTTTGGAAACTGCACCCGGGAAAACCATCTTTACGCTGTAGAGAGATGTTCGAGCTGTGATGAAAAGAGTTTTGTAATCAGAACCTCCGAAGCAGACATTGGCTGGGTTCTGTGGAACTTTAATGGTTTCGATTTTTTTGCCCTCGGGGTCGTAGACCTGAACATTTCCCTGAGTCAGGTAGAGGTTTCCCTTCACATCGACGGCCATGCCGTCACTTCCTTCCTTAATTGTAAAAAGTTCTTCCCCAATTGTTCCCTCGTCACTCAGGGCGTAGCAGGTCACAGTAGCAGGATAGTCATGATATTTGGAATCAGGGTGCCGCTTACTTCCCCCAGTATCTGCGACATATAAGCGTGAAAAGTCGGGCGAGAATACAATGCCGTTGGGCATGGCTAAATTCTTGATCAGAGCTTCTACTTTTCCAGTTTTCGGATACAGCTTGTAGACCCAGTGCCCGGGGATTTCATGCGGTTCTCTTAGTCCCCAAGGTGGATCGGTAAACCAGAGGGTGCCGTCTTTCCAGACCGCGACATCATTGGGGGAGTTGAAGCGTTTGCCGTTGAATTTATCGGCTAAAATTGTCGCTCTCCCTTTTTTGTCGATACGAATGACATTTCGGGCACCGTGCTGGCAGGAAATAATATTCCCATCTAGGTCTAGAATGTTGCCATTGGCACTTTCACTTTTTCGGAATTTGGATAGGCCACCCTCTTTTTTCCACTGCATGAGCATGCTGTTGGGAATATCGGAGAAAATAAGTTTTTGTTCATCGGGTAACCATACCGGGCCCTCAGTAAACTTCATTCCTTGGGCGAGTTTCTCAACTTTGGCATTGGGTTGAACCAGAGATTGACCGGAAACGCTTATCGAGAAGGCAAAAATGTAGAGTAGGAGAGATGTGAGTCTTTTCATGCTTGGTATTGGATCGTGATTAAAACTAGAAAATTCTATCGGGTCACTAAATCTGACATTTTTGGGTCCCATGGGAGAGATTTAATTCTCATAAGATCCCCGTCTGGGGAAATTTGATAGGCGGTAAGGCTTGCCCCAGCAGTGGCGGACACGAGAAGAAATTTTCCGTCTGGTGAAAGAGTCAGTCCCCAGGGGATCCGGTCGGCCTTAGTTAGGCCAATAAACTCGGCCCGGCCGTCCTTCAGAATGCGGTAGCGGGAGATACGATTGAAATTCTGACTGTGGCCGCGAAGACCTGCGAAAAGAAATTTCCCATCCGGGGTGATGATGAGATCTGAAGCACTCAAGCCGATCTTAGACATGCCGGCAGGAAGGATGTTGATGTCCTGTGCGACCTTGAGTTCGCCGTTAATCTCACGGCGGTAAGATGAGAGTCCGATACCTTGTTCGTTACTAAAGTAAACCATGGGCAGGGTAGGGTGGTAGGCCATGTGTCGTGGGCCTGTTCCGAGGGGCGGCTTGGCGTTTTTGGTTTCGAGCGGAGTAACCTTTCCAGTCTTGCTGTCGTAGGCATATTGCAGGAGAGCAAGGTTTTCCTTAACATAGGGAACGTAAATGTTTTTTCCGTCGGGCGGAAGAAGGACGCAATGAGCTTCTCTTTTACCTTCGTCAATCGTTGTGACGGCTTTGCCGGGAATACCCTCTTGGTCGAGTGGGTAGACGTTGAGCCGTCCGTTTCTATAACTAACTCCGAGCAGATGTTTGTTTTCCTTATCGAGGCTCAGGAAGCAGGCGCCATCGTTAAAATTTACTCTTTCATGCTTCAGGTAAGATCCATCGGCGTTCAAAAATACAACAGCCCCAGGGACCTTGCCGGGAGTCCCGTCCGTTGCAGTGATATAGAGTAATGGCTTGGTTGGGTGAGCTGTGATGACCTGGCCTGGGAAATTGAGTTCGACCTTCTTGGCTACCTTAAGTTCTAAGTTTTCTCTTTCGGGGATTGCCTCGACAACCCAAAGCAATTGTTCTTTAGAACTTGGGGAATAAACGTGAAAAGGTCTAGACCACGAACTTGGAATTAAGACGAGGAAAAGAAGGTATTTAGAAAGGTGTCGGCTCATTTTGATTTTACGGAAGATGTAGTATTTTAGCTTTCTTAGAACTAATAGTTTATCATCGCTGCAATTGGAATTTGTTTGTGGTACTTATGAAAAGCGCAGCTAAGGAAGAAAGAGGGTTGTTTTTTCTTTTGAAGCAAATTTACTGATTTTTATGAGCGTTCTCATGATATTTTTCGGATTAGCCTTTTTTAATCTTAAGGCTTTATGTCTTCGGGCGGGTTTTTCCAATGTGAGGTTCATCTCTTTTAATATAGCGACCAGTTTCGCTATTTTGGGGAGCTCTGTAATTGGGCAGGCTCAGATGCTTCATGGACTTGCTGGTGGCCAAATACCTAAGGGTTCAGAGCGCGAACGCGATCTCAAACCATGGCTCCATCTCGGCAGCCAAATCCACGAAAAAGAAGGCCTCAATCTACCAGGCGAATGGAAAGGATTCGACGCTCAGAGGTCTATCACGATACCGGCAAGTGCTCTCTTTACTGCTAACCAGCATCATGACTGGTCTAGGCACTATGGCCTGCGGCTGGAGATTGTTGCGGGCGAAGGCCGTTCTTTCCATGGGGAAGTCATCGTTCACACACCAGAACGTGAAGCTAAATCTAGTTACCGTACTACTGCACCCGTAACAAGTAGAGCCAGGTTCAGTTTCGTTGGATCAAATCAATCGGAAGTTATCGATCTTCCGTTTACTGCCTTTGATAAGTTTTATCCTTTCGGCGAAACTTTTCGTCAAATTCAAAAGGTTGAGATCCGTGGCAGGTTCGCCGACAACAAAAGTGGCTCTATCAGTGTGCCAAGCGTTCGAGTAATCGCGGCCCCGCGCTTGAAACTTTTTTCAGAAGTTCGATCGGCGGCTGGGGAAGAAAATGCTGATCTCAAATACAAGCTCCAAGTGATGAATTGCTCCGATCGTTTGCAGTCTGTCAACCTTGCACATAATGCTTACAGCAAACACGTGATGTTCGCTTCGGTTGAACCAAATGAACTCACATTGGAATCAGGGGAAACTAAAGCTGTAACAATTAGTGTGAACGTCACTGATCGAGTTCCACCAGGCGGTCGCGAACGCCAAAAAATCATAGCACTTGCTAATGGCCAACTCGGGGGCGAAATCGAGTTTATTACAGCCCGGAAACTTCCTCACCCATACCTTGTTCATACACCAAAGCGTTGGCAGGAAATACGCGAAAAAATCGATAACTACGGATGGGCGAAGAAAGCGGCCCAGCGTTACCTCAAACATGAGGCTAAAGATAATCGGCCAGGATCACGCTGGCCCTATGCCGTCGCTTGGCAAATCTCCCGCGATAAAAAATACGCCGAGCTTGCAAAGCCAGGCGTGCATTTCGAAGTCGGTGGGAAAGATCTCATTCAAGCTTGTGAAATTTACGATATGATTGCTGATTCTGGAGTATTCACTGATGATGATCACGCCCGTATTAAATTAGAGATGCGCGAGCGTATGCATGGAATCAGCTTAAGCGGCGTTGCTAATCTTGAGCTCCAGCAAGCACGGTGTGGTTTTACTCTAGCTTTGACGGTGCAAGATTTCGCTTGGTTTGAGCATTTTCTTTACGCCACGGATGGGGTTTACGATAACATTGCCAATGGGATCATGCCAGATGGCTGGTGGTATGAGGGTTCAGTCAACTATAACGTCTGGGTTTCACGTTATATCTGTAAAATGGCACTCGCTGCTGAACCCTTCGGTGTTAATATGATCGATCAATATTTCGTCCCAGGGTACTCCAAGGAATTCCGCCGCCTCACAGACGAGGTAGAGACTCGGAAGCAGGAATTTGGAGGTAAGCCATTCCAAAAGTTTGGTAAGCACCCGGTGCCACATATCACTCTGGATCAGTTGTGGGACTCATTCATTGATCACCTCTCACACGACGGGCAAATTTACGCAGCCAATGATGGTGGCGAGTGGAGTCTTACGTCCGACGAAGGTTTTGAGATTGCTTATATGATGTGGCGAAAGCCGGCCTTCGCCGCTCTCGTAAAGCGCCGTGGAGAGGGCGGGAGAAGCCTGTTATACGGTGTGCCGGAGCTGCCAGACGAGACACCTGAAATTGGCATTCGATCGGCCTACTCTGATGGCATTGGTTTCATCACTTTGCGCTCTCAAACACCAGGTCGGCACCCGAGCGAACAGATTGAGATGAGCCTAAAATATGGAACCCATGGTGCTTATCATGGGCACTTTGATCGCACCAACTTCAACTCTATGCGCCGCTACGACCGAAGCTTTTATTCTAGCGGGCATGGTTTGTGGTATTCCTACGCGAGCTTTATGTATGGAATGTTCGTTCAATCGTCAGCCAATCATAACATGGTAGTCGTGGATGGTCGGAATCAGGAGGCTGTCGAATCGCGTCGTCTCCTTTTTCATTCGGGTCCAAAAATGCAAGCCGCAGCTGTCGAGACTGAAGCCCGGTGGTCATGTCCACCCTACCTCGGATTACAAATGCGACGTCCAAACCGTAAGGAAGATGAAAGTGCTATTCTTAGCGGCCGAGAGCGTCTTGCCGCCGAAGACGTCTTTATGCCGGCTGCGACTGATTCAGAGGGCAAAGAAATTGAAGTCGCTGACATCGGCGACTGGACGGAACGTATCCTCCAGCGTCGTTTAGCAATCGTTACTGATCATTACATTGTTCTCGCCGATTATCTTGAAGGCAAAGAAGAACATACTTTTGATAACTTGCTTCAAATACGTGGTTTCCAAAATATCGAAGGTGAGGGAGTCCAAAAAACGCGTCATACGGAGCAGATGGGAACGGATCCTCGCTTAGCCACCCAGCTGATCACGAATTGTCAATGGTGGGAAAAAGACGGCACTTCTAGAACACGCTTCCGCACTATCTTCGATGAAAAATCCCATCTCAACTGGCGAACTCTTAAGGGCAAAAAAGGCGATCTTTATGCCGATGTCTACTCCGCTTGGCCAAAAAACTCAGAGATTATGGTGGGTTCAGCGCCTGAAGTTCGTAGTCGAGCCGGGTGGGCAAAATTCAGCATCGAGATCGATGGGGAAGTTCTCGCCGAGGACGAGTTCTCACCATGGATTCTTGGTCGCAAAAAAATTGAACTCGAAATCCCAAAGCATGCCAAAATTCTAACTTTGAAAACCCAAAACGAAGACCGTCGCAAGGGCGGAGGTTTCATTTTAGGCAAGGGTGACTGTCTTTTCTGGGGAGGCGGTCAACTTCTCCTCTCTAACGGAGAGAGACTTCAATTTTCGGAGCTCCAAAAACAGGGAAAGCTTACTTTTAACGGTATCCGTACAAACGTAGATGGCCGACCAGATATTGAAAAAATTCAAACTGGTGAAGACTATGGAGCTGGCCCCGTTGTTATTGCGGGTAAACCATTTCGAGAGTCTCTTCCTGCCCAACCAAATGGTAAAGGTGAAGTCCGGATCGATTTGTCGAATTTGAATGCTAACGGTTTAAGCGTCGAGTTTGGCGCGGACTACCCTCAGGGCCAAGTTTCTAAATATCAACGGCATACTTTCAGCGTAAGAAGTAAGGGGGAGTCTGCTCAATTTCTTACTGTGATAGAGCCATTTGAGGAAGAGAGTTCTTCTATGATTAAAGCCGTTGAGGCGCTGTCGGCAACCGAGCTTAAGGTATCATTGAAGGATGGAAGACAGCACCGAATTTCAATCAAAGGTCTGCATCGCGAAGATAAGCCAAGCGTTAGTTTTAAAGAATTCAAAGCGGGCAAGGTTCTTGCCGAGGAGAAAAGCTAAGGATCGAATACTTAACTCGGACTGGATTCTATACTGTTGGCAATTTCCTGCAGGTTAGAAAGGGAAAGAATGTGTTGATTGTGTGCCCCGTATTTTGATTGTTTTTTCGATTCACCCAAAAAAAATTAAGGCATGAGCGGGTAATAGGCGGATCGATTTTCCTTTTCTCTCTTTTTCGACACGACCAACCTCCTGAAATTAAACTTAATCTCAAATCAATGAGATTCCCTAGCACAATGAATCTATCCTATTTAATCGCTCCTGAAGCTCTTTTTGTTCACTGCTCTATCGCTCGAACTTTCGTCCTATCGTTAATGGTGTCTATAGGGTTGTCCTCAGCAAATGAAGAGGATCCGGTTGATCCGCTCACCGTTAATGATTGGCCGCAGTACCTCGGACCACAGCGTGACACGATCTGGCGGGAGGAGGGAGTAGCACTCGAATTTTCGAAGCATCAGCCAAAGCTCCTTTGGTCGGCCCCACTTGGGAGTGGTTATTCCGGCCCGGCGGTGGCAAACGGACGCGTTTATGTAATGGACCGACAGGCAAAACCCTACAAACCGAAAGACTTGAAGCCAGGAACCAATCTCAATTTCGTACGGGCTACGATTCCGGGAACGGAACGAATTGTTTGTCTCGATGAGGAGAGTGGTAAACTGTTGTGGAGCGATATTTATGAAGCCAACTATACGAGCGTTTTTCCTTACGCTATTGGTCCTCGTACTACGCCGCTGGTTGATGATGGGATGGTATACACGCTCGGTGCGGAAGGGGCCCTGCATGCTTATGATGCTGAGCATGGAATGCTGATTTGGAGGAAGAATCTTATAAGCGAATATAAGTTTGAAACCCCGCTTTGGGGAACATCCGCTCATCCGCTTATAGATGGAGAGCTTCTTATTTGCATTGTTGGGGGTGAGAATAGTACAGTAGTAGCCTTTGATAAGAAGACCGGAGAGGAGAAGTGGAAAGCGCTGAATGCTCGATCCCCTGGTTATAGTACACCCGTGATCGAGACAGTGAGCGGGCATCGGCAACTCTTGGTATGGGATGCTGAAAATGTGAACGGATTAGACCCCAAAACTGGCGAAGTATTCTGGTCTGTGGAGTTCAAACCTGAATATGGAATGGCAGTTGGAGCTCCCCGTGTCTGGAAGGACCTCGTCTATGTCATGGGCTTCAATGGGAAGTCCGCTGCGATCCGGGTGGATTCGGAAGGGAGGTCTGCAAAGGTGGCGTGGGGCCGAGATCTGCGTAAGGGGGTAGCAGGTGTAATGAACACTGCCTATGTGCGGGACGGCTTCGTTTATTCAGGTGGCCGTAAGGGGCTCTTTCGTTGCATTGAGATCGAAACTGGCAGGCGAGTTTGGGCCGCCGAGGAGCCACTTCGGAAGGCTGATGGGTCGGGACGGGGACCATGGTTGCAAGCCTTTACTGTCCATCATGAACCTTCGGGGCGAACACTCATTTTCAACGACCACGGTGAGATGATCGTGGCCGAGCTATCACCGAAAAAATATCACGAGGTGTCTCGCATGAGTATCATTGATCCCACCCACACTGTATCAGGGCGCCTCTTAGTTTGGTCTCATCCCGCTCTAGCAAACAAGCGATTATACTGCCGCAACGATAAGGAAATTCGGTGTTGGGATTTGTCTGGAGGAGAGTAAGAAAGGCCTTTGTAAAGGCTCTCTAAATCAAGTTCGAATTCCTAATTTAGCCTTTTCCCTTTTAATATTTTTATTGGTCGATTAATAGCCTTGTTTTATATTAACACTGACTAATCGTGGGGCAACTCGTCCGAGTTCCTTTCCATTTTTATCATAAATTACGGCAACCGCAGTATAGCTTCCGGGCGCGGTTAGATCCGCTGGCCAAGTCGTAACCTTCCTCGAGAAATTGGGGTCTGATCCGAGTATTTCTGTTTCTCTCGCTTCAAATTCACCTAGCAACTTTCCTGATAAATCGGAGACTTGAAACATGATCTTTCCAATCTTTTCTAAATGATTTACTGGCAGCGCGATGCGAGCTTGAACTTTTGGCTTTCCTCCTTGAGACCATGCTGTGTCGATTCGAATGGGCATCATCACTGGCGCACATTTTTCCCAGTGGTCTTTCTGAAGGGTGTCGACAAGTTGGACGCGTGCCAAGTTGCCTGGCTGAGCGACCGATAGTGGACTCCCAAAAATAAAGCTTCGATAGGACCTCTGAGAACCGTCACTGTAGGATAATTCTGCATCGATTCCGATAACCTCATTTATCTTCGGCGTGAAGTTAGGAAAGTTTACCCAAGGTAACTTGAACTCCACTTCCAAACCTCGTTCCCATCGGCGGGCGCTTACCTCGACGCCAGTTTTTGCAATGGCATCAAGATAGCCAGGGCGAAGACAAAAGCGTGGGTTAAGCTCAGCTTTTCTCATAGCCGTCCAAAAACAATGGACGGCTCCCTTTCCCCATTTCTGATCACGGAAGGTGGAATCACGGCGTGTGTCAAAATACCATTCAACGGCATCTCCCTCCCAAAGAGGGTCGACAGGCGAAAAGATTTTTTCGTCTAGAGTCCGCAGCCCTACGTAGAAGGCCTCGTTGTCCCAGAGGTAGAAAAACTGAGCTGGCCGATTGTTCTGGTCCGGATGGAAATACTCGACCGGAGTGCAAACGGCTGTCGCGAATTCGTCGAGATTTCCATCAATCGTAATGGGTGTTTTGGCGCGGGTAACAGCCAAGCGGACCCCAGCTTTAAGAGGGGTTAATGTGCCCTTACTGGAGCTATCTTTGTCGAGGTTCTGCTGAATCCACTTGGCTAGGGTGCCACTGCCACGTCCATAGCCGCCAGGCAAGGGGCGCAGGTCTCTGGTTTGGCGAAGCGGTGGGTCACCCCAATGAGCTGGGAACTCCTTACCGTTGGGCGCCTTCGCGGCATTCAGGACGGGCAAAAGTATCAGAGTGATTAGGAGGAAAATCTTTCTAAGGTTCATGGATCTGCTTTAGCACTCCTTATCAGGATAGATTCTAGGTTGCTAGCAGGAAGCTGTTTTATGCAGGTTAGGAGAACAAAGTTATTACGGTATAGCGCAAGAGACTCAGCACTTTTTTATAATGGTATTGGAACTACACGCCGAGGCGAATGGTTTCTGACGGCCGAGAAGTCATTCCCAGAATACCCGATCGAAGTGCAGGCCATAGATTTTCCCTCCACCTGTAAGATCAAAGCGAAGAGTTACAGGTTTTGAAACGTGATCATTGAGTGTGAACCCTTTGCTCCACCTTACGAGTTGTCGGGTCCTAAGTCCGCCCGTAAGAGGCTTGCTGGAATTAAGGAGTGTGCCGCTTTCGTCAAAGAGAGAAATCGTAATACTTCCTGAGCCCGTATCGTATGAGGCCTTCATCTCTTTCCACGGTAGGCTGAGCTTACTAGTGAGGACATGGCCATTGCAATTGGGATCCTGAAGTTGGTAGCCTGTGTTCATTCCCTGCAAGCGATTTTCGATGACCGAGAAGGGTGCGGCATTCTCGACCGATTTCACGAAGGGAGGATTCTGGGCCATGACATATTCGTGGCGAGGGGGGAGGACGAAACGGTCATTGGAAGGGCCAATCCTGGCGGTATGATTGGCAGGTGCAGAAACTCCATCGAAAGCAAACCCAAAGACCTCAGCTTCACCTTGAAGTTTGAACTGGAATTGGACGGTTTTTCCAACCCATTCATCAATTGGGCCACCCTGCCAGTCATCGATGGCTTTATCCAGCTGATAAGAGCCTATCGGCGCCTTGGTATCGCGAAGGTGAGCCTCGCTCTCGTCCATGATCGCAAGCTGGATCTTCCCTCCTTCTGGGGCGTGGTAGCTTAGTTTCATTTTTCCAGATGGTAGGACGAGGCGCTGAGTTAATATCCTGCCTTCCTCCTTGCCTTTTATTAGACGGTAACCTTCCGAACTACCCTTCATTATTTTCTCTCCACTAGTGAAGGACTCGGCGTTTTCGGCCGAATGAAAGAGGTCTTTGTCAGCAAAGCGATAGATTTGGCGCTGGCTGAGAACAATCTCGGGCTCTCCCGGGTCGAGGAGCCAAGCCATGTTGAAGCGGGCCATCCAGTCCTTTCCGGAGAGGAGGTAGATGAAGCCCTCGCTGGGGGTGCCCTTACGCCCCTGTGTCATCCAAGTGTAGTTGCCTGGTCCCCGCTTGATGAGACGATTAAGGGGCCAGCTTTTTCCTCCATCGAAGCTCACCCAGACTCGGATGTTTTTGCGTCCTTGAAGATTAGAGGAGGGACTGCTGAAGAGGAGGATATCAGCATCATCTCGGTCGAGTCGAAGGAGACCAGCCTTGCATCCATATACATCGGGCGGGCCATCAAAGAGTTCGTCGTCTTCGTGGAGATCGCGCCAGCTCTCTCCGCTGTCGTCGCTGAAGGCTACCCATCGGTTTCCTTTGCGGGTATGAGTGCGGGAGTTGAGATAGATCGTGCCATCCCGCAGCTCTACCAGACCGGACTCCCCGGTTCCATCGAGGGGAAAGGGGGCACTCTGGTGCCAGGTCTTGCCGTGGTCATCGCTATAAACCGCGTTGGTGTATCCTTTTCCTTCCTCATGTTTATTGTAGTTGGGCATGACCCGAGAGGCAACAAGGAGTCGTCCCTTGTGGGGGCCTTTTCGCAGGGTGATGCCGGGGTCACAGGCACCATTTGGGATGGGTAAAAATCCCCGGGAATCTTTCTTGAAAGTGATTTCCTCAAGTGCCCATGTCCTACCATGGTCTCTGCTCTTATACATTGATAGCGCAGGATGCAGAGCAGTCAGAAAAATCATAATTTCCCCGGAAGTTTCATCAACAACCGAGGTGCCAAGGCTCGCAATACGGTGATGTTTGTCGTTACCCCAGCCCTTGCCGTCGTAGGGCCCGATTCCAAGTTTTTCGACATCAAGCTTAACCGGCTTTCCGATGAGCTGGTGTTCGCTCCAAGTGGCGCCCCCGTCCTCTGAGCGTTTTAGATAAATCCTGCTACCACGGCGTTTGTCGGGGTGAGGTTCGCCCTGAAGACTGAACATGAGAACTGTTCCATCCATGGCGACATCGAGCACGCCGTAGACGTTATCTTCTTCTCGGATTTCAAAGAATGGGTCTGCCCCTCCCGTAATACTGGAGATCTCGCTCGGGGTAGGCAATGGATCTGTTTGCTGGGCTATACCTAATGGTCCGATAATAATTAGGAAGAGATTTAGCGTGGCTTGGCTTAGGATCTTCATAAGTTAATAGTAGCGTTTAAACGAGAGGGCTTCTGAAGGCCAGAAAGGGTGTCGCCATAGCTTCACAGAAGTAGAGACTAAGTAGGCTAATTTCTTTCTATTAGAAAAGGAAAGCTAATACTGAGACGGGGTGGATCATGAGGAGAAGTTGGGGATCTTTCTAAGTTGCCTAAAGATTGAACTCGGGATTTAAAGCTACTCCTAAGATCCCCCAAATTCGCCGATCAGTCTTGGTTCAATGAGAAAATCTGAGCCCCTTGGAGAACTATTCATCCCGTGAATAGCTAACACATTTCCCTCGGAACGGAGTATAGGTATGAATTCTGACAGATTAAAAATTTCGAATTCGATCGCCTTAGAATCAGGGTGCGACCTAGTTGCCCGAGCATCCCAGTCGCTATTCTCTAGAGCATTTCCTGATGCGATTTGTATGCCGTTGAGATAGGCTATAAATCCATCATCGTAGCGCATGCCTAGATCGAGGGCGGTATATACCTGATTTGGCGGTAGGTTGAATTCGTAGCGGAGGTAGATTGAAGCATTCTGATTTAGCATCTCATCGAGGACGGAGGTGTCGATAAGTGGATCGAAGACATCCGGCCTAGTTTCGAATCCAACCCCCGGGCCGCTCCCAGTAAGAAATCCAGCCCCATCTGGCTCCACTCTGGCATTCCAGGTTTCGTGAATCGAATTGTCAGGGGGAACTAACCATCGCACATCGGACTCTTCGAGTAGATCGACAGATGGAAGACCTTCTTTAATTCTAAAAATACCGTTTCCAAGACCCGACGAGACACGAAATCGGGTCGAAGTGGTGTCTCCCAAAGTTTTCACAGCGAATGGACGGTCAGTCCAGGTTGCATCATCTTGGAGCCTTTGGATCACGTAGGTCATTCGAGGTCGTGAGTTCCACCTAAGGGCTATTTCAGTTTCTCCATCGCTTCGGTTGACCCCCATTTCAGTGATGGCCAATGGTTGTAACGGGCCTCGAAGCGTCTGCGAAAACAACCACTCTAGGACCGGTTGTCCTGCCCCATTGCGATAAGTCCGATTATTATAGAACGTCCCCCAACCTGAGTGGCCTGTGTTAGGCCGCGTGTATTCAATAGCCCCCCCAGCGGCTACGATGGCATTTTGCATCTCATCTGAACCTCTTGTAGGAACGACCGTGTCGGAGCTGCCATGGTAGAGCCAGATCGGCACATCTTTGAAAGAGGCGCCTTGGCTTTTGTTACCCCCACCTGACAGCGGCAGAGCGGCAGCGAATTTCCCGGGCCGACGATGTAGCGCATCCCATGTACCGAAGCCTCCCATCGACAACCCCGTCACGTAAATCTGATCAATAGCGACCGGATAGGTCGCAATCACCTGATCGAGGATCGCCAGTGCGGAACGCATGGAACGCCCCTCCTCTGGCTCTTCGGCATCTGTGTATGAACCTCGCGACCACGGCCAGTTGACCCATTGGTCGTTGCTCGGGCACTGCGGCGTTAGAAGAAACGCCTTGTAGCGACCGTTAAAAACCATTCCCTGTGTTGCCTTAAAAAGATTCTCTATATGCCCCCCCCCATTGGCCTGTAATTTGTTGTCTCGTCCTCGTTCTCCCGCGCCGTGAAAGAACAGGACCAAAGGATACTCGTCGTTTTCATCGAAGTCTTCAGGAAGAAACAATCGGTAGGGTAACGAATTCCCCTTATCGTCCTCGTAAACGATATCACCAGTGGATCGACTGAAATCAACGCCATATAGAATGCCAGAAAGAACGATGAACATCAAAAGCACCGAGCGAGAGAGTTGGGGAAGAAAAATCACAGGCCTTGAGCCTAACACTTTATGGTGAAGGTGCTAGGAATTTGCTTGAGGGAGCGAACTTTGGAGTCGGAGTGGAGGAGGGGAACCTTGATTCACCGAATCACAAAAGCCCTCAACCTATTTTATTTCGTAATCGATACTAGCGGTAAAATCCTTAAGAATTTGGATTAAGGTATTATTAAAAATCACCAGTTTTCTTCTTATAGGCAATCTGAAGGTTTTGTTTTCGAATTCGGTTGTCGGAGGATTCTTTTAACGGGAGACTTCATCGTTCTCATGAATTTTCCCGATTTAGCAAAGCTCCTCGAAGCTCGGATTACGGTGATTGCCGATCATGGATTTCGTGATCGCGATCCGGAGGCCCACCTCGAGGCCCTCAAGAGTGTAAGCGAAGCGATCAGATCCTGGCACGAAGCGCACCGGAGTGTGATCGATGGAAATCTGGACCATTTTCTAACTGGAGCCAGTTATCAAAAGGCACTTCTCTATCTTGAATCAGGGACGCGGCGACCTTGCGGGGAGTAAGTGATTTCGATTAGAAACGTCGTTTTCATACGGGCTCACTGAACAGGATCAACTGATGACATCGTAGATGATAATACGACCCCATTTCTTTTTTTCGCTAGGGCGGCCCTGGTTGGCGCCGCCACCTAGATAGAGACGTTCTCCATCAGGAGTGAAGGTGGATGTTGAGATGCGGAAACCAATATTTTTTTGGTGGAGTCTAGAGCCGCTTTCGTGATCGAAAAGAGCTGCGTTCCAGTTGCCCTTAAAAAGGCGGCCAGCCATTAGGAAGAATTTACCGTTCGGGTGGAAGGCGAGAGTTTCCATTAAGCCCTGTCCAATTTCGCCATCGGCGGCAGCGCCTTCTTTTTTTGGACCATTTTTCCAGGTGAACCTTTGCCAAAGTTGTTTTCCGTTTCCGGCAGCGGGATCGGTGGTGGAGCCCATACCGGCAAGGTAGAGTGACTGGTCATCGGGCGCGAAGTGGAGGTCGAAGACACCTCCAGTATAGTAGTGGCCTTTGATGATACCCCATCCTGTGAAGTCGGGTGTTTTGAGTCTTGCGATTTCCTTCCCGTCCTGTGTCAAGTCCCAAAGGATGACTTCTCCCATGAGGTTTCCGGCAGCGAGCAGTTTTCCGTCATTTGAAAAGGCGACAGATTGAACGGGTGGCGTGTGTGCGAAGGAGTGGCGTAGCTCTCCGGTAGCGACGTCAAAGATCTTCACTGAGGGCTCTGTTTCGGGAGCGGGTTCATATTTGTAGCCGCCGCAGAGGTATTGGCCAGTGCTTGTGGCAATAAGTTTGCCATCGGGGGAAACCCGGGATTGCCAAGACCAGAAGTTATGAGCTTTCAAGTTTTTACTCTCTTTCTTTTCCTTGGGGTCGATCCACTTAAGATCACCGTCATAGCTGGCTGAAATTAGGGTTTTTTGAGAGGCGGACCAGTTGATGCCAGAGGCGTAATTGTCATGGCGGGCGATTTCCTTAAAGTTATCGCCAAGGAGTTTGAAGGTCGTAGAGACTTCGTAAATGCCACCGTCAAGACAGGCGGCATAGAGTTGTTTGTCGGGACCGAAGGTCAGGTCGAGAACGTGTGAGGGGAGTTTAATCTCCTTGGCTTTTTTGAGCGATGGAGAGTTCATGAGAGGATCTGTGAGATGGGAGTTGCTTTGTTTTCGACGTGGTGGAACGTGGGGAATCCGTCAATTTTAAATTCGGCGTGTGGGTCGATATCGAGAGCGGAGAAGATGGTGGCAAAGAGATTTTCTTCGTTAAAGGGATCCTCGATAACTTCGGCGCCGTATTTGTCGGTGGCTCCAACGAGGGCACCACCTTGGACACCTCCACCGGCCATTGCGAGAGACCAAGCGTCGGGAAAGTGGTCACGCCCGCGGGCCTGATTGATCCAGGGAGAACGTCCGAACTCGCCCATTGCAATGACGAGGGTGTCTTCGAGCATGCCGCGTTCTTCGAGATCCTTGGTGAGTTGGAAGATGATGTTATCGAGATCGGGCACAACCATTTGGTAGATCTCATGGTTGAAAACGTGGCTGTCCCAAGGCATGCCATTGGCAACCATGACAAAGGGAGCGCCTTCTTCGACGAGAGTACGGGCGAGCAAGGCGTGTTGGCCAAATGCGCCGGGTCCGTAACGGTCGCGGTCGGCTTGCGGAATTCTCTCAAGGTCGAAGAGGTGGGCGCAGCTCATTAGCCCATTAACGCGCTCGAAGGTAGCATTCCACGATCCGGCGGCGGAGGACTTGCGATCATTCTCGTATTTCTTACTGAAAAATTTTCGAAGGGCTTCTCGGGCTTCATGGTCGCCCTCGGTGATGGAGTCGAGACGGTTGGCGTTAGGAATCTTATATTCACCCCCAACCCGGACGGGTGAGTATTCCGCGCCGAGCCATCCGGCCCAGTTGCCTGCTTTGAAGCCTTTAAATTCATTTCCTTCCGGACAAGGATCGAGGAGGATGAAATTGGGGATCTTGGATTCGAGTTGGCCAAGTTGTTGGGCAATGACGGAGCCCATCGTGGGACGGGTAAATGGGGGCCGTGGAGCGTGGCCTCGCTGGAGGAGGTTGATTCCTTCAGTGTGCTCCTTTGCTTTGGTCTGCATAGAGCGGACGATTGCGAGCTTATCAGCGATGGATGCGCACTTTGGAAGGAGCTCGGAGAAGTGGGTCCCGGGAATATTCGTAGGAATGCTTTTGAACGGGCCGCCAGTGGTGGTGCCGGGTTTTGGATCCCACGTTTCGAACTGGCTGGGACCGCCGCAGAGCCAAAGGAGGATGCAGTGTTTTTGTTTTTTCTTGGCGATTTCAGCGAAAGCAGGTGCTCCGAAGAGGCCGGCGAAACTCATCGACGAGATCGCTCCGGCGGAGAGGCCTTGCAGAAACTTGCGGCGGTGGATGTTATGATCCGGGGAACCGCAGTTTTGAGATGGGTCGGGCTTGAGCATCAGTTAGTGAAGCGAAATTCGGCGCTGGTAAGAAGAGCCCAGACGAATTGTTGGATTGAGGATTTGTCATTTGGGTCGACGAAGGAGAGAGAGCGTTCGAGTTCGATTGGCTCTGGTGCGCGGGAGAGGATAGACTGGAAGGTTTCATGGACCAAAGCCTGAGGATTTTTCATGTTTTGAAGGTGGCTAAGGAGAGGCCCTTCCGAGATAATCTTATCAAAAAAAGGAGCGTTGGTCAGGAACATTGTTTGTTGAACCGAAGGGGAGAAATTATCCGCAAAAAGTTCGGGGAGGATCTTAGCGAAATGGTTCCTCAAGGTTTCGTCGTTCGGGTTCTCATGGCCAAGCGCAACGCGAAGCGACCGAGTGAAAGTTTCGGCGGAGAGTGGTTTGTCGAGTGAACGCGCAAAGAAGAAATCGAGAGGTGGCTGTCCTGCTGAAGGAGCAGGACGGGAGTCGAGTTGATAGGAGGTGGATTTGGCGATTTGGCGAATTAGGCGGCGGAGATCGTAGTGGTGATTTGAAAAATCACGTGCGAGCCAAGCGAGGAGCTCGGGGTGGCTGGAAGGGTGGGCCGAGTCCATAAGATCAACGGGGTGGACGAGGCCTCTTCCGAACATGAGAGCCCAGAGGCGATTAACGATAGCGCGGGAGAAGTCTGGATTGTCAGTGGTGAGAGATTGAGCGAAGGCTTCGCGTCGAGAGAATTTAGGCACGGGAAGATTAGGCAGGTCTTTGTTAAGTCTTTCGCCCTTTTTGAGTTTCCGGAACCATTGCTTGGGAGGGCCTACGGAATAGAGTTCCGCGGAATCACTGGATTGTTTCCCCCCAGCTTCGGTGATGATTTTGTTGGAGTAAAGAATGAGCTGAGATTGGTCCGTTTTACCTTCGAGGTTAGCGAATTTGTCGTAGCCACCGCTGGCGCGTTCGGCGACGCGGGGCCCTTCGGGAGTCTTAACATTGAGACTGCGGTTAAAGAAGGCGACAAGCCCCCAGTAATGACGCTGCTCAATCTCGGGCGCGACAGGATGATCGTGACATTGGGCGCACTGGACTTGTTTGCCAAGGAGGGTCCGGGAGACGCGGGTGGCGATTTGGCTGTGATCGTCGCGTTGATCATGAATGAACCATGAGGCTCCCTGCTCTTGGGCTGATTTAGGGCGAGCCAGGACAAGGTCGCGGCCGACTTGATCCCACGGCCGGTTGGTTTTGAAGGCCCAGCGGAGGTAATCAAGCCAGGGTTTACGATTGGTGTGGCTGCGCTTGCGGAGGTGGGCCCGGTCTAGGAAAACGATGTTAAATACTTGTGCGAGGTGGTCGGCGTGTTCCTCGGTGGTGGTAAGATAGTCGATGAGGAGGTTGCGTTTCTCTGGGTTTTGATCGGCGAGGAAGGAATTGATTTCGGGAATACGGGGAATCCGGCCAATCAGATCCAGGTAGACGCGACGCACGAAAGTTGCGTCGCTTGAGCGGCGTGCAGGAGCGATTTTTTCAGCCTGCCACTTATCGCGAATCAGTTGATCAATGACTGTAGTGATTGGTTTAAGTGGATCAGGGAGGGCGAGTTCTTTTGGTGGGGTGATTCTTAGTTTGGTAATCCAAGTCTTGAGTGCTTCGATTTCCTCGACCGGGAGTTGTTTTTTGGGCGGCATGTGTGGGTCGGAATCGACTTGAACGACCTGGTAAAGCGGACTCGTTTCGGGATCACCCGGAATGAGGGCGGTGTCGGTCTCACCGCCTTCCAGAGCCGCCTTGATAGTGCGAAGATCGAGCCCCCCTTTTTGTTTCACTCCGCCATGACATTTAGTGCAGTTGTCAATGATGACGGGGTGGATTTGAGAAGACACAAAGCCGGTCGCGCAGAACGCGAAAGCTATGATGTGGCTAAAGGACTTCATGTTACGGTAATTAATACGCTCCGGTTAAGAAAAGTTTTCGGTGAGAGTAAACTCGTTTTCTTTTTTTGTAATAATCTCCAGTATATTGAGAAGGTGACGTAAACGTCTTAAGGGAAAGATACGAAGTTCTTTATCTTGATAAAGCTTCCTGCCTTTTTGCTAATTTCCAAGGTGAGATTAGTAGCGAGCATTCGCTATTTGACAATTGGCGCACAAAAAAACCCGTCAGTTGAGGGTCCTAACGGGTCTAGATATCTGGTAGTAAGGAGTTTAATTCGACCAGCCGGCAATTCGGTCTTTGTGAATTTCGAAGAGTTCGGTGGTATCACCATGAATCACGACTTCGTCGATAAGATCTCCACCTTTGATTGAGTCGACGACATTCTGTCCCTCGGTGACTTCGCCGAAGACGGTGTGCTTTCCGTCGAGGTGTGGGGTGGGGCAATGGGTGATGAAAAACTGCGAACCATTAGTATTTGGTCCTGCATTCGCCATCGAAAAAATTCCTGACTTATCGTGGCGTCGGTGTGGTTTGCATTCGCACTCGAATTTATAGCCAGGATTTCCTGTGCCGGTCCCATCAGGACAGCCGCCTTGGATCATGAAATTGGGAATGACACGGTGGAAGGT
>DIHU01000041.1 GCA_002420315.1 Akkermansiaceae bacterium UBA5688
GAAGAAAACGGCCAAAAAAGCGGCTGTGAAGAAAACGGCCAAAAAGGTAGTGGCAACCGTCAAGTCTGAAGCGGTTACCGTTAAAAAGGTTGCTAAAAAGCCAATAAAACGCGTTAAGAAAAAAGTAGCGGAAGTTGAGGATTTGCCTCCGGTCGTTGTGAAGCGACGTTACGTGAAACCTGAAAAGGTCGCGAAGCTCACCGTCTTTGAAAAAAAGCAGCGTCAGCGCCTGCTGGATCTTCGTGATCAAATTACAGACGTGATGCATGGAATTCAAAACGATACTATTAAAAATGGTGCCGAAGGGAGCGACGCTAGCGGATCAGGAATGCACCAAGGCGACGCTGGTTCAGACGCATATGATCGCGACTTTGCTCTAAATATGCTCTCCAAGGAAGCAAATGCACTTGGGGAAATTGAAGAAGCCCTCCAGCGGCTTGAGCTTGGTATTTATGGGGTCTGCGAGGAATCTGGACAAAAAATCCCGCATCCTCGTCTCGAGGCTATGCCTTTTGCCCGCCTTACGGTAGAGCGGCAGGCTGCGAGAGAAAGAGAGAATTCGACCCGAGATTTCTCTAGTCGTGAATTTGGGTTTAATTAGCCATCTAAAATTTATTTGATGCGCCTTTTGAATTTTTTTGGACGGTTTGTTTGTTTTTTCAAGGTGATAGTCTATCAACTCTTTTGTTATGAATAATTTACTTCCGATCGCAGCATCTTGTCTCTTAGCCGGCGGAGCCATTGGTTACGTCATTGGAAACACCGGAGAAGAAGAGGCACCGAGTGAAAACGTTGCGGAAAAGGATAAGGCCCGCAACCTAGGGAGTTCACGATCCGTAAGCCGCTCGGGCTCTAGTTCGGCAGACTCAAATAGCCAAGGTTCCGGGAAACCGAGTAGCTACGAAGAAGTTGCAAATGTTCCAAGTCAAACTGCACGTGTTCAGTCCCTTGTGGACCTCTATTCGAATATGTCGAGCGAAGAGCTCGCCGAAGCAGCCGAGAAGCTTAGGGGCCTGCCGATAGGAGAGCGCTTTCTCGCCGGTTCTTTGCTCTACGCAGCTTGGGCCGAGGTTTCTCCATACGACGCGATGGATCACGCCAACGGCCAGAGGGGGTGGGAATCTATGTTGATCAAACCAGGGATTCTCCAGAGCTGGGCTGCTAGTGATCCGAAGGCTGCGGCTGATTACTATGCGTCCAACAAGTCTCAGTTTTCTGGGATGGGTATGATGGGTCGCATGGGGGGCGGAACTGGTGGCGCTACGATAGCAAAGGAATGGGCCAAGCAGGATCCTGAAGGAGCACTTGCTTGGGCTAAGGGTCTTGAAGGCAGAGATGGAAACGACTCAGTATCAAAGGTTCTTGCTCAGATTGCAACTACTGATCCAAAGCGGGCAGCCGGTTTAACATCGGGCTTAGAGGGAGATGCTCTTACGAAGGCGAATGTAGATATAGCTAAGGAATGGGCTAAGGCAGATTGGAGTGGTGCTGAATCGTTCATTAACGGTCTTCCTGCTGATCAACGCGGCGATGCTTTGGGTGCAGCCGTAAGATCGCTGGCTGACGATAATCCTACTTTGGCCGCTAAAAAAGCGTTGGAGATCCCTGAGGGTGACTCTCGCGATGACGCTATCGAAAGCGTTGCTGAGTCAATGTCTCGTGAGAACCCGGCAGATGCCGCAGCTTGGGTCGTAGCGAATGGGTCGGAAAAGGCCCAGCGTGACTCGATGCGGAACGTAATCGGGAACTGGGTGGGCCAAGATCCTTCTGCAGCGAAGGCTTGGGCGGTTGCCCAGCCAGAGGGAGGTCTTAGAGATTCTGCTGTTTCTTCGTTCGTGATGAGCGATAATACCGGTTCGCCCGCTGAAAATATCCAGCTTGCAGAGACTATTTCAGACGAGCGCTCACGGGGCTGGTCTATCGGAATGACAACGATGCGCTGGATGGGTGAGGATCCGAAAGCAGCCTCCAACTATCTTGAATCGTCTGAGTTCATCGACGAGGGGATGAAGAAGAGAATTCTTGGTCGCAGCGGCCGGTAACTGAGAGTTCAGGGGAGTCGGCCATGTCGATTCCTGATAATTAGGGGCCGAGCCCCCCAATCGTAGCAAGTTGGGTTTTGTGGTGAAATAGCTCTTTTCTACAGATTACAGATTGTTGTGGGAGATCTTCAGTTCACCCCGGAGGGTTATGATCATGCTTTCTGTTGTCCGGTGGCATGCTGGGCAAATAGAGTGCGGGCTATTGCAGAGTAAATTGATTACCCAATAGCAGCCTTGCATGTAGGAGGAGGAGTTGTTTTTCTCTAAATAGTCCTATGTCGAACTCCTCCGAAGTGATTTGTCGTCCTACCAAGTGGTTTATTTGGCGGGCTCTTTTGATGTTAGTAATGTTTGGCGGATTTGGGGCCTACTTCCTCTATGATTGGAAAGTCGGATATCCTCAAAAAAACTACGTGATAGCCAATTATACCGCTTTCAATAAAGCAGGAGAAGCTTGGACTGTTGATGCGAATCGGGCCTCTCCGGAGGTTTGGAACGCCTTTGTCGAAAAACAGACTATTAATTTTGATGAAGATCGCTCGATTTACCCTTCCAATACTGACTTTGGGGAAAAGTGGCCCGAAATCTTAAAGCAGATGGAAAAAAAATATAGAAGCGATGATCTTTGGGCCGATTACAGCGAGGAGAAAGGCTGGCCTCAAAAAGTAAATCTTGAAGATGACCCGAAAACTGCCGGGCAAATCCGGGAACAGTTGGTTGCAGCTTGTGTTTGCTTCCTACTCACCACAATTGCCCTGTTTTTCCTAATTCGTACCAAGGGTCGTTTTATGAAGGTCGATGATGAGGGTTACTATCCTCCGGGAGGCTCTTTAATCTCATTTGCGGCTATGAAGAGCCTTGATATGCGGAAATGGGAAACCAAAGGACTTGCGACCTTGATCTATGATGCCGGTGGAAAGTTCAACAAGGCCAAGATTGATGGGATGGTTTATGGGCAATTTAAAGAGGAAGAAGGAGCTCCAGCTGATGCTTTGTTTCAAAGGATTCTGGAAAACTTCGAGGGTGAGTTAATCGAGCTTGTAGATGAAAACGAAAACGAAGAGATCAATGATCAGGTGCAAGAAATCAATGATGATGGGGCTTCCAGCGAGGGTGATTCCGACGATTCTGGTGAAAAGGAGTGAATTTTAGGGGTTGCCAATTAGGTGGACTCCCATTAATCCAAAGGGCCATGGCAGAAAACATCCAAGAAAAAGTCACCGAAATTATAGTGGAGCAGCTCAGCGTTACCGCTGATCAAGTAACTCCCGAGTCAAAAATGATCGAAGATCTTGGCGCCGATTCTCTTGATGCCGTTGAACTCGTTATGGCTGTGGAAGAGGAGTTCGGTATCGAGGTCCCTGACGAAGAAGCCGAGAAGCTTATTAGCGTTGGCGATATTATCTCGCACGTTGAGAAGGCTCAGGCCTAGTTCTAACTTTGGTTCAATCAAACCAACTTTTATTTGGTAGGTTCTCGTATGGAACCTACCATTTTTATTGGCCAGTTTGCCGATGATAAGCGATACTTCCCGAGAAGATGGTAACTCCAGATGATTTTCAATACGCTATGGAGACGACCCGGGTTATTCACGAGCCGGATCGTCGAATTGAAACATTTGGTGCAACGCGTTTTGAGTTTGAAATTCTCAGTGAGCCAATGGATAGCGTAGGAAAAGTCTGTATTCGACGCGGTGAAGTTGAGGCACAAAAACCCCAGTTGATTAAACCAGATGGATTCAGTGAAATCGAGTTGGAGGGTTTTGATCCAAAGGTTCTCCGTGTCATAGAGCATTTTAAAGAACAGGGCATTGACCTGAGTTTTCTTCAGTATGGTTTTCAGTTCAAACGATCGGACATATCAAAGGAATTCGTGCACGACCGGCTTGAGAGCGTGAGTGATAAGGCACTGGAAGCAGTGAGAGTTTCTGGCAATCCCTCGCTCGCTATTATTCAGAGTGTCGATGATGCATGGGAAGTCGGAGTTATGAAATTCACTCTCGATATGATCATGAAGTCCCAAGATATAAACCGCTTCGACCTAAAACGGCGTGGCTTGATGTAGGCATGATTTCCAAATGAAGGGGATTATTACCATCATCAAAATTTTCGCTTTCCTCTTTGTGGTCGCTGTCATCGGCGCTTTGGTTCTTTTCCTTAATAAATTTCAGGAAGATTTTAGCGACCCAAAGGCGGTCACCCAGAAGCCTTTGGAGGATATTATTGAGGAGAATGAACAGATCAATTTTGAAGCTGGACAATACGAGTTTAATCGAGCACTCGAACTTATCGCGCTGGGTGATATTGAAGAAGCAAAGGAAAAGCTGAATTTAATTGAGAACCTTTACTCTGACTCCAATCACTCTCCCGAAGCGAGACGCATTTTGGGAGAGATCAATTTGGACGAAATCCTTTCGATTGAGAATATGGGGAACAAGAGAATTCATCGAGTCTCACCCGGTGAGGGCTATCTCAAGATTGCTACTCAGAATCAGACCACGCTAGATAGTATAATGTTCCTCAACGGCTTGACTGAGTTCGCTAATCTTCACAGCGGTGATGAACTGGTGATAATGCCCCTTGATTTTAAACTTTTGATTAACCTTCCCAAGATGCGAGTCGAACTTTTCTATCGAGATCAGGAGAAAAAAGAGCATGTGTTTGCTAAGGATTACCCCATCCGTAAGCTGGACCTAGGGAGGGTTAGCCGAGGCCATCATCAAGCGAGGATTTCGCGAAAACACGGATATTTGCGGGGAACGACCTATCCTCCAACCCACCAGAGTTATCGTCATGCAAGTAAGGTTCTTGGACTGAAAGTAGGTCGTTCAATGATTCAATTGCGCCCACTTTCGGGAGATGAGAATCTAGATTCTGGATCAGGTGTTTTTTTAACGCCTTCCGATATGGAGGAATTATCAATGCTGATTAGGGTCGGAAATGAGGTGGAAGTAAGAATCACCCGATGATAGAGTCCTCTCGACGCGCAAATTATGGAACTACTTGAATTTGAGAAGCCAATCGCTGAGTTGGAAAAAGAACTGGAGTTGCTTCAGAATAAATCCCGTTCGCAAGATATTGATCTCAGTTCGGAAATTTCGGCCATTGAGCGTAAGTTGATCGAAACTCGGCGTGAGATCTATGACAATCTTAGCCCGTGGCAGCGTGTTCAGATTGCGCGGCATACCAAGCGTCCTTACATGTTGGACTATGTGGCAAGAGCATTCACTGATTTTGAGGAGTTACACGGCGATCGCATTATGGGTGACGATCATGCCATGCCGGGCGGTTTTGCGACGATTAACGGCCAGCGGTGCATCGTCATCGGACATCAAAAGGGAAGGGATCTTAAAGAGAATTTGAAGCGTAATTTTGGAAGTGCCCATCCTGAGGGATACCGCAAGAGCCTGCGCTTAATGGAGTTGGCCAATAAATTTTCCCTCCCAATTGTAGCTCTTATTGACACTCCGGGAGCTTTTCCTGGGATAGGCGCCGAGGAGCGAAATATTGCCGAGGCGATTGCCCGCAATCTTCGTGAAATGATGTTGCTGGATGTTCCTATCGTCGCGGTTGTACTGGGAGAAGGCGGTTCCGGCGGCGCACTGGGGATTGGTGTAGCCGATAAAGTTCTCATGATGGAGAATGCTTATTACTCGGTAATCAGTCCGGAGGGTTGTGCGGCGATTCTTTGGAAGCATCGCAAACACGCTCCAGAAGCTGCTGAAGCCATGAAAATTGCTGCTCCTGATTTAGCCAAGTTAGGTCTAATAGATGGTGTGATTCCTGAGGTTGCTGGAGGAGCTCATCACGACCCCGATGCGGCTGCCGAAGCCCTGCGAGATATCGTTTTTAAAAATCTTAATGAGCTTTTAGCACTTTCTAAAGAGGATCTCAAACATAGGCGCTACGAAAAATTTAGGCGTTTTGGTGAATGGGAGCAAATCTAAGAAAGAGCGGATCCAAGGGCTTCGGCAACTTTGTGATCTGTTTCTGGAAATACGGTCCGAAGATCGATGAACAGAGCGTCGTCTGTGGTGTAGCCAACGAGTGCTGATTCGCTTAGGCGGAGCTTTTTTGCTAGTTTTGTGACTGATTGTTTATTCGGGACCAGCTTGATTGCGACTGATGGAAATTCACTGCGTGGCATGGTTCCTCCTCCCGGGCGGGCTAAGGTGTTTTCGATGGTGATTTCAGTGCCTTCAGTTGGAAGCCCTTTGATGATAGTCTCAGCTCGGGCCTTTAGCTCATCGATTGATTTCGCGAGGAAGTTCAAAACCGGTACATCGCTTTGAGTTGGGTTAGCTTTATTTTCGAGGTATTGATCAATCGATTCTTGTAGGGTAGTCAGGATGAGTTTGTCGCAACGAACGGCTCGGAAAAACGGCTCGTTTTTTATCTTGGCGATTATATCGCTGCAGCCGCCAATGATGCCCGACTGCGGGCCACCCAGAAGCTTATCACCAGAAAAGATGACGAGGTCGATTCCGCGACGCAGACATTCTTGTGGGGTGGGTTCATGTTCGATGGGTGCCAATTGATCGGTGCTTATCATGGCTCCGGAGCCGAGATCTTCGACAAGTGGAAGATTATGATCGTGAGCTAATTGAGCGATTTCAGGAATTTCGGGTTCGCCGATGAATCCATCGATGTAGAAGTTGGAACGATGGACTTTAAGAATGAGAGCTGTTTGAGGCGTGATTGCTTTCTCGTAATCGAAAAGGTGTGTTTTGTTGGTCGCTCCTACTTCTACGAGTTTGGCTCCGGAGGTTTCTAGAATTTCGGGTATACGAAATCCGCCTCCAATCTCAACTAGCTCGGAACGTGAAACGATGACCTCGCTTTTACCCTCTCTGACGAGGGTGCGGAGAGTAAGGACCAGAGCGGCTGCGCAATTGTTTACAGCAGTGGCGGCTTCGGTTTCGAGAAGGCAGGCGAGGGCAGTTTCAAGATAGTCTGCTCGTTTTCCGCGCGTCCCTGAAGAAAGATCAAATTCGAGGTTTGAGTAGCCGGTTGCAATCTTCTCAAGAGCTGTCGCGGCACGTGGACCCAGCGGAGAGCGGCCTAGATTGGTGTGAATGAGGACGCCAGTTGCATTAATAACAGACTGGAGACGTGAGTTTGCAAACTTGATCAGACCTTGCTGGGTCTCATTTTCGATCTCTTCTCGGGTGTGATTTTCGTCGGCGAGAAGGAGTTGACGAAAGCGGTCGATTTCGCGACGAACAAAAAGATTTACCAGCGGTCGCGGAAGTGAAACCTCCGGCGCGAGTGAGGAGGCCAGTTTCTCGACGGAAGGAAGTGCTGCCAGTTTGTTCATAATCTTGCTGATAGCATGAAGCGGGATCGTTCCCGGGTAAAGCCGGAGTCTTCTCTAACCGATCCAGCGAATCCCTCCGTCTTTGAAAGCAATTTTTCTTTTTTTGAAGAGAGCTCCAGTCGCTTTCTTAAAAACCTTTTTGCTGACTCCAAGTTCGAGATTAATGGTTTCGGGGGAAGATTTGTCATCGATAGCCCAAAAACCCCCACGGGAATTGAGTTCGCGTTCCAGGCGGCTCTCGAGGTTTTCAATTTTAAGATTGCCAGGCGCATAGAGGGAAAGGTCCACTTTCCGATCATTCCGGACTTGGGTGACGTAGCCTTTAATTTCGTCTGCATAGAAAAGTTCCTCAAAAACCTGATTCTTGAAAAGAAGCCCGGAGTATTTCCCGTCAACGATGGCCTTGTAACCCATGTCGGTCTTGCCAAAAATGATGGCATCGATTTCAGAACCACTAGAATATTCGGGGGTATCGCTTGAGAAGTGCCGGGAAATTCTTTGGGAGGCTACAAGTCGCTCGCTCTTTGGATCGAGATAAACGTAAACGACAACCGATTGCCCAACTTTTGGTGAGCTTCGTTGTTCACTATAGGGAAGAAGGAGATCTTTGCTGAGACCCCAATCGAGGAATGCACCAGTGTTATTTGATGCCAGAACTCGCAGGACTCCAAAGTTACCCGGACTTGTTTTAGGGGATTTTTGAGTCGCGATTGGAAGATCTTCGGAGTCTCGATAAATGAAGACGTCGACTAGTTCCCGCTCGTCGTTAATCCTCTCGCCCTTAGGAAGGAGGATTTCGCCAAGTTCCCTACCATCTAAAAAAGAACCCGCGCTAACCTCTCTTAGGTAGGGAAGTTTTGCGCGCTCGCCGATCTTAGCCATGAAAGGAGTTTATCGGGCTTTCGTTGCTACGTAAACTGTACTCTCAAAATCCTCGTCCTGGATGGGATTGTGGAAGGGAACAACATGTGATTCGACTTTGGCAAAAACTTCGTTGAGACATTCGAGGAATGACTCTTCAGGGGGATCGTCGGACCACAGGCCAAAAATTCCTCCTGATTTAATCCGATCGGCGAATTTGCGGAGACCACTGGTCGAGTAAAATTGGGCATTATCTTTGGTCAAGAGATGAGCAGGGGAGTGGTCAATATCTAGCAGAATCGCGTGGTGTGTGGTTGCCTTTGATTGATATCCGTCTCCCAGTGATAGTTTAAAGAAATCACCGTGCACATATTGGCACCGGGGATCGTCGTTGAGACCTTTTCCCAGCGGAACCAGTTCTTTCTCGTGCCACTCGATGACTGGCTTGAGATAGTCAACGATTTGGAGGGAGCCTACTTCGTCGAATTCGAGAGCTGCTCTGGCGGTATACCCAAGTCCTAGGCCTCCAACGACTACATCAAGTTTCTCGTCAGGGAAGTTTTCCTTAGTAGCTTTGAGGCCAAATCGGGAGAGTTCTTGTTCAACCACCGTGAACATCGACGACATGAGAAAGGCGTTTCCAAGTATGATTTCGTAGATTTCATCGTTTTCGAGAGAGAGAACGGTTCTTTTTCGGAGGATGAGATCTCCAAGAGGGGTTTTCTGGTAGTCGAGTTCCTCGAATCGGGGAATGTGGGCCATGCGGAAGGTTTAATGGTGACTGGGATAAAGGGCGAGGGCGAAAAAAATTCAAAAACCTTCTTGCCTCAATCGTTTGGCGAATATACTTCCCCGCGGTCCCCAACGATAAAACGACCCGTTCGTCTAATGGTTAGGACTCCGCCCTTTCACGGCGGCAATAGGGGTTCGAATCCCCTACGGGTTGCCAAAATCCCAGTCTCGCTAGCGAGACTGGGATTTTGTGTTCGTCTTCGAATGGTATTGATTTCGTAAGGGTTGATCGTGTGTCTTAGCCAGTAAATTCGATTAGAAGTTGTTTTAAAGGTTTGTAGATTGCCTCAGACTCATTCCCAAACTAACCTCATTCGAAAGATGAAGTGCGGATTAAATTTGATGGTATGCTCCTTTGTTATCGGTGGCTTGGTTTATGCCGACCGACCTGATTTTAACGACAAGGAGGCCCCCCAGACTCTTGGTGATTTCCGTGAGATCCAAAGCGCTCTTCAATCTCATCTCGAGAGAACTCGTTCAGCAACAGTATGTCTGCAAATGGGTGGCGGTTCCGGAAGCGCGGTGATTATTAGTAAAGATGGTCTAGTTCTAACTGCGGCTCATGTCACGAGTAAGATTGATGAAGAAATAAAAGTGATCATGGAAGATGGGCGTGAGTTCACCGGTCGTTCTCTGGGGCTAAATTCTGAGACCGATTCAGCTATGCTACAAATCGAAGACGCTGGACCGTTTCCTTTTGTGGAAGTTGATTTAAAGGACACGACAAAGCTGGGTGACTGGGTCTTTTCACTCGGTCACTCGGGTGGATTTGATAAAGCTCGGGGGGTGAATGTCCGCGTGGGTAGACTAGTCAGGGAGGCTGAGACAACAGTCCAGTCGGATTGTATGCTTATTGGTGGTGATTCAGGGGGGCCACTCTTCAATATGGAGGGTGAATTGATCGCAATTCACAGCAGGGTTGGAGCATCTCGTGAGGAAAGTATGCACGTTCCAATTCGCGAATTTCAGGCTCACTGGGATGAGTTGAAGTCAGGGAAGTTTATTGGTGACGGAGGTTTTGCTCAGAAGAGCGAGCCGGGCACTGGGTTTCTTGGGGTTGCGACCGAAGAGTCTCATGAAGGAGGGCTGAAGGTAATCGAACTTTGGGAAGATGGGGTAGCAGAAAAAATTGGGCTGAAGTTAGGTGATCTCATTGTGGAAATCGCTGGTGAGAAGGCCACAAAGGAGTTGATGGTAAGTAAGCTTGCTGAACTAGGAGCCGGGGATAAACTAAAATTGAAGTGGATTAGCGGTGGAGAAACAAAGGAGGAGACCGTCAAGCTTGGAGAACGACCATGAAAATTATTACCTTATTAGTTGCGATTACCATTCCTCTCGTTGCGAATTCGCTTCCTTCGGAGAAGCGTAAGAATGGTCCTTTAATTCAGGAAGCACTTTCTCCGATTCAGGTCTCGCTCCAAGAAAGTAGCGCCGTCTTTTATAATAATGAGACATCCAAAGCATTTCTTTATGGAACCGTGGTTTCCGATGATGGCTTGATTGTCACCAAGGCCAGTGAAATCGAGGAAGTGGAAAGCTATTACGTGCGTGTTGGCACTAAAAAGTTTCGAGATCCTATTGTTGTTGCCAGAAATGATGTCTGGGATGTTATGATGATTAGAATTAAAGCAGTGGGTCTGAAGCCGGTGGACTTTTCTCAGACTAAGGATTTATCTCACGGGACCTGGGTTGTTTCAAATGGGGCGACCGAGCGCCGTTTTCGTCGCCCGCGCGCTGGTATCATAAGCGCCAATAAGCGTGAGATTCCGGGTGGTTCACCTGCGGTTCTAGGAGTAGGCCTCAAAGAAGAGGATGGTGATCTTTCCGTCGATAGCGTTACGGAGGGTTCGGGCGCTGCCATGGCTGATTTGAAAAAGGGGGATAAGCTTCTCAAAGTAGATGGCTCGGATATTAAGAATCGCGATGATTTGATCGCCTACCTCAAAGAAAAATCTCCGGGTGACAAGATTAAGTTGACCTTAACACGTGGAGACAAAGAGCTAATTCTGGAAGTGGAGTTAATGGCCCGTCACAAACTTTATGGACAGGAAAAAACAAGGAACGATCAGTTGAGTGGCGGGGAAGCTCAGCAGTCTTCGCGAAGGACTGGCTTTCCTATGGTTTTACAGCACGAAACGATGCTAAACCGTAAGACGGTTGGAGGCCCCATTTTCACATTGGACAACCAATTTGTGGGGATGAATATTGCAGCAGTGAATCGAGTTGAGGCCTTCGCAATTCCAGGGAAAGAGCTTTCCGATCTCGTGCTGGAGCTTCAAAAAACTCCTTGAAATAAATCGATTAAAAGTAATCTCGCTTACCTCTGTTGCGAACGATGTCTCTTGAAAGTTTCTAGAGTTTTTTTTCGTTCCTCACCGTGATCAAGGATAGGGATTGGGTATCCCACAGCTAGCGCTTGCCCATCCTCCGGAGGAGCTTGGAATTGTTTCGGATCAACGTTCTTTAGTTCAGGGATCCAGCGCTTGATGTATTCTCCGTTTGAGTCAAAACGCTTAGTTTGAGACCACGGATTCTGAATTCTGAAATAGGGAGCTGCATCAGCCCCAGTTCCAGCACTCCACTGCCACCCCCCATTGTTAGACGCAATTTCACCGTCCAGAAGATGCTGTGCAAAAAACTGCTCACCTAGTCGCCAATCAATGTGGAGATCTTTTGTTAAAAACATTGCCACTATCATGCGAACGCGGTTGTGCATGAAGCCAGTTTTCAAAAGTTCGCGTATCCCAGCATCGATAATGGGGAAGCCAGTTTGCCCTGTCTTCCAAGCCTCGAAATTTTTTCCAGGATCGTTCCACGGGAGGCCTCTCCAGTCTGGGTTAAATTCATCAGAAAGGACCTCGGGAAAGTGGTAAAGAATTTGAAAATAGAATTCGCGCCATCCAAGTTCCTTAAGATATTGTTCAGAACCCTGTCTAACTGCTTTATGGTATAAATCTCGGATCGAGAGAGTTCCCCACCTAAGGTCTTGAGAGAGCCGGCTCGTCCCAGGAACCGAGGGAATGTCGCGAAAGTCATCATAGTCTGAGATTCGCCTCCTTAGAGCCTCGTTCATCCGTATTTTCGCTGCCCTTTCACCACCCTTTGGAAGTTCCCAGTCCTCTTCCTCAAGCCCCCAGGTTGAGAGGGTGGGAAGCGAGAGCGAATCCAGGTTTTTGGGGGTTTCAATAGAATTCGGCCGACCAGAAGGTCTGCGTTTTTCTAGGGGAAGCCAGCGCTTTGCAAACGGAGTATAGACACGATAGGGTGTTCCATCACTCTTTAAAATATCAGTTGGCCCATGAAGTGTCGCATCCTGAAACGAGTGAACCGGAACGGGTGACCTGTCTAAGAGCTTAGCTTCGATTGCCTTCCCGAAAGCATCGATATCCTCGTTGAGGAAAATAGCATCAGCTTGTGCATCCTTCGCAAGTTTCAGGATTTCCGATATAGCATTACCTTGGCGGATGATAAGCTGGCCACCAAGATGAGCTAGATTATTGGAAAGAGATGTTAGGCAATCGCAAAGGAATTTTTGTCGCTTTGCCCCGGTCCACAGATGAGGTCCTGACCAGTCGCTGAGCACGTAAACCGGCACGATTTCAACTGCAGATGAGAGAGCCTCGAGAAGCGAGGTGTTGTCAGTTAGGCGCAGATCGCGGCGAAACCAATGGATAACTCGCCGATACGTTTTTGGCATAGCGGATTTAAGCGGCCTCCAAAATTTTCCA
>DIHU01000268.1 GCA_002420315.1 Akkermansiaceae bacterium UBA5688
GAAACGCGCTTGTAAGATAGGAAAGTTAGCGCCATGTTCCGGTGAGGTCGTTTAAAAGCCTTTCTTATTTAAAATGAGTTCTCCGATTATTATCCCAGAAAATGCCCCTTTCAACGCTGAGCAACGTGCTTGGCTCAGTGAATTTTTAACCAAGGCGCTTGGTGGCGCGCCAGTTGAGGTTGAGTCATCCGGTCCTGCGACTCCTGTTACAATTTTGTGGGGGAGTCAGACCGGAAATTCCGAGGGAGTTGCTAAAAAGTTTTTGAAAGCTCTGAAATCAGGGAATTATGAACCGCAGGTTTTTGATATGGCTGCTTACGACAAGAGCAGATTACCAAAAGAAAAGAATCTTTTAGTGATTACGAGTACTTATGGTGATGGCGAGCCGCCAGATAATGCCTCTGATCTCCATGAATATCTAATGGGAGAGACTGTCCCTAGTCTCAAAGACGTTAATTTTTCAGTCTTCGCCCTTGGCGACAGTGAGTATCCTGATTTTTGCCAGTGCGGTATCGAATTCGACCAGCGTCTCGAGGCCTTTGGAGCAAAGCGGTTGTTCAAACGGATCGATTGTGACGTCGATTATGACTCTGAATTTGTGGAGTGGAAGCAAGGAGTTATCGAAGCTATGGGTGGCAGTGGCAGGGCTTCTGAAACTGAAGAAGTTGTTGCGGATGAACCTTTCGGTAAGAAAAATCCTTTCCCTTCGCCTCTGCTGAATTCTTACGATCTAAATAAGGAGGGATCGGCACGTGAAACCTATCACATAGAGCTTTCTCTCAAGGATTCCGGCCTGGAATACCAGACAGGTGACGCTCTTGGCGTGCTTTCTCACAACCCAGCCCAAGTTGTGGACGAGATGCTTCCTCTCCTTCCTTTTAACGTGAAAGATGTCGTGCCACTCCCGGGTGGTTCTGAGGTTCCGCTCCGCGAGGCCTTGATCACCTCTTATGACATTCGCAGTCTAAATAAGAGACTTCTTAACGCTTGGTCTGAGCGATCTGGTTCACCTTTTCTGCGCGCGCTTGTCGAGAGTGGTAGCCGAGAGGAAATCGAAGAATTCTGTTGGGGGCGGGAATTGATTGATTTGATAAATGATCATCCGGCTGACTTCGCAGATGGTGAGGAATTCGTAAGTGTGCTCAAGAAATTACAGCCACGTCTTTACTCAATTGCATCCAGTCCAAATGCCCACCCCGGAGAGGTCCACCTGACGGTGGCAATCGTTCGCTATAGTTCTCATGGTCGTGATCGGGGCGGGGTTTGCTCCACTTACCTTTCGGATCGAGTCGGTGATGTTTGTAGCGGGGTTTTTGTTCATAACAACAAGGCCTTCCGGCCACCCGAAGATCTTTCGAAGGATATTATCATGGTGGGGCCAGGAACCGGAATCGCTCCGTTCCGTGCTTTCATTGAGGAACGCGAATTTTCGAAGGCTAGTGGACGAAACTGGCTTTTCTTTGGGAATCCTTGTCGGGCCACTGACTTCATTTACGAAGACGAAATTAATGCTTGGGTTGAAAACGGCACACTAACCAAACTTGACCTAGCCTTCTCTCGTGATCAGGAAAATAAAATCTACGTTCAGCATAGAATGCTTGAAGCTGGAGCCGAACTCTGGGATTGGTTGAAGGGTGGAGGGTATTTTTACGTTTGTGGCGATGCTACTCGAATGGCAAAAGATGTGGATAAGGCCCTCCAGACGATTTTAAAAACCCATGGTGGGATGAGCGATGAGGAAGCCGTAGACTACCTTAAGAATCTTAAAAAAGAAAAGCGCTACGCTCGCGACGTTTATTAGGCGTCGATGTTGGTTTTCTATAACTGAGGATTAAGGCTTGGGGAATGAGTGGATTGGTCCGTGTAGAACCTGTTGCTCTGTTGCCGACCCCGGCGGGTTGTGCAGTTTTTCTGGGCGACGGCAAAAAAGTGATTGTGTTTTATATCGATCCAGCCATCGGGGCTTCGATTAATGCAGTCTTAGCTGGGACAATTCCCCCGCGCCCTCTCTCGCATGATCTCTTTTCGCAAACACTTGATGCGTTTGGTGCAGAGGTTCTTCATACGACCATCGTGAAGCAGGAAGGAGAAGTCTTCTTCGCGCGTTTAATCATCAAAGCTGAAAACGAGATTATGGAGAAGAAAATTGTGGAGCTTGACGCTCGCCCTAGCGATTGTCTTGCTCTTGCGGTGAGGCATGAAGCGCCGATTTTTGTAGTCCCAGAGGTTTGGGAAAAGCTTGAAGATATGGGTGAAACTCTCGAGAGCTTGAGAAGTCAGGAGAACTCGCCGGAGGGTTTTGGAGTCTAATGGATTTTTGAAAGATCACTTGCGAGACTATCAGGCTGCGATAAGATTCCCTTGATGAGTAAACCATCTTATTTAGACGAGGAAATCCTCTTAAATCCCGAAAAACGCGTCTTTCCTAAATTTAATTTAGTTAAGCTCCTAGATACTGTTTTTGCTCCGACTCGAGGTTGTCGTGTTTGTATCTTGGTGGACTTCGAATCCCCTCAACTGTGGATCAAAGATTTTGCTTTTCGTAATCAGGACGGATTTGAGGTGCAGAACAACGCGTATACTTATTTTTATGAGGAGCTTCGGGCTGGTGCGCTTGAGGAGTTAGGTATGACTGGAGGCGAGATGTTTGCCTACAAATATACGTATGGTTCAAATCTTGATCTAAGCGATGAGGTTTGGGATACAGACGGGAATAGGCTATCTTTAGACGACGATATTTATTCCAAATATGACATTGTTCTTTGTATTTCCACTTGGTCTGCGACAGCTCCGCTGACTGCGAAATGTAAGCAATTCAACTTTCGTGGTGCAACGATGCACGGAATGAATGATATTATTTTGGGATCGGGTCTCGCGGTCAATTACCAGGAGGTGTCTGACGACGCCGAGAAAATGCGTGCAGCTCTAACCGGGGCGGATTCGGTGGAAATTGACTTCGAACTCGAAGACGGTGAGATTCTGACGGCGTGGCTTGGTCTCGGTGGGCAGGAGGCACAGAAGTCACATGGTCTTTGTCGGGGAACGAAACCAGACATCGCTAATCTCCCTGCAGGTGAAGTTTATTTTGTCCCACAGGACGCTCGCGGCAAGTTCCCGATGAAGTATGAGGACGGGACCCTTGGAGTGTTGGACGTGGTGAATCGCGATGTAGTGAAATCGACTCTTATCGAAGGGAGCCAAGCGACGATTGACGAGCACAACGCTCGTCTTGCTGATGATCCGATGACTGGGACTCTTGGTGAACTTGGATTTGGAACTCAGGTCTTGCCAGTCTCGTATCAAGACATTCAAGACGAGAAAGTATTGGGAACTTGTCATCTTGCGACAGGTCGTGACGACCATTTAGGTGGGGACATCGTTCCAGAGATGTTTAAAAAGCATGAGAATAGCACTCATGACGACATTTTGTTCGCACCCCATAAAACTCCAAACTTCAATGTCAAAGAGGTTCGTCTGAGTTGGGGTTCTCGAACTGAGGTGGTGATCGAAAACTTTCGACCTAGCGCTTATGTTATGAAGGCCCTTTGCGAGAAATCGGTTGGCGAATTAGTTCCTGCCTAAGTGATGATTATCGAATTTAATGTTGGAGTGGTTGTAGGAGAGTTGTTTTGACACCTTTTATGGGTATCACACAATTTATGGTTTCTCATAAAAACCAGTAAGTTGAAACAAATCCTCCAATTTGCGTCGCTCAATTGGTATATTATAAAAAAAGCGTGAATTTGGCATCCAAGCAGAGC
>DIHU01000261.1:0-2890 GCA_002420315.1 Akkermansiaceae bacterium UBA5688
TCTTGGACAGAAGAACGCAAATACGTAATCCCACTAAATCTTGTCCGGTGGGATGAAGACAACGTCATTGCCATAAAAGTATTTGATAGCGACCAAAATGGTGGCCTCTACGAAGGACCTTACACTCTCTCCGCACCAGATTGGCATCACTTTACTAGAGTTAAAATAGGGCTAGGCCGCGGTGACGGTATTTATCCAAAAAACCAATCGACCAAATTGACTGCTGTCATCATGAATGAAGGCCTTGAAGCTGTGAATGGTAGAGTCTCCTGGCAAGTGCATGATGAAACCTGGCGGATCAAAAATCGCGGACCCGCTTTGAGCACCAAAAAAGCTGAGCTATCTCTTAAAGCGAATCGTGATACTCACGTAACTCACCGATTTTCACCTCCCGCCCCTGGCTTCTACCACGTCACCTGTTCCTTTAGCAAAGGAGATGATGCCAAAAAAGTATCTCAAACCATGTTGATTGGCTTTGCTCCAGAAGAAGCTGAACGGCTTCCCGACACACCAGAGGATATGGAAAATTTTTGGGACGACGCGAAGGCAGAACTCGCAAGGGTAAAACCACAATTTAAAACTCGGCCAAGCCTCAAACACTCTACCTCTGAGGTGGCGTGTTATCTCGTAGAAATGCGCAGTCTCGGAAATATTCTCATCCGAGGATGGCTTCAAATCCCCAAGAAAAATGGCCCCCATCCAGCACTCCTCAGAGTGCCTGGCTATGGGAGCAACATGCAACCCATCGCTTGGATTAACGACATGGTAATCCTTTCCCTCAATATCCGTGGCCACGGCAATAGTCAGGATGACGTTTCAGGCAAAAATTTAGAATTCCTTGTAACGGGCGCCAATAAGCCTCAGGAATATTTTTACCGCGGTGCCTTCATGGATTGCCTTCGTGGCCTCGACTTTTTAGCAACTCGATCAGAAGTCGATACTCAGCGAATGGGGATCACCGGAGGCAGCCAGGGCGGCATGCTTTCTCTCGCTACTGCTGCACTGGATTCTAGGGTGATGCTTTGTGCTCCAGATATTCCTTTCGTCATTGATTCCTTCCGAGCCTTTGACACCACAGAGTGGCCCGGGAGCATGTTCCGAAACGTATTTAAAAAGAATTTAGTAGATCGCTCCACGGCCCGTAATATTCTCCGCTATTTTGATCCTAAAAATCTCGCTGGCCAAATCAAGTGCCCTGTTTTCATGGGAGTGGGACTGCAAGATCCGGTCACTCCTGCGCCTACGAACTTTGCAGCCTACAATCAAATCAAAGCCCCAAAAGATTATCGCGTTTATCCATTCGCAGGCCACGGACTACCCAGCGAACATTATTTTCAACAGCTCGCATGGATTCGGAAGCAATTCGCGCGGAAGCGCTAACGAGTGGATGAGTCGTAACTGTATTCCCTTTCTTTATGCCCATCGTCTCTCAACTAATTCGAGCAAGCTTCGGTAGTATTTTATTCGTTTTGTCGCCTTCCTATGGCGCTCCTTTCGATCAACCGCCTGAATGGTCTCGAGATGCAATTTGGTATCAAATTTTTGTCGAACGATTTGAGAATGGCGACTCTAAAAATGACCCCCGCCCAATCGATATGAAAGGATCATATCCAGGATTTGTTCCGGCGGGTTGGAAGATCACTCCTTGGGGGCACGATTGGTATGAGCAGGAAAAATGGGCTAGAAAAACAGATGGAGATTTTCACAAACTGGTCGCGGCCCGACGCTATGGAGGAGACCTCCAGGGAGTCATAGACAAACTCGACTACCTTCAAGATCTCGGCATCACCGCGATCTATTTCAACCCGCTTAACGACGCCCCGTCCCTACATAAATACGACGCTAGGAACTACCGCCACATTGACCGGAATTTTGGGCCAGACCCAATTGGAGATCATTCAATCATCAACAAAGAAAATCCACTTAACCCTGAAACTTGGTCTTGGACTTCTGCGGATCGTTTGTTCCTAAAACTCATCAATGAGATCCACCATCGTAAAATGCGAGTGATTATCGACGTCTCGTGGAACCACACCGGCAGCACCTTCTGGGCCTGGAAAGACGTCGTGAAAAATCAAAAGAATAGCAGGTTCCGTGACTGGTATGATATCATCTCTTTCGACGATCCAAAGACTCCCGAAAACGAATTTCAATTCGAAGGCTGGCTCGGAGTGAAAACGCTCCCCGAGCTTAAAAAAGTAAATGTTTCAGGTAAACGAAGAGGACATGTATTCGAGGGGGATCTTCAACCTGAAGTAAAAGAGCACATCTTCAACGTCACTCGGCGCTGGATGGACCCAAACGACGATGGAGACCCAAGTGACGGAGTTGATGGTTTCCGTCTCGATGTTGCCTCACACGTCCCTCTTGGCTTCTGGCGAGACTACCGAAAATTTGTTCGTAGGATTAATCCTGAGGCCTTGCTACTCGGTGAAGCATGGTGGACCAAATGGCCCGACACCCTAATGGATCCACGCCCATTTCTCCAGGGAGACACCTTTGATTCGGTAATGCACTATCAGTGGTATAAGCCAGCACGCCAATTGTTTGCCAACGCAGGAGGTAGGCTAAAACCCAGCGAATTCATTGCGAAAATCAAGAACGTTTATACGGGATATAGCCCTGCTCAATCACAGAGCCTTATGAACCTTGTCGCGAGCCACGACAGCCCGCGACTTAGCACCTCTTTTTTAAATAAACAAAAATACAAATTCCAGATGGGAGCTCGTGGAAACAAGCAACTAAAGCTCGGCCCTCCAGACAAAACCACCACCAGTCAAATCCGCATGATGTTGTTGCACCAATTCACCTACCTCAGTGCACCACACATCTGGAACGGTGACGAACTTGGTATGTGGGGAGCAGACGATCCCGATTGCCGAAAACCTCT
>DIHU01000261.1:3270-5289 GCA_002420315.1 Akkermansiaceae bacterium UBA5688
GTAAAGCCATTGCCGTCACTCCAAACCAAGAGCGGTTTAGCTACCAAAAAAAACTAATCTCATTGCGTCGAGGTCGTCTCGAATGGACGAGAGGAAGCACTCATTTTCTTCACTCTAATGATGAAAACCTCACTCTCGCCTATCTTCGTAAGACAGACCATCATCGATCGCTGATAGCTTTCAACCTTTCAAATAAACCTCGCATCTTGTCACTAGACAACCAATCAGTTTCAAGCTTCGAGATTCTTGTGGAATCTAGCTCTGAAGCCTTGCTTTCAGGG
Source organism: Akkermansiaceae bacterium UBA5688 (assembly GCA_002420315.1). GTDB lineage: Bacteria > Verrucomicrobiota > Verrucomicrobiia > Verrucomicrobiales > Akkermansiaceae > SW10. The sequence continues at coordinate 3,552 of DIHU01000261.1, forward strand.
ACGATTGAAGGCCGCTCCCTGCGCCTGAAGCTTGCACCGCTCTCCGGTGTAGCCCTCGATCTGAACTAGGCCTCAGACCCCTTTAACGATGAAACTTGGCGTGCTCATCTTTCGGAGGGCTCCAGATAAAGGCCTTCCGAGCACAAGTTAATCACGATCTCTTCGCACTGCAGAGAGCTACTCATCGATACGAACCAAGATCTCATTCCGTCGCATAAAAGGAGGCGTGAAAGGGGGATCATAGCTGGCCTTCTCCATCACCGAGGTTAAAGTGAGGTTCTGTTCGTCGATCCATTTGGCGAGTGTCTGACGTGCTTCCTTGTCTCTAGCCTCGGTCCAACGACCACTGTATCGATAAACCGCGAAACGTCCTGCTTGTCTTTTACTGACGGCAATATTGTTGTTATTGGCTTTCGGAGCTCCATCTTTCGCAACCTCCTCAGGCAGGACGAAACTCATCTCGTGAAGATCATCACCTGTCTTTGAAAAGACCGGCGTTGTCATGGCAATCTTTTGTTCGGTTTCGTTTTTCCCAGAAATGTAACGGAACAAGCTCATGAAGCCGGAATTTTGATTGTTATTACCTTTCTTCATCGTAGCTGTCGCAACAATGATTTCGGGGTAGTCTCGAATCTCAAAAGCTCCATCAGTTGAAATTGTTTTGTAGGGCGCGGACTCATAGCCACCCCGTCCCAGAGGACCGCTGCAGGAAAAGAGAATGGTAAAAAGGAGAGCCGCTCCGATGGCCAAGGCAATAGACAATTTGGTTTTCATTGAGACAAGATTAGGTAGTCGGTTAGATCATTAGGCTGAACTGGTGATTGAGCTAAACGACGGCATTTCCAACGAAAATTTGACGCTTCTCTGTCAAATTGTTAGATTAACACACGAATTGTTAATGGCAACATTCGCTAAGATTTCATTGATCGGGTTGCCCTTAAGGCATTCGATTTTAGGTTTTTTAAAAACACCCTTCGTTCCACCCAAAAGAAAACCTCACTGCTGAAAGCGGTGAGGCTTGTAAAATGTAATGTCACTCAAGATCGCATTAGCGCCGTTGGCGCCTCATCGCGAATAAGGAAGCTAGACCAAGAAGGGCGATGCTCGAAGGCTCGGGAACTGCAATAAACTGAGCATCTTTTCCTGCCCAAAATTGAAGTCCAGTCGTCAAGTTAATCGTTCCAGTCGTTCCAAGATTAGCAATTGCTGCAAGGTTCGTATTATCACCATTTCCAGCAGCAAAGGTTCCTCCGAAGATACCAAGCCCCGCCGCGTTTCCGCCGCTCCAGTTGTTCTGACTGTTCACTGCAGTCGTATCGGAAGTCGTTCCGCTGCTCGCTCCATCGACAAAGAGCTCCCATTCGATTTCGCTAGCATCGTATGCCCACACAACTTCGACGTCTCCCCCTGAAATCTGCGCATCAGTCAAATCATGAGTCACTACCCCCAAGGCATTTCCACCATTCGATGAATGATACACGCTCAAACTCTTACCAGCTTGGTTATAGCTCAGTGTCGATCCAATTGTGGCCCCTCCGGACTCCCAAATGACACCATTATTGGTGCTAGCACCTGCGTTGAAATCGATCGAGACTGCAAAGGTAGCGTCCTTAGTATTAACATTCTCAACTCCATCAAGATCCCGATTTTGATACGTCGGTTTCTGCCCTTCCGTATTCACAGTCTCGGAAGGAGCCCCCAAGTCTGCAAGAGTCGTAATACTTACGGTCGCAGCCGA
>DIHU01000033.1:0-12322 GCA_002420315.1 Akkermansiaceae bacterium UBA5688
CGATCTGGATCCGTCAATTCCTCTTCAACTATGATAGTTGGATCGGCCAGAACAAGTGCAGAGCTTTTCCAGAATGCTAATTCCAGCGCTAATTGGTCGCGCCGGCGGGCGTGTGGTGTGAAAATCCAGATTCTTCCCAGCCCAGTTGCCTTTTTTTGGGCGAGCAGAGCTGTGATCAGGTATCCTTGAGCCGAGCGGTCACAGCCTCCGAGAATAAGAGGCTTTCCCTTGTTTTTAGGCATAGCTTCCCACGTGGACAGGGCCATGCCCCGCCACTCTTCTCTTGTGGAAGCGGCGCTCACGGGTAAGGCTATAAGGCCGGGGATCATTCAGTGCAATGGAGTCCTTGCGTAAAAAAGTGTAAAGATTCACTTGTCAAAGATCTCAAGCCATCCTAAAGCTCCGCGGCGTTAAATTTCAGTTTAACGCCACAAATCCCAACGTAATGCGCAGATAGCTCAGTTGGTAGAGCAGTTGGCTTTTAACCAATTGGTCCTGGGTTCGAGTCCCAGTCTGCGTACCACTTATACGACCCGCTTCGTCCCAATGGATAAGCGGGTTTTTGCTTTTCCTGCCGCTGTAAAAAGCGAGCAATATGCTAGCATTTTATAAAGTTTGAAGAGATGTCATGAGATCTTTTGACAGCATCGGATCGATATCTTTTCGTTTCAATGATATTGATCTTACTCTCTGATAGAATTCAATCCTCATCAATGTGATTTGAGGACTCGCCATGGAATAGGGCTGTCATGAATTTTAGTTTTGTCGTGGCGATAATGAATACGGGTCCATTGTTCTTGAATTGGCAGGCAAATTTCCATCCAGTCCCAAGCTTTGGGTAGTGCTGGCCTTACGGTAAGCATTTGATTTGGGAGAGAAAGATTGAGACCTCCCATACCTTCTAGATAAAGAAGGATCTTTCCGGCGTTGAAGTTGGAGTATTGGTCACCAAAAAGGGTTCGATCTCTTTTGTAAGCTTCAGGGGCGATGGGTGTTTTCCAATCGGGGTGGTAGTTATAATTTAAGAGATGGTTTAGCGTGAGCTCTGTGGCCTCTGGTAAGAGGTTCTGACAAAAGATACCGTCGAGGGAAAAGTAAGCGGTGTCGGGAGTGTAACCGAAAGAGTGATCTACGTCGGTGGCGAAAGCCTGCATGGATTGTTTTGACATCGCGAGAGGGAAGAATTCTCCGTAGAAACCTTTTTTCCGATTTAGGGCCCAGTTTTGGACCATGGTGACGGCATATTCCCTTGGGAAATGGGGAGAACGCATCGCCCAAAATCCATTGGTCATGAGCATTTTGTTTTTAGGAGCGGCAAAGTAATCGGGCACGCCGTTTGATTCCCAACGTTGGTCAAACATAAGACGGATATGTTCTGGATCGCGACGGACTAACTTTCGCCAGTGCTCTTCATCCTCCTTCTTGCCAAGAATGTTAGCCATTTTTTCGAGGATTTCAGCTACCTCGAACTCGTTCATTGCGAATCCACTGATCCGTTTGTGAAAAAGCGTATCAAAATGATCTTCGTATGCGTCTCGAAGAAAGTTGAGATCGCCCGTGTGTTCATAAATTTGCCAGGCTCCCAAAACGTGTTCTGAGGTTTCGGGGCCGTAGGCGCCACTGTGCCAGCCGATGCCTTTATTATCTGAGATTAAACGGGTGCCGTTTAGCGATTCTCGGAAGTGCTTGTTCTTCGTGAGATGTTTCCAAGTGAGAACGTTGCCATAAGCAAACTTGGATTTATTGTGCGTCCACGCTCCAACCTTGATTTGGAAGGCAGCGTCGTAGCGATGGAGCCCAAGGAAGTTATTGACTGCGGTTTGGGTATGACCTTCAAGTTCCCATCCTCTTCCAACCTCGATGTGATACATGAGGTAGAGAGACCAGAGATAGTAGTAAATATCGACGAACCTCTCATCTGGGCAGCGGAAGTGGGGGATTTCATCGTTGAGTAGCCGATTCATTTGAGCTGTTTTTTGCTTGCGAAAAGATTGCTGATTTTGAATGAGCTCTGTTGCCGCTTGAAGGGCAAGATCCTCCTCATCGTTCATCGCCCAAGAAACAACAGTGCCTTTTTTGTCGCAAGGAATAGAGAAGGTGTAATGCTGAATACCTTTTATATCTTTCTTGGTGAGCAAGGTTTTTGAGAATTTTCGAGAGGCGCTTATTACCGTGCTCATGTCGGTATAGATGGAAGGTCCGATGCGTTCGGGACCCTTGGGATCGGGACGGGCTTTCATTGTGCCACCTTCTGAGATTACGAGAGCCTTATTTTTCTCATCGTGTCTGATCGTCGCGGAGGACGAGACGCTGTTTCTCGTGTAAAAGCTATGCCCGGAGAACTGAAGGATCAATGGTTTCGACGATGTGATGATAGATGCGGCAGCATCGTTGGCCGCGATAAATTTTTCCTCAGTTAGCTTTACTCCTGCGACCTCATACTCGCAGATTATCTTATCGGGACGCCATCGCATACTCGTAGGCTTGGGCTGTTTATAGGTTTTTCCATCCACGATTACGCTGCCGTAGAGGACCCGCGTGTCTTTGTAGAATTCCCAACTCAGGAAGTCGTTTCCTTTTCCGGTGTTTTGATTACCGCTAATTTCGCTTTTTAAGAGCGAGGCCCCTCTGCCTCGTAGATCGTGATAGAAGGGGTGGGTTAGGCCGAGCGTTTCATCCTCAAACAACTCCCAGCTAGCGTGAAATCCACCGACATAGTAGGATAGGTTTCCGGCAAGAAAGCCATGCTTTCGTCCCTGGATTTCTTGTTCAATCCGTTTGCAGTAGTCGGTAAACTCGGGTTTTTGGTCTGCGTGGACAAAAGGGCAGAAAGATAGGATGATGATAAAAGAAATTATAGTTCCCATTTTACGAAGGAGCAGAGATTCTAAGAAATGTGATCAGACACTTGCGGTCTTTCGTGAGAAAATAGAAATCTAGGATTCTTTCTTTGTGAGTTCTGGAAGAAGGATCTTCCAGACGTTATCTGCGACAATTCGTTGTCCCTCTGCGGTTGGGTGGATTCCGTCTGCTTGGTTCAAATTTTCGTTTCCACCGACGCCTTCGATAAGAAATGGAATTAGGCGCGAGTTTGAGGCCTTGGCGATTTCAGGGAAGAGTTTTTTGAAACGTTCGGTGAACTTGGGGCCCATATTATCGGGCATTTGCATTCCGGCAATGAGAGTCTTCATCATGGGGTTTTTAGTCCGGGCCTTTTTTACAATTCCAAGGAGGTTTTTTTTGGTTACATCAGGGGAAATCCCACGAAGCCCGTCATTACCACCTAGGGCGATGATAAGAATATCGGCGCCTTTACTCAGCGTCCAGGCCACTCTGCGCAGGCCCCCGGCCGAGGTGTCACCGCTAACGCCAGCATTTACCACTACGAAGGGAAGCTTGGCTTGCTCGATTTTTTGCTGAATGAGGGCAGGATAAGCTTGGCTTAGTTCCAATCCGTAGCCAGCAGTGATACTGTCGCCTAGGATCACAATTCGCTTTTTGGTATCATTTGCTTTCGCGGTATTTCCGGAGAATAATAATCCGATACCGGCAGCCAATAGCCCTACCCAAAATCTCCTTAGCAATGATTTCTCCATCTGTTTCAAAACTAGAACCGCCATCAAGTGCTGTCAAACCACCCATCCTCAAGGTTTCTAATTTGCGGAAGATTCATCAGACTGCTTCACAGGAATTGACGGTTTTGAAAGATGTTAATTTAAGTTTAGAAGAAGGCGATACTTTGGCCATTGTTGGTCCATCAGGAAGCGGTAAAACCACGTTGCTAGGACTTTGTGCAGGGTTGGATGATGCGACGGTGGGTTCGATCGTATTGGATGGGTTGGCGATCGAGACTCTCGATCAGGATGAACGGGCTGCTTTGCGAAACCGACTGGTTGGGTTCGTATTTCAGAGTTTCCAATTAATCCCAACTTTGACGGCAATCGAGAACGTTTTAGTTCCCTTGGAATTACGTGGGGAGTCCGGAAAACAGGATGAAGCGGAAAAGTTGCTTGTGGAAGTAGGACTTGGTGACCGGATGGATCACTACCCTTTGCAACTCTCAGGAGGTGAGCAACAGCGGGTAGCGCTGGCCCGGGCTTTTATTCATCGACCCAAAATCTTGTTTGCAGATGAACCGACAGGAAATTTGGATTCGGGGACTAGTGAGCCTATTGTAGAGATGCTTTTTCGTTTGAACCGTGAAGCGGAAACGGCACTCGTTTTGGTGACCCATGATACGAAACTTGCAGCGAAAGCACGACGGATTGTTACGATGAGTGGCGGAAGTATTGTCTCGGAGGAGGAAAATGAGACTTCCTAAAGATAAGCCTCTTCCAACGAGTCTTTGGCGGTCTTTATTTTGCCGTTGGGTCTGGAAAATGGCTTGGCGTGATAGCCGGTCGCAGCGCTTAAGATTGGTTGTTTTTTCGCTGGCTATTGTTTCCGGTGTTGCTGCCTTGACGGCCATTCATTCTTTAAAGACAAGCGTGGAACGTGGGATCGAATCCGAGGCGAAGTCACTTCTTGGTTCTGATTTGCGTGTGTCTTCCCGGAAAGAGCTAAAATCTGTCGAGATTGAAGGTTTGGCGAAACGGGCTGAGCGCGTGAGTCGGGAGGTAAGTTTCCCTTCGATGCTTCGGTTTTTGCCGGATCTAGGGGCGCGCTTGATGCAGGTTCGCGGGATGGATGGCGCTTATCCTTTTTATGGTGAGGTTGAGACGCAACCATTAGACGCGTGGAACAAGTTACATCAAGGTGGTGGGATCTTATTAGAGCCGGCGGTTCTTGACCAGTTTTCAGGGGAGATTGGCGATAGGGTTGAACTGGGCGGGATCCGTCTAACCATCCTTGGTGTCATCAAGAAACCAGCACCTCGGGGAAATCGCTTCAGTGGATTTGCTCCTGAGGTTTATGTTCAGCTGGGTGATGTTCAGCGTAGTGGTCTTCTGGGGAAAAATAGTATGGCGTCCTATCAGTTGCATCTCAAAACCAAAGAGGCTCGTGATGAACGTAAATTAAAAGAAGAGATTCGAGAGGAGTTTCCCAAGAGTCGTTGGAGAATGGAGACCCCGGAAAACCGTAGAGAGAACCTGGGAGACGCATTAGAAAATTTTCAAAAGTTTTTAGGGCTCATAGCATTGGCTTCCCTTGCGCTTGGAGCGATCGGGGTTGCGGGAGCGGTTCATGCTCATGTGACGAGGCGGATCGCGACAATTTCGGTGCTACGTTGTTTGGGATGTCCTGGAAATGTGGCATTTGGGATCTATTTTGCACAAGCGATTGCTCTGGGCTTACTTGGGGCACTGCTCGGAGGTGGAGTTGGGGTTGGGATTCAAATGGGACTGCTCGAAGTGCTTGGCGATGAATTACCTGTTACGGTGAATCCATCACCAGAGTGGAAGGTTGTCGCGCAGACAACAGCCACGGGATTCTTAGTTTGTTGTGGGTTTGCACTTTTACCATTGTTGAAAATTCAGGGAATCTCACCAGCGATTACGCTGAGGAGTGGTTCTTTTTTAAAAGGTAGATTTTGGCAGGCGTTTCCGATTTATCTTCTATTGGTGGCGCTACTCTTAATGGTTGCTCGCTTTAACGGTTCTGATTGGAAACGCGCACTGGCTTTGGTTGGAGGAATGGTGGTTGCTTTTTTGATGCTGGCAAGCGTCGCAAAAATACTAATGGCAGTGACACGTCGGATAGTGGGCAAACGGTGGCCGTATCTTTTGCGGCAGGGTGTTTCCAATCTACATCGCCCTGGAAATCAAACACTCCTTTTTCTGCTCTCGTTGGGATTAGGTGCCTTTTTGTTGGTGACGATTCTTTCTGCTGGTAATCTTTTAAATGATCGTTTGACACTTCAACAATCGGATGAAAATCCAAATCTCTACCTCATTGATGTCCAGCCGGATCAGGTTTCTGAAGTGGAATCGGTTTTAAGGAAAAACGATCTACCTCTTCTTGAAAGCGTGCCGATGGTGACAATGAGAGTTCAGTCTATTGGTGGGGTTGAGGTTGATAAGGTCGAAGGTGTCCCAGGTTGGGTGGGGAGGCGGGAGTTTCGATCAACTTACAGGGATCGCTTAAACTTTACTGAAACGATTCTCGAGGGCGAGTTTGCGACCAAGAGAGCGGATCCTGCCGGGATCGTGCCGATCTCGCTGGAGGAAAAGATTGCTCGAGACATGAAGGTTGGGATCGGTGATAAGATCACCATAGACGTTCAGGGAATCGCTCTTGAAACTCAGGTTACCAGTATTCGTAAAGTGGATTGGAGTCGTTTTAATCTGAACTTTTTTATGGTTTTTCCTCCTGGAGTTTTGGAGGACGCGCCTGGATTCAACGTTGTCACGACTCGGACCCCATCTGCTCAAGCTTCGGGTGACTTGCAGCGTGAACTGGCAGAAAAATTTGCGAATGTAACTGCGATCGATTTGACTCAGATTCTCGAGGAGGTTCGAGATATATTAGGTGATATTTCGACGGTTATCACAGTTTTAGCCGGTTTCACGGTGCTGGCTGGATTACCTATTCTTTTAGGAACTTTGATGAACGGGCGTGATGTTCGTTTGAAAGAAAGTGTCCTTCTTCGGACGCTTGGAGCATCATCTAAACAAGTGCGTGTGATTTTGGTGATTGAGTATGCGACTCTTGGAGTGCTGACAGCACTGACTGGAGTGCTATTGGCTATCGGCGCAAATTACGCGTTAGCGGTCTTTGTTTTCAAGGCTTCGCCATGGCCAGACTTGATGCTTATTTTTTCAGCCTTGGGATTGGTGTCCTTCGTTTCTGTGCTTGGGGGTCTTGTGTTGAGTCGAGGAGTGTGCGGACATTCGCCGCTTGAAATTCTTCGCGGTGGAAGTTGAGCCCGATTAAGCTCGGCGGCGTCTGCGACGGTTGCCCCCCGAGGGGTTACTCGAGCGTCTTTGGCCTTGCCCTTGAGGCTTTCGATTTTGCCCACCTTGGCGACCACGGCCACCGCCGCTTCCTCCCTTGCGGGTTTTGCCTCCATTATCGCGGGTTGATTCTGGTGACTTGATGCCGCGGGCGTGAAGGGTAGCAAGCTCTTCGTGGTGGTAATTATGGTTTATATCCACCGGGATTGTTTGCTGAATGAGCTTTTCAATATCCATGAAGAAATCGTGTTCTTCAGGAGAGCAATATGAGATGGCATGGCCTGCAGCGCCGGCTCGTCCGGTCCGGCCGATCCGATGGACGTAAGCTTCTGCTTCATTTGGAAGGTCCATGTTGATGACGAGCGTGACATCTTTCACGTCAACTCCTCGAGCGGCAACATCGGTAGCAACAAGGATAGGAAGAGTTCCTTTTTTAAATTTTGTCAGGGTGCGTTCGCGTTGAGGCTGGGAGCGATTTCCATGGATTGCTTCGGCTTCAAACCCGTTTGAGTTGATTGATTTGCAGAGTTTGTTAGCGCCGTGCTTCGTTCGTGAGAAGACGATAGTGAGCCCTTTGTCTTGTTGCTCTCTAAGGTGAGTGAGCAAAAGGTCTTTTTTCGACTCCTTGTCGACGAAGAAAACAGCTTGAGCAACCTTTTCAGCTGTTGTTTTTTCGGGTGCAATGGAAACCGAGGCAGGGTTCCTAAGAATGGTATGAGCTAATTCTTTAATCTGAGGAGCAAGAGTAGCGGAGAAAAACAGCGACTGCTTTTTCTTCGGCAGCGCTGCGACGATCTTTTTTACGTCTCGGAAGAATCCCATGTCGAGCATGCGATCGACTTCATCGAGGACGAAGTATTCGACTCCAGAGAGCTCAATGTCTCCTTCGTTCATGTGATCAAGGAGGCGTCCGGGGCAGGCTACGAGAACGTCGACACCAGCTTGCATGGCGCGGATTTGTGGATTTTTTCCCACCCCGCCAAAGACAAGTGTTTTTTTAAATCGGAGGTGGCGGCCGTAACTGTCAAAGCTTTGCGAAATCTGTGTGGCAAGCTCACGGGTGGGGGTAAGAACAAGGACACGGGCTGACTTGCGGCGGGGGCGCTGAGGGTTATTGTGAAGAGCATCAAGAATGGGAAGAGAGAACGCAGCCGTCTTTCCTGTGCCAGTTTGAGCGATGCCGAGAAGGTCCCGTCCCTCAAGAAGAATAGGAATGGATTGCGCCTGAATAGGTGACGGGGTCGAATAGTTTTGTTCGGCGAGCGCACGTTTAATGGGAGCCGCTAATGCGAGCTCCTCGAATGAGGTTTGTGTCATATTTTTGAGAGTGCCGGTTGGCAAGAATGCTTTCGGGGCTGGGTTCGACGAGGTTGTTATAAAAACCCGGAACCAGTCTCTCATCGATCAAGATTGGAAAAGGATTAAAGGATTCTTTCCTTTAAATGGGTTGAAAGGAAAAAGCGCAGTTATTACTAAATAGCAAGTCTTCCTCTTCAATCATCATCGATATTTTTATTGCCTTGTGGCACGATAATAGTAAACGTGGTCTCGACTGTCGGAAGTGAAGTTGCGGTAATTTTTCCTCCATGAGCTACAACGGCTCGCTTTACAATGGAGAGACCAAGTCCAGTTCCCTTAATTTGCGATTGGGAGTGGTGCTTTTCAACGCGATAAAATCGTTTGAAGATGAATGGAAGATCTTTTGCTGGGATTCCAACTCCGTTGTCAGAGATTTGGATCTTAAAATTATCATCCTTATCTATATCGGCATTGATGTGGATTTTGAGTGTTCTATCTGGGTTTTGTTTTAAGGCGTTTTCGACAAGATTGAAAAGGATTTGAGTCCAGTAAAATTGATCGCCAATGATGTTAATTTCAGGGATCTTCACTTCAATCGAAGATCCTTGTTTTATGATGACAAGTTCCAGTCTTTCGATGACGTCCTTAACACAAGTTGCAATACAAAAGGGTGCTAAATTGAGTGGAACAGAATCATCTGATTCGAGCTTAGAAATTAAAAGCATGTCGTCAACGATTCGGTTGATGCGGACTACGTGGCGATCCATTGTCTCGAGCATTTTTTGAGCAGTCTCCTTATGATCAAGACCTTCTTTTTCAGTAAGGTGTTCAAGGTAGCCCGATATCACAGAGAGGGGTGTGCGAAGTTCGTGGGAGGCATTGGCAACAAAGTCTTTTCTCACCCGATCTGAATGGACGCTTGCTGTGATATCTCTCATCGTGAGTTGGATTTCACGGTTGTTGCCCTGAAGTGAGAGCGGGCAAATATCAATTTCCCAGTGGGTATCCTTATCAAGGCCATGCGAGGAAAAAGCTGAATCGGGTGGGAATTGTAAAATCTTTTGATAAGACTTGAGCTTTGAAAGTGATTTAGAAATCAACAATCTTAGTTTCAAATCCAGAAAGACATGTTCAATTTTGCAATTAAGGATTTTACGACCGTCGAAAATTTTACTGGCTTGGGAGTTGACCCGGTCCAATACTCCTTCTCCATTTATTGAAAAGAAGGGGTAGGGAAGTGCATCAAGAAGGGCTTGCAGGTCGTCAGGGTTGTGAGCCTTGTTTTCGTTTAGCTCATTTCGGACCATATTTTCTTTGAGGCGACCTAATTCCTTTTCTGCTCCCCGTTGTTTCTTCCTAAATATAAAGAGGAGGTAAGATAAGGCAATAACACAACTAAAGGCAAAGTAAGTCATTCGATTTGGCGAATCTGATAGCCGATTCCTCGGATGGTTTCAAGAAATGCACCTTCTTGACCAAGTTTTTGACGAAGTCTTTTCATGTGCGTATCGAGTGTTCTACTGTGAATATCGTCGCTGTATCCCCAGATCATCTTGAGGAGATCATTCCGGTCTTGGGGTTGTCCTGGGCGTTGGCAGAGGTGTAGTAGTAACTTATATTCTATTAAGGAGAGGGTGAGGGGTTCATCATTGAGAAAGAAACAGAGAGAATCTTTGTCGAAACGGAAAGGTCCATGGGAGAAGGTCAACGAGCCAGGGGTAATACGATTCCGTTTTAAAATAGCTTTGACTCTGAGAATAAGTTCCTTTGGGCTAAAAGGTTTGGTGAGGTAGTCATCGGCTCCGAGTTCAAGACCCTTCAGACGATCATCGATTTGGCTTTTTGCGGTTAGCATCAAGACTGGAATGGAATGTGAGCGGGGATCACGCTGCATCTTCTTGAGAATCTTATAACCGTCCAATCCGGGTAGCATGAGGTCAAGAATGACGAGATCGGGTTGATCTTTTAAGATTTTTTCTAGTCCTTCTAGGCCATCGTGAACTTGATCGACGAGATATCCGTTTCTCTGGAGGTTGAACGCGACGAGTTGGGCAATATCGACCTCGTCTTCAATGATCAAAACCTCTTCCACAGCTCCAAAGGTAATCCGAATCCTTATTAGAAGCAAAGTCTTAAGGTGACGTTTTTGCCACATATTTAGTCGATGATATAAAATGAAGGTGCAATATTAGAATTTTCTTTCGTGTAATGTAATACGATTACGTCAACCTTTTGCTACATGAGCGCAGCTGCAGATCAAAAAAAAGACACCCGCGCGGGGAATTATTTTATTTCAAACTATCCTCCATTTTCTTTTTGGTCCGATGACCAGAATAAGCAGGTTGAAGAAATCTACAATCAACAGGCGAAGGAAGGAGTTCCCTTAGGGCTCTATCACCATCTTCCATTTTGCCGGAAGAGGTGTCATTTTTGCTACTTTCGCGTTTATACCGACAAGAGCGCAAACGATATTAAGAACTACTTAGATTCAACATTAGTCGAGCTTGAGATGATGGCCCGCAAGCCTCTCATTGAAGGGCGGAAGCCCCATTTCATCTATTTTGGGGGCGGAACGCCATCATATTTGTCTGCAAAGCAGCTGGCTCACCTGACTGATCAAATGAAATCTATTCTTCCTTGGGATGCTGCTGAAGAGGTGGCTTTTGAGTGTGAGCCTGGCACCCTTAACCCGCGCAAGTTGTCCGCAATCAAAGACATTGGAGTGACTCGTCTTAGTTTGGGGATTGAGAATTTTGACGACCACATTCTGGAGATTAATGGTCGGGCGCATCGTTCCAAGGAAGTTGGCCGGGCCTATGAGCGGGCTCAGGCTGAAGGCTTTGATCAGATTAACATTGATCTGATCGCGGGGATGATTGAGGAAACCGAGGAAAATTGGCAGCGCAATATTGAAAAAACCATCGAGTTGGCTCCAGACAGCGTCACAATTTATCAAATGGAGATTCCCTATAACACGACCATTTATCGTGAAATGAAGGATACCGGGAAACTGATTGCTCCGGTTGCTGATTGGCAGACCAAGCGCCGTTGGGTAAGAGAAGCTTTTGCCGCTCTTGAGAGTGCAGGTTATACCGTGGGGTCGGGTTACACGGCCGTTAAGGATCCGTCCAAGAGCAAGTTTATCTACCGAGATGCACTTTGGGGTGGGGCCGATCTTCTGGGTCTTGGCGTGGCTTCTTTCTCCCATGCCGCAGGGGTTCATTATCAGAATCTCACGGAAATCGATGATTATACTGCTGTCATCAAGGCTGGCGAAATGCCAACTAAGCGGAGTTTTCGGACTACCGAGGAACAGCGTATGATCCGTGAGTTCATTCTTCGAATGAAACTCGGGCGGGTAGATGCTGGCCACTTTGGCTCAAAATATGGGGTCGATGTCTTAGCGAGGTGGGAAGATGAATTAAATGAATTAACTGAAGAGGGGCTATTGACAGTCGTTGGTAAAGACATCGTCCTAGAACGCGACGGTTTGCTCTGCGTAGACAATATCCTTCACGATTTTTTCTTACCCGAACATCGTACGAACAAATTGGTATAACCGATGGAGGAAAAAAAGGAATTTCGGGACTTGTTGGTTAATAAGCACCTTCACGACCTTAGTTTTTTATGGGTGAAACCAGATGAGGTCGAACAACCTTACCGGGACCTTCTTTGTCATGAAAATGACATGACTTCTACTTTGTCAGATTTCCATGGTGGTGAAGTCGAATTACAGATTTTCGAGGAGGGGTTCGATTCAGATTGTTATTTCAGAGAGGTTCTACTGAAAGTTGGGGCAAAGCCCGTAGAATATGGGGTAATTCGTATTTTTCTTGGGAATTTGTCCCAGGAGCTTGGGTCAGCTATTACCGAAGGGAGAAAGCCTCTGGGAGCGATTTTAAATGAAAGTGGATTGGGTTATGTTAGTCGTCCGGGAGGCTTTTTGAAAATCTCAGGCAAAACCTTTCAGCCCAAATTTTTCCCTTCATTAGGTGGCGGATTTTTATTTGGGCGCTATAATGAGTTGGTGGGAGCGGACGGGAAAGTTCTCGCTAGAATTATCGAAATTTTACCAAAAGAAAATTCATGATCACAAATTTGTCTTATGACTGTGACGTTATCATCATTGG
>DIHU01000033.1:12719-13220 GCA_002420315.1 Akkermansiaceae bacterium UBA5688
GAATTCTTTCCTCGCTACCATGTCGGCGAATCTTTGATTCCCCATTGTTGGGACACTCTTAATCGTATTGGAATGACCGATCGCCTTGATGAGAAAGGGTTTCAGGTTAAGCAGAGTGTTCAGTTTGTAGATCCAGGGGGTGAGCTTTCTACCCCATTCTATTTTTCTGAGCACACAGATCACCCCCGGGCGAAAACATGGCAAGTTGACCGAGAGACCTTCGACACCATGATGATGGAGAGGGCGCGGGAAGCTGGAGCACAGGTGAGGGAAGGTATCAAGGTTCTTGATTTCATTGAACAAGATGGGGTTGTGGTAGGTGTCCGGGCCGAAGATGCTGAAGGTAACCGTTTTGAATTAAGAGCTCCAGTTACGATGGATGCATCAGGACGAGACGCTCTCTTTCAGCGTAAAAAGAAGTTGCGTAAGCGTGACCCCAAATTAAATAAAATCGCAATTTGGACTCTTTATAAGGGTGCGAAGCGGGATCCGGGTATTGAC
>DIHU01000266.1 GCA_002420315.1 Akkermansiaceae bacterium UBA5688
CTAGTTTGGAGAATTGTTGTCATTTTTTCCGACCGGAGCTTTCCGGAATCATCTTGGTGCGCAAGAATCATGGTGCGGCGAAAGGGAGATTTTAAATCGGTTACCGATAGGCCATCAAGCGATGATCTTGTCTACTAATTTTACCGGGCGGTTTTGTGGCCCAAGTTTAGCTGTGGTTCCGGTGGTGCGGGCCATGGTATTGTAGACGTCGAGGCCTTGAGCGTCGACGTCGAGGATTTGTCCGGTCTTGAGGCGACCGTTTGTTCCGGTGATAGCGTGGAAGACGCCTGAGAGTTCTCTTTTAGTGTCATTGTGGCGGCCATCGCCGGACTCGGTTGAGATGGTGATCATGGCATTCTCGAGAATCGTTTTTCCGTTGGCTTCACGAGTCTCGTCAGTTGAAAGGAGAGATAGGAAGTGAGCCACTTCACGCATCTTCATGTGGGCGTGGGCCCGAAGTTGTTCGTTTTTCTTGTTCTCGTTAAATTTGTGCCACCACTCGTGGGAGCAGCCTTTGTCGCCGGAGGCGCGGAGCTGGGCGGAATCGTCGAAGGAGAAGCGCTTTTCACCTTTGTAAATATAGTCGCCTTTGATGCGGAGTCGTTCGCCGGCAGCCAGGAAAGTTAGCGAGCCAAAGCGGGCGCGATCGGTTTGAATGGCGAGAGCATAGAGGCCGGACATCAGGCGCCACTCGCGGATCAAGTCATCGAGTTGCATGTCGATGCCTTGGCCGCCGGGGTCGGCCTTTCCTCCATGTGGGAGCTGCGAGATCGTGGGGCGAGGTGGCGCATCTTTATCGACTTCAAACTGGAAGGCCCGTTGTTCGTATTCGCGGATGCGGTCTAGATGGTTTTTGAAATGATCTTTGGATGTGGAACCGAGCGGAGAGTTTTTGCCGGAGAAGTGGCGGTATTGCTCAAGGACGGAGTCGAGGACACTCCGTTGAAGTCGCTCGTCGAGATCGCCATTACTTTTGATTCGCCCGAAGACACGACTAAAAAGATCGATAGGCCTTTCTTGCATCGCGGCAGCTACGGTCCCGTCGGAATGATAGGAATGAACGTAGCGAGAGATTCGACTGCGGCGGAAGAAGGTTCCTGCAACCAAAGTGGGAACAACTCCATCAGGTTGACCTTTGCTATAATGAGCCTGCCGTAGAAGTTGGTCGAGAGAGGCTCCGCCGGCGCGGGCTTCCCCGTTTGGGGCGGTGGCAGTGAAGGCTGCGGAGGACCCGTCAAAGTGTGCGTTAATGCCGGATTAATCAGCGCGGACGTGATCGACACCTCGCATAATAAGCAGTTTATTGGCGAGAGGTTTAAGGGGTTCCATGACACCATTAAATCCCTCTTTTTGGAGTGCAGATGGGATACCTAGGGCAAAGAAGAGATTGAAGGCCCGCATTGGAATGGCACCGCTGTTGGCATTTGGAGCAGCAGACATCTCTTCTAGGAAGGGAAGGCCAACCGTGGTCCCAGCAAGAGATCGAAGAAGAGTGCGGCGGTTGATGAGATTTAAATGCTAAGAGTTTACTCGGTAATTAAAGGAGAAGTAGCGAGGTGGAGGAGGACGTTTTGGTAAGTTTGTCTACCCCGCACTTTTTCGAAGAGCTTGTCGAGGTGAAGGCGGTCGGTGGTTGCAATGGGACGCCCTAACGAGAATTGAGCGAGTTTCCAAATGATATTTTGGTGAATCCGGGGACTCTTGGCGAGAAGATCCATAAGTTCGCGGGAGGTCTTGTATTTGACAGGTGCTGCGGCACCGGGAATTAGAATCTCACCATCCTGACGGAGTTCGTTTTTAAAATGGTCGTGGGTAGTGTAGCGGGCGAGTCCATCATATTGCTCTAGGCCAAAAGCGAGAGGTTCAAACTTAGCGTGGCAAGCGCCGCATGACTGATCGCGTATGCGGCGCTCCGCGACTTTTCGCTGGGATAGTCCGGGTGCTGAAGGAACAGGGGTGGTGTCGACTCCCGGAGGTGGGTCCTTGACCGAGCCACGAAGAAGGTCGTGAAGAACGAAGAGTCCCCGGGTGACCATGGATGCCTCGTCGCCACCCATGGTGAGCAGGCTTCCCTGGGTTAGGAGTCCACCTCGTGGAGTATTACTTAGGTCATATTTGGTGAAGGAAGCAGCCTTGGCTTTAAGTCCATAGTGTTTGGCTAAGCTGGGGGTTAGGAAGGTGACTCGGGCATTGAGGAGGTCGCCAAGCGGGCGTTTTTCCTCCCAGATCAGATGCTTGGAAAAAGCGAGGGTTTCATTTCGCATGTCTTCCGCGAGTTTGGGTTTCCAAAATGGGAATTCTTTCTGATTTGGCTGCAGCTTTTTAAGGTGATCTAAATTAAGCCATTCTAAAATGAAAGTTTGTGATTGTTTAACGGCGCGGGGATCTTTCAGCATCCGCGTGACTTGCTTACGAATTTGGTCCCGATTATGGAGTAAATTATTTTTTGCAGAGTTGAAGAGTTCTTGGTCGGGTGGGGATCCCCAGACGAGGTAGCTCAGCCGGGAGGCAAGTTCGTAGGCATCAGGTGAACCTTCACTTTCGATGCGGTAAAGAAAGCGGGGTGATTGAAGCATTCCGCGAAGGACGTAGGCAAACGCGGTGTCGAAATCACCGCCACTTGCGCCGACACTGGTAACAATCCCTTGATATAGGTCGATTTCGTGACCAGAAAGTGGTCCCCTGAGAAGCCAGGTCCCAAGGGATTGCAGGTGCGGGCGGATCGCCCTTTGATTCGTTTTACGATTACTGGAAAAACGGTTGGCAAGTTTTTGGATATCGAGTTTTTCAACAATCAGGTTGGCGAGTTGGGCGTGAGCTTCAACGTGTTTTAGGTCGACGCCGAGATTGTAAGCGGTGTTACTGAAACCATCTGTGCGCAGATCATTTGGGAGTAGTTGGCGAGCTTCTTTTTCAATATCGACTCCCGTTGCCGCTTTGACGGTGGCGATGTATTCCGAAGTAGTAAGGCGACGGGGGAATTTTTTTGGATTGGTAAGGAGGAGATGGGCAGAAGGGTCAATGTCTTCGCTGCTCCAAACTGCGCCAGTCTCGATCCATTCACGAAGATGTGCTTTTTCACTAGTTGAGAGAGGGTTACGTTTTTCGGGCATTTCGTCAGATTCGACGGACTTCCAGACGAGACTCTTTTTGAGATGGCCTGGCGAAATGATGAGGGGGTCAAGGAAGGCTGTTCCTTTGTGGGAAAGGTCGAAATCGCCCTCGGCGGTGGCTGAGTCGTGGCACTCTAGACAGTGCTTTGCGAGGATGGGCTCGACGTGGTTGGTGAAAAGAATGCGACTCCGCTCTGTTGGTGATTTCGGCTTAGCGGGGGCGAGCCCGTCCTGAAACTGCTGGGCTATATCGGTTGGTGAGAGGGCATGGCTGTAAATGGCGACCTGATGGAAAGTGCCGAGCCATGGTCTATTATTTGAAAGCTCATTGCCCAGGGCAATACGATAATTGCTGTCCCAGTTTTTTGGTGAGCTAGGAAAGGAACGCTGTCCGGTTTTACGGCCGTTGAGATACATTATTCCCATGCCGGTTTTCGATCGGGTGAAAACAACGTGCGTTCGTTTTGTGACGACTTTTCCTGAAGAGAGTGAAGGGGTCCCGTTAACGCCGGTTTTCTCAGTGCGAAAGCGGGCGTCGAATTTCGTTTTATCCTGACCAAGAGTGACGTTGCGGTTCGATGAGTCGCGGGAGATTGTTACGATACGGGCGGGACCGGATTGGGAGAGGTTTGCTGGTGTGATCCACGCGCTGATGGTGATTTCGCCGGATCTTTTGATGGCGTTGATCAGCTTCGCTGGTGGTGATTTGGAAGAAAGAAGAACGGGGCGAAGAATGGTGAGAGATCCCGATTCACGCTTTAGGGCTTTCTGGTCTAGGATATCAAGATTGGCGGGAGGATTGACACCGGATGAATCGGTGATCTGGGAGCCGGAATCTTCATTGAATTCGTAGAGGGCAACCGGTCTGGGCGCAGCTACGGTGGCTACGATGAGAGGGAGCGAAAGAGATAGAAGCCGGACCATCGATATAGAGACGAAGTTGGAAGAGGCAGACTTACATTTTGGTCGTTTTTAAGGAGTGTGTGTCATTCTTTCGGAAAACGGGGC
>DIHU01000180.1 GCA_002420315.1 Akkermansiaceae bacterium UBA5688
TCCTGAACCGGTGTCATTCAATCAGCCAATGAAGTTTGCACGGTTGGTGTTGACCGCTCGGCCATAGTGGTCAGGCCGTCTCGAATCAAATTAGTGAAATTGGACTCCTTTTTCTTCTCTTAGATCACTGGAATTGGTATCACCTCTTTTCAATGAAAATAAATGGATTCTATTTGTTGATGTTATTCTTTTCTTCGCTCGTATGTCGGGCTGATTTGGTTGCCCATTGGACTTTTGATGAAGCTGCTGGAACCACAGCTGGTGATAGTTCTGCGAATAATCGTAACGGAACAATCGTAGGAGGCGCGATTTGGAATACTACCGATTTACCGGCAATCCCTTCCGGATCTTCTGCCGCGTTGCAATTTGATGGGGTTGATGATCAAGTTGATATTGTCGGATACAAAGGAATTTCTGGAACAGGAGATCGAACCATTTCTGCTTGGATTCGGAGTGGGACCAATAGTACGCTGCTTAACAAAGGAATCGTCTCGTGGGGCACAAATCTTAGTACGCAAAAATGGACTTTCCGGGTTCAAACTCAGAATGGAACCCCGGGTGCTATTCGGATCGAAGCCAACGGTGGCTTTTTTGTCGGCAATACCGTTGTTACGGACGCGGAATGGCACCATGTCGCAGTGACGTGGGCTAACGACGGAACTCCTGACGTGCTGGATGCCAAGCTCTACGTTGATGGAGTTTTGGATGCCGAGTTTGGCAATGTGGATACTCCACCGAGCTCCAGTCAAAGTGTTGCGATTAACACTGCCTCAATTGCCGACGTCCGCATTGGTGATAACTTTCAAACGACACACAACTGGGAAGGTGGGATTGATGATGTCCGTATTTATGATGAGGCCCTAGATGCAAATGCGATTGCGGCACTCGCAATCGGCACTCCAATCGTTGCCGATTTCGCAGCCTCTGAAGAAGTGGTAGCTGGTGGTTCACCGGTTGAGCTGAGTTGGTCGAGTGATCCGGGAAACGATGCTTTGGCAATCGATAGCGGGGTTGGTGACGTTTCAGGACTGAGCATGATTACGGTTAATCCAACTGTGACGACAACTTACACAATCACGGGGAACCGCGGAGGCGATACTCTCCAGCGCGAGGTTACCGTGTTGGTCGATAGCGCGCCCCTTTTGAATTCGTTTACCAATGCTGGTTCCGAAACAATTCTCGCTGGACAGTCGACTATTGTCCGCTGGGATGCCTTTGGCGAAGTAAGTCTTAGCATTAACGGGACTGATGTGACTGGGCAAGAGGTCATCGATTTGTCTCCGACCGAAACTACGACTTTCACTCTTACCGCAACCAATCCATTTGGCACCACAACCAAGGAGCTGACGGTGACGGTTCTCGATGGAAGTGTACCTGACCTTGGATGGGAGGCCGCCGGTCTCCCGGATGGAAATCTGGGCCAGTGGGATCCGGCGATCAATGCCACGGGAAATAATGGGATTACCTTCGTCAATAATACTGGTGGAGAAGTTCAAAGCGGAACGAGTAATTTTACCGGGGTTACCTCGTGGGTGAATAGTCCAGGCTATAATTTGTCCTCCAACCCTGCCGATTCATGGCAGGACGGTCTTGGTGATCTTGCCACCAAAGCAGATGTATCGTGGGAGATGGTTGTTCGCCCAGGTGATTTTAGTGGAACCCATACCCTCTTTAATACGGGTGGTAATGGTGATGGAACTGCGTTCGTCCTCACCGATAGCACTCTCGACTTTCGGTTCCAGACTGCCAATACAGACCAGGGCCGCATCATCATTTCCAATGATCTTTCAGCACTTGGTAGCGCGAGTGACTTTTTTCATATTGTAGCGACTGCCGATGTGGGAGCCGGAGTGGTAGGAACGTCTACACTTTATGTGAATGGCCAACTTATCGCTGGGCCTATTTCCAGCACTGGGATTATTGATGACTGGGATGGAGGTGATCTTGCCGAGCTTGGGAAGGGTGGGAATATCCCGGCCGGTAACCCTTTTGCCTTCGAGCCTTTTAACGGTGATATAGCGGTATTTAACTATTATGGAGGGCGAATTCTTAATGAGTCGCAGGTTTTGGAAAAGTATACTGCGATCTCAGGGGGCGCGAGTGGACTGGCCATCACCGCGATTGATTACGACCTCAGCTCGGGAGAAATTCGTCTCGCATTTAATTCTGTCCCAGGGCGAAACTATGCTCTGGAATCTACCCTTGATCTTACCGCTGCGAATTGGGTGGAAATCGACGACTCTATTGCAGCGGAAGACACACAATCTATTATCGTAATAAAGGAAAGTTTATTGACGGATCCTGGTGCCGTCCGCCGGTTTTTCCGGATCCGTCCGGGAGTCGAATAACCCCCCCCGGAGTGCTCTCTACGATGGAGGATAGTTTTAAATTGGGGGCAACTAGTTTTGGGCCTCATTTTTATGAAGCAAATGAGCTTAGGATGGGGCAAAGTGACCATTGCGGTGATTAATTTCTTGCGCCACACGCACTTCAGAAATGTGATCCACTATCGTGGCTTACATCCTGGTTTTCGGGGCAAGGAAGTTCTGCCTAACAGACATGTCAGCTTGTGGACGTAAGAAGCAGAGGAGTGAAAGATTAATCTAAGAGCATCTCAAAGCCCGTTTATCGTTATGTGTCGGTTACCGAGCCTCCGGGTTGTCTTTAGTTGTTCTTGGTGCTCTCGGGCTCCGTTTTCTTTTTGTTTGTCAGAGGTTTATCTGCACTGACAGGGACGCTCCAGGTTTCAATGCCTTTCTTTACCATCGGGACTTCTCCTACAGGGAGGTAGGAAGCGAGACGTTTTTTATGGGCTGCGTATTTGGGATTTGCAGACAAGTTTGTCCACTCATCGGAATCTTTGAGATGATGGTAAAGTTCTTCGCCTCCGTTGTAGTAGCGCGTATAGCGCCAGTCTTTGTCACGCACTGTGTAATTACCGCGTCCCCATGAGCAGATGGCGGGCTTTGTGAATGGTTTAGACGGATCAAGCATTTGGGGAGCCAAACTAAATCCATCGACATAATCAGGAGTCTTCAATCTGCTGAGATCAGCCAATGTTTTGTAGATATTAATCAGCGAGACCCCATCATCTATGACACGCGCTTCTTTCGTATTCTGATCACGGGTGTCCCATATGATAAAGGGAACACGGGTGGTTTCTTCCCATAAGGCAAACTTGCGGAAATGATTCTTTTCGCCTAACGCGTATCCGTGGTCTGACCAAAGAACTACTACGGTGTTGTCGGCATAAGGGCTGGCTTTAAGGGCCTCGATGAGACGTCCGACGTTATAATCGGCCCACGAGACACACGCAAGATAGGCGCGGCGGACCTCATTCCAGGCGCCATCACTCTTGAACCGTTTGTCATCTTTGACCTTTGCCATAGCTCGACCAACCGCCGGAATGTCCTCGTGATCTTTGACTCTAATTCTAGGTGGTTTTACCGGATCGGGATAGAGGTCAAAGAATTGCTTAGGTGCGACAAAGGCTAAGTGTGGTTTCACGATTCCTACTGCAAGGAAGAATGGCTTTGTATGCTCTCTCGATAATATTTCCGTGCCGAAACTGGAATTCTTATAATCGTTGTGATCTTCGAGAGGATTTAAGGTGGGCTTAAAGTTCATCTTCGAAGATTTCCCTTGCCGGTATCCAGAGTCGTCAAAGATCATGGGGTTTCTTTTCTTGGCTTTGTGGTCATAGAATTCGGTCCATTCCACGGGGGTGGGATTTCGCCTGTGATGAATTTTTCCCGAGCCAAATGTGGCGTATCCATTGTTTTTGAAAAACTCTGGAAGCGAAGTGTAGTCCTCTAACTGAGATTTAGAAAATTTGTCCTGATCATAAAAGGCGTAGAGTCCAGATTTGAAGGGCTCCACTCCATATAAAAGGGCGTTACGGCTGGGAGAACATCCGGGGGCCGAGCAATGAGCATTAGTAAAGTTCACCCCTTTCTTGGCGAGACGATCCATATGGGGTGTTTGCGCTTGCGGATGGCCGCCGAGAAATCCCGTCCAATCGTTCATATCATCAATAGCGATGAAGAGAACATTGGGCCGAGCAGGTAATTCCTCGGCCTGCAAAAATCCAACTGCCTGAAAGGTAGCCAAAATCGTGATGAGCGGGGCAGGCAGTTTGTCGAAATACATTTGGAATATTCTTTTTCTTTTAGCTTAACAGGATCCTGATTTTTAAGGTTTTGAAGTCAAGCAGCTAGGAAAAATCAGATTGTGGAGGAAATTTTTCTCGCCAGCTTTCGGGTTCGCTGGTGTCAGTGTAGAAAATACCTTATCGTCTAAACTACTGTTCCATTCCGATTCAAAACCAATTGCTATGATCCGTTTCTTCGCCGCCTTCTTACTCACTTTTTCCCCTGTCTTTTCAGAAAAAGCCCCCCCTCTTACCGTTATTTCCTATAATATCCGAAATGATAATCAGGGAGATAAAGGGCCGCGAAACTGGGAGGGGCGGAAGGCTCTTCTTGCCACATATCTATTGAACCACAAAGCGAGTATCATTGGCCTGCAAGAGGTGAAACATAACCAGCTTCTTGATATGGCCAAAGGGTTGCCAAATTATGCGTATATCGGAGTGGGTCGGGACGACGGGAAAATGGCCGGCGAATTTTCTCCAATTTTCTATGATCATAAAATCTGGAGACTCGATGCTGAGGAACATGGGACTTATTGGCTTTCAGATACCCCTGAGGTTATTGCGAGCCGGACTTGGGGAAACTATCACAACCGGATTTGTTCTTGGGCTCGGTTCATTAAGATCTCAGGTCCGGATAAAGGGTCCGCTCTTTACGTTTATAACACTCATTGGGATCATCGTAGCCAACCTGCTCGCCTGAAATCTGGTGAATTGATGCTTAAGAAAGTCAAAACTAGAAAGCACCCAGAAGACCCCTACCTTGTCATGGGGGATTTTAATGCCACTACGGAAAATCCTGCGATCATTCAGTTTCTAGAGTCTGGGCTCCTTCTCGACCATGCCACAAAGAAAACAAAATCTTCCAGCCGCTGGAAAGAAGCACTCGAAGCTGGCTTACGAATTGATCATATTTTCACTTCGCCCTTCTATAAAAAGGCAATTCTCCAAGTTGATTCTAATGGAGACGGGAAAGGCAATGCTGCTTCTGACCACCATCCGGTTCGCCTTCGGGTTTCTGCGGAATGATCACTAATTCACGGTT
>DIHU01000112.1 GCA_002420315.1 Akkermansiaceae bacterium UBA5688
TAACGTCCCCATGGCCCCAAAAGTCAAACCTGGATCCAAAGACACCTGGGACGGATACTCAGATGAACGCTCGGCAATTTATCAATTCATCGCCGATCAAAAACTTCCCGGCGTCGTCATCCTCTCGGCCGACCGCCACCGCTCAGATGCCTACAAAGTCGATACCAAAATCGAAGGCATGTATCCCCTCTTCGAATTCAGCTCGTCACGGCTCACCAATCAACACGTTCATAAACTCATCGACCATTCCCTCTTTGGCTACAACGATAAGCAGTCTTTCGGAAGAGTCGACTTCGATCTCACCGTCGAAGATCCAACCGTTAAATACACTATCATCAATATCGACGGAAAAGCGATCCACGATCTCACCGTCAAGCTCAGCCAGCTTCAGTTCAAATAAATATCCGACATGAAATTCCTCTTCCCTGTCACCGTTATACTGCTTGCCACACAAGCATTCGCCGAACTCAAACTACCCCATATTTTTGGCAGCCAGATGGTTCTGCAGCGCGACAAGCCCGCCCGTATTTGGGGCTGGGCGGATGTCGAAAAAGAAATCGTCATCACCTTCGCTGGTCAGAGAAAATCGATCGTCTCAGGGAAAGATGGCAAGTGGGAAATCTCGCTAGACCCGATGCCTGCAAATGCCACGGGCCAAGCACTCGAAATCGTTTCAGAAGATCACTCGATCATTTTGGACGACGTCCTGCTTGGTGATGTCTGGATCTGTGGAGGACAAAGCAATATGGAATGGAGGCTTCGCAGCTCCCGTGACGCCGATATTGAAATCCCCAGCGCACGCTATCCCGCTATCCGCTTTATCCGGATCGAACCCGAGGGGCTACCCGAACCACAAGACGACTTTCCATCGGAGAATGGCGCTGGAATTTGGAACCAATGCTCTCCCGAAACGATCGGCGACTGCTCCGGAGTCGCTTACTTTTTTGGACAACGCCTTCACCGGCGGCTCAATGTTCCGATCGGTCTAGTTAACGCCGCCTGGGGCGGAACAATGGCTCAACACTGGGTTACCCGTCGTACTCTCAAGACCCTTGCTACAATGAAGCCTTACTTCAAAGACTATGAGAAGAAGTGTCAGGCGTGGATCGATAACGGAGCTGAAAAAGGAGCCGCCAAACGCCTCGCCAAAGACCTTAAAGAATGGGAGATGCGCGTAAAGGAAGCTGAAGCTAAGGGAGAAAAGAAGCCCGGTGGAAAACCTAATCCACGTAACTATCAAAATCCTAATCAGGGACGTATCCCTTCGGGAGCACTCAACGCCATGATTATGCCTTTGAAAGGACTCACTATTCAGGGCGCTCTTTTCTACCAAGGTGAAAATAATTCCTTCGGTGATAGCTGGATTCCCTTCCGCGAAACTTTCCCCTCCGTAATCTCTGACTGGAGGAAAATCTTCCGGGACCCAAACTTGCCTTTTGGCATCATTCAAATCGCAGGATGGAGTACCCGACGCTCAATGACCTATGACATGAATCACCACACGAACGTGATTCGCGAACAACAATTCCTAACTTGGCAAAACACGCCTAACACCGGTCTGATCGTCAGCTTCGATGCAAATAGTGACTCTAATATTCACCCGCATCGAAAGTATCCCGTCGGCGATCGCTCTGCCCGATGGGCACTCTCGACCGTCTATGGCATTAAGAACAGCACTCGCTCTGAGAATCCACTTGAATGGCATGGCCCGATCTACAAATCGATGGCGATCCAGGAGAAAAAAATCCTGATTAGTTTTGGAGAAAAAGGATCGAGCGGCCTCCGTCTCGACCAAACAGATGCGCGCGGTTTTTACCTCGCAGGAAAAGATCAGGTCTTCCACCATGCCGACGCAAAAGTTGTAAAACCTTCAAGCGTCGAAGTCTGGTCCGAAAACGTCCCCGAACCTATCGCCGTTCGCTATGCATGGTCCAACCTGCCTTTAGGAACACTCATGAACGGCAAAGAACTTCCCGCCTACCCATTCCGAACTGATACTTGGCCACTTAAGCCGCACTACGGAGAAGATCTCTATTACGTCGTGCCTCCATCAAAAGACCCGAATTAGAGGGCAAAAACCAATCTGTAACTCTATCAGGATAGCCCGAACTCACCAGCATTCTCTAACATCCAACATTCATCACCATGCTACGCCACTCATTTTTCTTTCTTCTGACCTCGCTACTTTCTCTTTCAGCCCACCCTGTCCCAGAAAGCGCCAAATGGCTCACTTACTCGGGAGGAGAAGGCCCCGGCAAAAGAAAACATATCGTCCTAATTGCCGCCGATCAAGAATACCGCAGTGAACAAGCTATGCCCATGATGGCCGGAATCCTTAGCAAGCATCATGGCTTTGATTGCACTGTTCTCTTTGGCGTAAACGAGAAGGGAATGGTCGATCCAACGATGCCGGTCTATCCGAAGAAAGGACAAGAAGATGAATTCGAACAGCACAATATCCCCGGACTAGAACACCTGAAGTCTGCCGATCTTGTGATCTTCTTCCACCGCCTACTCACTCTTCCAGAAGGACAATTGAAGAAAATCGCTACATACCTCGACTCCGGAAAACCAATCATCGCACTTCGCACCGCCAACCACGGGTTTCGAGGTCGCATTCCCTATTCCATAGAAGGAAAGAACATCAACTTTGGTCGAGATATTCTTGGCGGATCTTTCATGGGCCATCATGGAGGCTGGCATCGGGAAGCGACCCGCGGAACTATCGTTAAAGAACTCGCAGGCCACCCCATTGTTTCAGGAGTCCAAGACATCTGGGGTCCATCTGATGTTTATCGAACTTACAAGGAAGGAACCACTCTTCCAGAAGACTGCACTACCCTGGTCTGGGGACAGCCACTCACAGGCCTTTCTCCCAAAGACGAAACGAACATCAAGAAGGAAGCACTCCCGGTCGCTTGGTTCAAAACATGGAGCACGAGCATGGGGACTAAAGCTCGTGTCTTCAACACAACCATGGGAAGCGCCCGTGATCTAGAGAGTGCAGGATTAAGAAGACTCATCATCAACGCCTCCTACTGGGGAATGGGACTGGAAGACAAAATCACTCCGAACCGCAGCGTGGCATATACAAGAAAATACGAACCGCGACCGAGCGGATTTAATTATGAAAAGCTTGGAGTTCGTCCGCAACTTCCTTCGGATTTTCGATAAATCGTTGATCCTCCAATCTAGCTAACGTAATTTCTCTTTTCCTTTCATGCAAAAAGACAATTTCTA
>DIHU01000244.1 GCA_002420315.1 Akkermansiaceae bacterium UBA5688
TTTTGTTGCTCTTCGTTTAGGCCACTTTTGGAGAGCCATTGTTTGGCTCCTTCAGGATCTTTACGGAAGTAGGCCCGACCAGTTTCCATGAGTGCGTCCGTCCGAGTTCCTTCATTGGAGATCGTATTAGCCCATTCGATAGCGGCCGTTGGGTTTTCCCATGCAACACGGGTGGCGTAACCATAAGTGGCTGAATCTCGCTCAGGTGATACGCTCATGGAGCCAAGACGGTCGGCAGCGGCTTGCGGATTTTCGCGAGCCCATTCGGAAAAGGATTCACGCATAGCCCGGTTTTTTCCACTCCCTTGGGGGAGAGTGTTAGCCCAGTTAAGGGCGGCAACTGGATCATCTTCGGCATATTCTTCGGCAACACGCCGGATCGCGGCATCTTGCATCTCCCCAGATGGCAGGGCCGTTGCCCAGTTTGCGGCTTCAGCAGGATTCCCGCTTTTAATGACCTGGCGGGTGACGAGATCCATGAGACGAGAGGCTTCTTTATCGCCTGCTTGCTGACGGTCCATGGTGAAGCGAACGGCGAGATTCGGATCGGCAGCAATCAATCCATAAACGGCGCCCCATTTCATACCGCTGCCGTTTTGGGCATCAGGTTCGAGGCCATTGAAATAGGTTAAAGCAGCATCGGGATTTGAGGCAGCCCAGCCTGCGAGTGTGGTGGCCATATCACGTTCCGGAGTTTCTGCTCCATTGACGACCGCTTCCTCACCGGCGATGGCACCCCATTGATAATGAAAGTCGCGGAACTCTGAGCTATTGGAATCAAGATGAACGATCTGCTCGCGCATCAGCTTCGCGTTTTCGGGGGTGAGGTTGGCCAGAATCTGTGAGAAAAGCTCACGGCGTTCTAGCGGAGTCTTTGTGGCTTTGAGATCAATTCCAATTTGCCGGATTTCGCTTTCGGAGAGCTTAGCGAAATTGCCTTCTTCTGCTAAGGTGCCTTGACGATTCTTGGTAATGGAACGCGCTTTTCCGGAACGGCTAGAATTGGGGCGGTCTGATCGGTTGGGAAGGCTACTACCCAGAGCACCTTTTTTTTCTGCATTGGCCGATTCCTCGTCATTTTTTGAAGGAGATTTATTGGAGCCGATGGCAAAAGCAGCGACGGCAACAAGAGCCCAGAAGAGATGAACGAGGTGAGATTTTTTCATAAAGAAGATACACGAAGTATTGTTCTAAACGGTTTGGCCGGTTTTTTTCTTTCGCTAGGGGAATAATGATGGATTTTTCCAGATGGGAGTATGTCTTGTAGAGGGGTTCAGTAAAATGGCTCTTAAAAAAAGAAGGGCCGGACCCGCAAAACACGGGCCGACCCTGAAAAGTTTGTCATAGACTTGTCTAGCGGCGGCGACGCAAGAGACTGAGTGCTCCGAGGAGACCCAAAAGAGCCGAACTTGGCTCGGGAACCGACCCAACTTGGAAAGTAAAGGTTTCGGTATCGGTGAGGAGATCAGTTCCGTTGAGCAAACCGCTTACGCTTAGCTCAACTTCCCAAATCCCTTCCTCCGAAAAACCGAGATTGAAGTGATCATGACCACCCGCAGACATTTCGAGCTTGTTGTTATCCACCGTGGAACTAGCCGAATTGGTAGAGAAGAAAAAATCTGGTGGGCTGATTCCAGATTGTTGCCAAACACTGAAGTCACCGTCTCCCGATGGGGACGTTACGCTCATTAATTGGAAGGTGGCACCACCGGGGAAAAGATCTCCATCTAATTCTTCAGTGGCAATACCAAGGAATGGAACTCCCTCGGCTTCGGCCTGTGGAATGATCCAGATCGGGGAACCGTCTGAAACGCCAGTTCCACTGTTTAAAATAGCAACGCTCCCCATAGTGGCTTTCGTGGAATCCGGAACGAGAGTGGTGATCGCGGATGGTTCGAATTCCTCACCCTCTTCTCCACCACCGACCGGGGCACCATTGAGGATGGCATCTCCACCGAGATGATAGTGAAGGAAAAATTCGGCTCCATCACCCTCGTCTTCGTAGGCAATTCCAATATCACCGTGTTCAGCGGAATAGAGGGCTGCGAATGAAGGGGTAACTAGGGATCCAAGGAGGGGGATCAAGGTTTTTAGTTTCATGCCCGGGAACCGTACAATAACGCAACTAAATTGCAATAAGGAATTTTACTTTTCCGATGCTATTCAACTTTGAGGCGAAAGAAGGATTTCGGGGGGGCAGGAGAAAGCAGGAGGGAGCGTCGAAGGAAAGGAGAAACAGCGTTGCCTTCCTCAGCGCCGCTTTCGGCATACTCGAGCGGGCGGCCACGGTTTTTTGGGCCAAGCGTTTTCCATTTTTCTAGGTCTGTGCTGTAGCTGAGAAGAAGGTTGGGCGGAGCGTCATCTAGAGGATCTTTTGTGAGATCGCGAAAGAAGGTGAAGCGCTGAGACTCTTGATTGTATCGGGGGAGAAAGTTAGGCAGATCTGGGTTGCCGCGAACGGGATCGGCTCCGGCGGCATCAAGGAGAAATTCCATTTGATGGTTAGAGCCGTCTCTGTTCCAATCACCTGAGGGATCGTTAAGACTTCCGGCTGGAAGGCTGTAGGCGCGCTCGTAGCTATCAGCCCAATCGGCAAAGCTGTGTTGCAAATCGAGCCCTGCAAGACAGCGAATAATAAGGGGATCTACTTTAGATGCAGTTGAATGAATGGGTTGGAAAGCAAGAGTATGGATACCAGGTTCAGTGAAATCGAGGGTCCCAGTAGTGGGGCTAGTTAGGTCAATTAGGTCGGTGTCGGTGAGGCCATCGGCAGTTTGAAAATGTGAGCCAAAGGCCACTTCTCCAGGACCGATGTGTTCGATGAGACGAAGGGAAACAGGACCAGTGAGGACGCTTGAAGCTCCAGATTGGGCAAGGGTCGCAGTTAAGCCGACATGGTCAGGAAGATTGCTACCCATGGCATCAAAACTGCATGGGCAAGAGAAGCCACCTCCCACGTTCGAATCAGGAATGACAACAAGGGCCCGGCGCAATCCATAAAGGACTCCATTCTCAGGATCACGAAGGTTGAGCGCCCAGTCTTTGTCATGAAAACAGAGCGAGGCGTTGATTTGAGTGAGTTCGCCAGAATGGGGAACCTGGAAATGGAACGTTTTGCGATGGCTAGTTTCCGTCCCTCCTGCCCGAAGCCGGCCGGCAACTTCAAACTCTAGAAAATAGTTTCCGGGTTTGGAAAATGCCCAGTTAAAGTGGCTATGTGCTCCGGCGGGAAGGGTTGGGATTTCATCGCTTTCATCGATACCATCACGAGAGGATAGGTAGACTTCACTACCCCCAAGGGAGAGAGATTCCCAATGAGCAAAGTGCCCACCACGGTCCGGTCCGGAGCCGGTGGCGCTTTTAAGCGAAAAGCTAATCGTGCCGCGTCCGATGTTACTATAATTATTTCCAACTCGGGACTGAAAAATGCCAGCGTCAGCGATCACTCGCATGCCAAGAAAGTGGTTGGCAGTATCAAATCCTTGGGGAAGGACCCAAACAGTCTCACCGGGATCTGCTAGGAAGGAGAAGCCATTTGGGAGAACCCCTTTTGCATGAGGAGGGGCGATAAGGGTGGTCTGGTCAGCGTTGAGCCTCCTGATTTGAGTCCGATCGTTAAAATCGTCATTGAGATTATAGGAAACCACAAGTGACCATCCATTCACAGGATCATAGTCGGTCTGAATTTCATGGTGGCCGTAGAGCAGATCAAATTCTCTAGCTGGCGAAGGTAAGGAGAATAAGGCTAAAAGACTCAGAATTGCCGATTTTCTATTGCATATTTGTTGCATTAGTAGGACGGTTTAGTAAACGTCGGCCTAGTGGAGAGCAAGAGAAAAAACAAAATACCCTATGTCTGGTTGTTCTCTATGGGTTTAATGATGGCCCGCGAATTGGAAGAACCGGAAAAGGGGTTGAATCCGGAGCCTGAGATTGCCCTCGGAGAAGATGGAATGTTAGATGAGGTGAATTTGGGAGAGAGCGATTCTTCCTACAGAGAGGTGGGCAACCTTGTTGAAGAATTACAGGGAGCTGATATTCCTCTAACTATAAGCGAGGATTTTTTGTTGGAAGAAGAAGGTTTTGAGATGCTGCCTGAAGTGGTTGTCGAAGAGAATGCGATAGGTGGTGCGGTGGCGGTTTTTGGAGCTCCGTTGCGGGAAAACCCTTTGCTAAGATTTGGATCAGAGGGAACGTCGGTGTTAGGTGGAGAGGAATTACGGATGAAGTTGGGGGGAACTCTGGGCGAGACCTTAGCTTCGCAACCCGGTGTCTCTGCAAGCTCTTATTCACCAGGCGTTTCGCGCCCCGTCATACGAGGTTTCGATGGCGTCCGAGTAAGAACACTTAGAGATGGTTTGGGAACGATGGACCTGAGTGAGGATAGTCCAGATCATGGGGTTTTGATTGACCTTTTAATGACCGAGGAGGTTGAAATTCACCGTGGTCCAGCTTCTTTATTGTACGGAAATTCGGCTATTGGAGGAGCAATCAATACACGGACAAGATATATTCCATCGGTAGATCTGGGCGAGCGCTTCGCGGCGATGCTCGCAAGTGGATACGATACGCAAGGGTCGGGATATCACTGGGGAACTGCAGCTGAAATGCGTGGAGAATTTTGGGCTCTTGGTTTTTCGGCAAGTCAGCGAAATGCTGGCGATATTTCAATTCCTGGAAAAGCCTGGACGGAGTCTTATGATGAGTTAGAGAATCCTCGATCTTTTATTCCTGGTGTGGGCATCGTGGAATTGGAAAATCCTGATGGGGAATTGGCAAACTCTTTCCATGAGCGTTCAAGTTGGTCTTTAGGAGGAAGAATTGGTTCAGAGGAGGGTTTTTCGGTTGGCACTTCTTTTCAAAAAGTGGAACAGAACTATGGGATCCCCTACTATTTTGCGGGTGATGCAACCGATCTTTTTGGAGACCTCTCGATTGACGCAGGCCTTGAGCGTGGAGATTTGGAGATGAGTAACCATTTTGATCCGGAGGCGTGGTTCGATGAGGTTAAGTTCCGGCTTGGAATGGGACGATATGAGCACGGGGAGGTTTTCGACGGGAAGTCGAAGGATGACGGAAAGCGCTTTAATGAGACCGCATTTGATAAGCAGGCCCTGGAAGGGCGCCTTGAATTTTACTTTGGGGAGGATTCAGATTGGTCTGGGGTTTTTGGAGCTCAATTCAATGACGACGATTTAGCAATTGAGAGAGTGGTTGTCCCACCCCCTACGCTGTTCACTGAACAATCCCGGATTGAATCCGAAAATCTGGGGCTATTTTCATTGAACCACTGGGAACACGGGCAATGGCGCTTAAAAGCAGGGCTGCGGTATGATGACCGTGAGGCGAGATATTCGGATGAGTTTGGATCGGACGTGAGGGCGAATGATCAATCGTTCTCCCAATCTTTGAGTCTCACTTTCGATTGGGGTGAAGTCGGAGAATGGGATCTCTTGGAAACTAGTTTGACTGTCGCGAATACTCAGCGGCTCCCTACTGCGATTGAACGATATGCCTTTTATAACAGTGCAGCGTTGGGGAGGTTTTTGATTGGAGGGGATCTGGACGGGGAAGAATTAGAGCGAGAAACTTCGGAGGGACTGGAATTTTCGGCGCGGGGTTCTCGTGGAATTTTTTCAACTCAGCTCTCAGCGTTTTATTATCGCCTCAATAATTTTATCTACCTTGAAGACCAGCGCGGGGTGAGCTTTGTGCCGACAGCGCAATATGTCCAAACTGGGGCGGATTTTTATGGATTAGAGGGATCGGCATCTTGGTTGCTGTATGATGATCCAAATGGATTGGGAACGCTTGATTTAGGATTAGTGGGTGATGTCATTCGAGGCCGAAATTTGGATGTAGGGTCTGAACCATTGCCGCGTATGCCGGCCGCGCGTCTTGGTTTTGAGCTGACTTGGCAAAGTGAACGTTGGACGGGGTCATTGGAAACCCGTTATGTGTTTGCACAGAAAAGGACAGCGCCCTTCCCAACTGAAGAATTGCCCACGGATGATTACCTCATGGTAAATGCTGCGGTGACATGGTTGCCGGTTGAGGATTGGGAAAATTTGAGCTGGTCATTGAAGCTAAACAATCTGCTCGATGTGGAAGCCCGAAATCACACTTCGTTTCGTAAAGATTCAAATCCTCTCGCTGGCTTCGGCATAAGCACTGAAGTGAAGTGGGTGTTTTGAGAAGCTTGCCTCAAAATCTAAGAGATCGGTTCAAAAATTTGCACCACCTCACTTTTTTATTGCAAGTAACTTGCGTTAGAAGGAAAGTTTGTCGCGATGAATGTTGCACCCACCTCTGGATTGGCCTCCTGTCATTTTCGGGATTTAGCCGAGGGTCTGCAGCAGCAAATGTTTTTCTGGGGGCAGGATGTCATTCACCCCAGAGGGAACCAACTTGTCCAAAATAATTTCCAGCGACTTCCCTCAAAAGGCCTAAAAGGAACCAGTTGTTATCGCCGTGAATGGCAGGATGGACACCTCGAACTCTATGGTTCTTGCGCTGGTTGGTATGGACCTGATGGGGGATTTACTTTCATCCGACCCCGCAAACGGATTGCCATTTGGACCGGGAAAACAACGCCCACACCTGGGTTGTGGCAGCCTGAATTCATAAAGAGGCGGGTTAAAAAGGAAGAACTTTATGCTTCTGCGCTTCCATTTCTTGACTGGCTGATCGACTACGAAGAAACTATTTTAAATCGATGCGGTAAGGAGTATCGTAAAGAGAATTATTTCCGTTATGACCAAGTGCCCAAAGCGACTTCCTGGCTTCAACCCGAAGCTGCTCTTCGTTGGTTCACCCTTTTCCGCGAGAGGCCTAATGAAATCGTCCGACCTAAAAAATTATCTTAAAAATTTCTAAGAACTTTTATTATGAATAATGCTACCGTCACCAAATCAACTCGTAACCAATTTAGCGAAAAAAATGCTGATCGGGTCGGTGTTGCTGCATCAATATTATGCGCAATTCACTGCGCACTTGCTCCGATTTTGCTCATTTTTCTTCCGACCTTTGGCAAAATTTGGGCCCACCCAGCTTCTCATGCTCTTGTCGCAATTCTCATCGTCCCTCTCGCTGCTTTCACCCTCTTCAAAGGATACCGGAAACATGGTAAGCGTTGGATCGCAGTTTCTGCGATGGCTGGAATTTTCTTAGTTCTCTTTGGAGCTGCCCTTCCGGCATTTGCCAAGACTGATGATTCTTTTGCGGAGCTTGCGAGCGATCCTGAGCCAGCAGCAACCGAAGCCTGTGAGGCGTCTTCTGATGGTTCTGGCGAAGACAGTTGCGGTGAATGCGCCAGCGAGAATGCAGGTGAGATCGCGGACACAGAAACTTGTGTGGATGACTGTTGCCCAAGTATTCAAGTCTCAGAATCCGGAGAAACTTCGCTCCATGTCCCACCGGCCGCTATTATCACTACCTTTGGTGGACTTTTCCTAATCGGCGCTCATTTCGGGAATCTCCGCTCAGGTGCTGGTGCTTGCCTAGTTGACGATTGCTCTTCTTGCGACGATTCAGAGGAGGCCTCTTGAGATGGTTTGTCGAGTCTCTCAAATCTCGCGCCCTTGGAGTTTTCCCAGAAAAAGAAAGCAGTGCCTCCAAAGACCACGACAATGGCGAGGGCAAAAAGGAGGAGTAGGAAATTCTTCATCGTGCCTGAGTTTAACGGCGCTTATCCGGATGCAAAACAAAAAAGCCTCGTCGCAGAGTTTTGCGACTAGGCTTTGAAGGGTCGTTAAACTTCTAGTTGGCCCGTCCAAGGTAACCATTGTCCTTGGTGCTGACCTTTATAATATCACCTTGTTTCACAAAAAGTGGAACCTGAACCGTTAGACCAGTTTCGAGAACAGCCGGCTTGGTCGGGTTATTGGCGGTGTCACCTTTGATGCCCTCGGAAGACTCGGTAATTTCAAGTTCAACGGTGTCCGGAAGATCAATAGAAACAGGATTTCCCTCGATAAAGAGAATTTCGATGACCTGACCTTCTTTGATGAAGTTCTTAGCGTCTCCCACAAAATCTTCGTCAATCCCGATGGTATCATAAGTGGTAGGATCCATGAAATGGTAGGTGCCTGGCTCAGAATAAGAAAATTCAAGCTTCTGCCGGTCAGTCTCCACAATGTCGACCTTTTCACTGGAAGCGAAACGGATCGTTTTGGTTTTTCCGGTCTTGAAAGATCGAATGGTGGCCGCAATGAGGGCGTTTCCTTTTCCGGGGGTGCGGTGCTCGAGCCCGAGAACGACCCCGCGCTCTCCTTCGTATTGGATACACTGTCCGCGTTTGAGGTTTGTTGCGACGATTGCCATGGTGGAGATTG
>DIHU01000147.1 GCA_002420315.1 Akkermansiaceae bacterium UBA5688
GACTTTTATTCTACCTGCTCAGTATGCACCCCGTCTCGCTCCAGCCTCATGACCGGCTGTTATCCGCGCCGGGTCAACATGCATGTCGACGAACAGAATCTTTGTGTGCTCTTTCCTGCGGCGCGTAAGGGTCTCAATCCAGAAGAAGTCACCATTGCCGAAGTCCTGAAGAAACAGAATTACTCGACCATGTGTATCGGGAAATGGCATCTCGGGGATCACCCTAACTTCATGCCTACCAACCATGGCTTCGACCATTACTTCGGCATTCCCTACAGTAATGACATGAACCGCAAGGAAGTCCCATTGCCCCTCGTGCGGGATCTGACCGTGATCAGGGACAGCGTGCAAAAGGAGACGACGATCACCGCACAGTATACTTCAGAAGCCGTAAAGTTCATTAAGTCTAACAGCAGCACACCATTCTTCCTCTACCTTCCTCATACTGCAGTACATCTCCCCCTCGTGCCCGGAAAGAACTTCAAAGGTAGCAGTAAAGCGGGCGCCTACGGGGACTGGGTTCAGGAGATTGACTGGTCGATGGGAGAGCTCTTCAAAGCAATTAAGGCTGAAGGTATCGACGAACATACCCTGGTTCTCTTTACTTCGGATAACGGCTCTGCGAGGGAAAAACAGGGCAGCAACCTGCCCCTAAGAGGCCGGAAGGGACGCACCGATGAGGGAGGGATGCGAGTTCCCTGCATTGTCCGCTGGCCTGGAAGAGTTCCAGCTGGAAGCTCCAGTAGAGCCCTCACCTGCACCATGGATCTGCTACCCACGGTAGCCGCGATCTCCGGCGGTAAAGTCTCCAAGACCCCTCTCATTGATGGCAAAAACATCTGGCCGATCCTCAGCGGAAAGTCCAAGGATCACCCTCGCGAAGCATTCTTCTATTACCAAATGGATCAGTTACAGGCCATACGCTCAGGCGATTGGAAACTCTTCGTGGCTATGGACTCCAAGAAGCGCAACTGGGGAAACCCCGAGGGCAAAAAAGCGCTCGCGCTCTATAACCTCGCCAAAGATATCCATGAGGACAACAACCTAGCTGCCGCAAACCCGAGAATTGTGAAGAAGCTCCTCGCTCATGCGGAAAATGCCCGGGAAGATCTTGGCGACGTAGGCCGACCCGGAAAGGGACAGCGCAAAGCCGGTTGGGTTGAAAAAGCCTCACCCCGACTGCTTGCACGATGACATCTTCTCGCCCCCCCTTTCACCCCTTACCTCTCTTCTCAAAGACGCCCCCA
This sequence comes from Akkermansiaceae bacterium UBA5688, assembly GCA_002420315.1. Taxonomy (GTDB): domain Bacteria; phylum Verrucomicrobiota; class Verrucomicrobiia; order Verrucomicrobiales; family Akkermansiaceae; genus SW10. Next base: position 1,248 of record DIHU01000147.1, read on the forward strand.
AGCGCCCCACCCCAAAAATAAATTCCTAGCAGCCCTTTGATAAAAACTATGTGCTGGAAAGTTTACAGGAACCTTGTCATGAATACGACAATACCTCTTAGGATAGATAGCAATGGTGACCAGTCCCACTTAAAGGATGAAACCAAGAAATAATGCTCCTTTCTCACCACAGCTTTAACATGGCGACCAAAACGAACGGCATACGAAAAGTATCCACATGGACTCTGGCCATTGCGATCCTGCTTCCGTCGATCTTTTCAGCAAGCGCCGTCACCCCATCCGGTTTCGACGAACTGATCAAACCTTTCTTGAAAGAGAACTGCATTCGTTGTCATGGGAAGGAAAAACAAAAGGGTAAACTGGCTCTCCACGACGCTCAGGTTGATTTCGAAAATCCCAAGACCTCCGAATTTTGGCTTGAGATTCTTGCTCAATTGACGGCCAGAGACATGCCCCCGTCAGACGAGAAGACCCAGCCGACTGATTCCGAACGCAATGCAATTATTGAGTGGATCGATCGGCAGTTGCTCATCGCTGGCTCCGGGAAAACTTATCGTAAAAAGCTGCTCGCACCCCAATACGGCAACTGGGTAAACCACGAAAAACTTTTTTCGGGTGAAATAAAAAATCTCCCTTTTTCACCTTCGCGGCTTTGGCGGTTCAATACTGAGATTTTTGCCCACAAAGGATTTGGCAAGGCTAAGAGCCCCTTCAGTTACGTCACCTCAGAGCGAGGGATACGCGATTACGCGCCGCTATCGATCGCAGATCAAAGCACGGTTCAAATGATGATGATCGTGGCCGATTCCTTTCTTACAGACCGCGAAAAACGGGGTGATTTTTCGGATTTTTCAGCTGACAAGCCAGACCTTGAAGAGCAGGCCCTTATCGAAGTAATCCGGCGCGAGCATAGCAGGGTCCTCGGACGCTACCCAAACAACGTAGAGCAAGAAAAGTATTTAAGCTTTCTCAAACGGAACATCAAGATGGGTGGCAAGTTGGAGGGACTCAAAACAACAATCAAAGCAATGTTCCTGAGTCCTGAATCAATCTACCGAATGGAGTTCGGCATGGGTGAGGTGGATGAACACGGACGCCGGCATTTATCTCCGGAAGAGATAGCTCACGCGATCGCCTATGCCTTAACACATCACAGACCGGACAACCATCAGCTCATTCGTGAAGCTCTACAAAACGGGCAGCTCAAAACTAAGGGAGACGTGGACCGCCTCACTCGAAAAATACTGAACGAACAACTCTTGACGGGACATTGGAATCGGAAAGATTTACCTCGAATCATGCGGTTTTTTGACGAGTTCTTTGGCTTCCATCGAGCCGGAACGGTCTTCAAAGACAACGATCGTCGGAGAGCTGAAAAGATTAACCAGTGGAACACAGACATGCTCATCCACGATGCACGGATGCTCATTGAGCATGTTTTAAAGAAGGACAAGGATGTTATCGCCGAGCTGTTGACCACTAATAAATACTTCATCGCACATCCAGGTGACAACAATTATGCCCGCGAGCATTACGAGAAGAAAATAGCCGAAATCATGGATCCGGGATTTGTCGAAGATCGTGTTGAATTAAAGAGAAACCAGATCGAGCGGGATTTCAATTTTGAAGATATGCCGGAAAAGGCCGAGGAGGCTTTGGTTGCTGCCCGAAAAGATGCGGAGAGAACCGTTGCGATGTATAAGGAAACCCTAGACAAGGGCATGCATCGTCATCCTAATTTTCCTTTCTCCGGAAAGAGGCGAGGCATTGCGGACCTTCTTTATATCGAGTCCTACAATTTACCGAGCAGCGGACGGCACGATGAACAAAAGTGGGACTGGCCCTTAGAGCAACCCTTGAGTATGCCCGAGGAAGAACGGGCGGGTCTATTGACGCATCCGGCGTGGTTGACAGCCTATTCACTCAATGAGGACAATGACCCTATCCATCGTGGGATCTGGGTATACGAACGATTGTTGGCCGGCGTACTGGGAGATGTTCCGCCAGATGTCGATGCGGCTGTGCCAACCGATCCCCACAAGACACTAAGGGAACGGATGGAGCCGCTGCGCAGCGAAAAGTGCTGGAAGTGTCATCGCAAGATGAATCCACTCGGTGAAGCATTCGAGATCTTTGATGACTGGGGCCGCTATCGAACTCATCACTACTTTGACGAGAACGGTGAAATCTACATGCGACGTGACAACCAGTTCGATCGTAAGCTCAAAGAGGGAAAACTCACGACCCGCAAGGTCGACGCCTCCGGGGAAATTGTCTTTTCAGGTGATCACAAGGTCGATGGAAAAGTAAAGAACGCAGTCGAAATGATGCAGCGCTTGGGGCGTTCGGACCGAGCCCGCCAGTCCTTCATTCGGCATTTGTTCCGATATTTCATGGGTCGTAACGAGGTCCTGAGTGATTCAAAAACCTTGATCGAAGCCGAAGAAGCTTATGTAAATAATGGCGGGAGTTTTAAAGCGCTCGTCGTATCATTACTAAGTTCCGATTCCTTTCTCTACAGACGATAACCTTCCCTTCTTATGATTTACAAAAGACGTCAATTTTTCCAGAAACTCTCTCGTGGTGGAAGCGCGCTAGCTCTAACGCCTTTCTTCCAAACCCTTCGCGTCCATGGAGCAGGAACCGAGGAAGCCTTGCCTAAGCGCTTCGTCTTCGTCGTCAAATCATCCGGAATCGACAAGTTCAACCTAGTACCAAAGGGCCTCGAAAATCACTTCGTCAATCCGGATGACCATAAGAAACTCGGAAATCGGGGGCGGCGAGAAGGACCTCTCGTAGATGTCGCCCTGGCAGATTATAAGCTACCGGAAAAACTAGCCTCTTTGGAAACTTTAAGGGACCGCCTGACGATCATTCAAAGTTTGTCTGGAGTGGGCTTCCGGGGAAACCATACCAAGGGCTTCGGAACTCTTTCGCTTCACGATTCAGAAAAGGTAGCCGTTGCGCCCACTTTGGACTGCATACTCGGACAACATCTCTCCACAGGTCCATACCCGATGTATGGGATGGCAATGAGCGGTCAACTACTTGAATCGGCAGGATGGAAACCCGAAGACTCCTATTGCTACCCGAATCTCTCTGCATACGGAACAGCCAAGCCCGTTGCTTATCAAGGTTCACCAAGGAAAGCCTTCCTCGAACTCTTTGGAGCTGCTATCGCAAGCCCTCGAGAACTAGAAAAGAAAGTTTCGCTGAACGGAAACCTGATGGATTTCCTGACCGAGGATGCCCGCCGGGTTGAGAAGCAACTATCCGGGGACGACAAAGAACGGTTTGCTCAGTATATGGATTCGTTCGATTCCCTAAGAAAGATCGAAGAAAAGAAAGCCGCCCTCACAGACCGCATTAAAAAGTACGCTCCAGAACAGACAGGGCGCTTTGATTCCACCGCTCCTTCGGGGCGAATCGAATCGCATTTTGAAATTGCATCCGCCGCTTTGATCGCTGGCTTGACGAACGTAATCACCCTTCGGCCGGACACCTTGGGTGTAAAGTATTCCGAACTAGGACTTACGAATTCCGTTCATGCCTTAGGTCACCTCCAAGACAATAAGGCTTCAAATGGTTGGACTGGTCATCAAGCCCGTATGGAAATCGAAAAGCTGCACTTACAACAGATCGCAAAAATGGCAAAGAAGTTCGCCGATATCCCAGAAGGGAATGGTTCGATGCTCGACAACACGATGATCGTTTACATGTCGTGCTCATCGGGCGACCATCATTGTGCCGGTCATGACTGGCCGGTCATTCTTTTGGGCGGAATGGGAGAGAAGCTTAAAGCGGGACGCTACCTCGAGTATCCCAAATATGGAAGCAAAGGTCACCGAACGGTTGGCAACTTTTACCTTTCCTTGATGCAGGCCGCGGGAATGAAAACATCAGATTCATTTGGCCAGCTGGACTCAAACCTCAAGGATCTCGAACTTAAGGGACCCCTTCAGGAATTGATGGTAGGCTAAAAGAATCATGATTTCTTGATGTGGGTGAACACCTTGCTTTTTTGGCTTGGCTACAAAGGCGGGATCATATCAATCCTAGCTCCAAAAGCACATGCCTGGCAGCCAACAATTTAGCACCTAAAAAGAGGGTAACTTTAGAAATCCGAACTGTGAACTATCCACAGCAATAATCACCCCTCCGTCTAGAGTCAGCGCCAAATCCTCCCCCGCCCAGTCTCCTTCCTCAGCCTCGTATGTGGCCTCCCATTCAAGGGCTCCGCCCGGGCCATACTTGATCACATA
>DIHU01000101.1 GCA_002420315.1 Akkermansiaceae bacterium UBA5688
AATGGAGAAATTCTGGGGACTGATTAACCTCTCCTTGGAAGCCCCATTAGGGAGGGTCTTTTTTAATCTGATATTGTTTTGAATATCTGTGTTTTCTTACGCTCGCTCGGGACAATGATCCTGATGATAGGCATTGCCATGGTGATTTCGGTCTTTCTCTCTGAAATTATTCCTGCGGGAGATCTTCATGAAACGGGTCTAGATTTGAAGGGATGGGGTGTTTCCTTGGCGATCACAATGGGTATGGGGACTGCCTTGTTTATTGTCGGGTATGTAAAAGGCAAGCGCTCGGGGCGTTCTCCGGCTATGAGGCGTAGGGAGGCAATGGCATTGGTGGGTGCGGGCTGGTTTGCTTGCAGCTGTGCAGCAGCATTACCTTATTTCTTTTGCGAACCTCACGTTCCGCTAGATTATGCTTTTTTTGAGGGTGTTTCGGGCCTGACCACGACTGGATCGACGATTTTTGTCGATTTGGAGAGTCTACCTAAGTCGATTCTGATGTGGAGATCCCTAACGCAGTGGGTAGGGGCAATGGGGATTCTCGCGATGTTTGTGGTATTACTCTCGGGAATGACCTCAAGCAGTAAGACTTTGATAGGCGCTGAGTCATCGCTATCGAATACTGATTTGGCGAGTTTGCAGCAGACCATGAGACGGATTTGGTTGCTTTATTTGGGCTTCACCATCATTTGTGGTCTTGGTTTGTGGGGGATGGGCTTGACTCCATTTCAAGCGGTGAATCATGGGTTAACCGCTGTGGCGACAGGGGGGTTTGGAACTGAAAATACAAGTTTGGCGGGAGAGCCTTTCGGGACAATTAGTAAGATCTGGATTATGGTGTTCATGATACTAGGGGCGATTAGTTTTCCTTTTTATCTCACGATGATGAAGCGGAAGTGGAAGGACCTTCGTGAGAAGTTTGAGGAGGTCTACTGGTTTTTAGGAATCGTTGGAATTGCGTCGCTGGTGTTATTAATTCAACATTTTTCGGGAGGATTTGATGGGGCCCGGCCAGTTGATATTGTATTCAATGTAATTTCGATCGGAACGAGCACGGGATATGTGAGTAGTGATTTTGATGAATGGAGCCGATTGGCGGTTGGAGTTCTAGTTTTGTTGATGGTGGTAGGAGGGTGCTCTGGTTCGACGGTCGGGGGCTTGAAAGTCAGCCGAATCATCATGTGGGTGCGTTTTTTGAAGTCTGGATTGCATCGTACGTTTCGCCCTAAGATGGTGGAGCCAATTAAAGTAAATGGGCGCAAAGTTCAGGATGGGGCTTTTGAACAACTATTTCTGGTGATCTCTATGTTTGGATTTTTTGCGATCATGGGAACCTTTGTTTTGCAATTACTTGAGCCGGCTCAGTCGCTAAAAGGCTCGCTTTCAGCTGTTATTAGCTGTCTTGGAAATATGGGGCCGGCTTTGGCCGATATGGGCGGAGCTGAGGGCTTTGCTCAGGCTGGAGCAACCACCAAGGTGTTCTTCGCAACCCTCATGATTTTAGGCCGTCTTGAGTATGTCGCTTTCGTAGTCCTCTTCAGCCGCCAGCTTTGGAAGCGCTACTAAAGAATCTTTTCTACGAAGCGTTCGCGCTCGAAGCGCTCGAAGCGCTCAGGCTCTTCTCCAGTACCGATGAAGCGCGGAGCAATACTAAGTTCTTTTTGAATCGCGGCAGCAACGCCACCTTTACCCGATCCGTCAAGCTTAGTGAGGATAAGCCCGCTGAGTGGGACCGCTTTTTGAAATTCGCGGGCTTGGTTAAGAGCATTTCCTCCGGTGGAGGCGTCGACAACTAGGAAAGTTTCGTGTGGAGCAGTCTCGTCTTGTTTGCTGATTGTACGTTTAATTTTAGCGAGTTCATCCATGAGATTATTGCGGGTGTGGAGTCGCCCGGCAGTATCGCAGAGGAGAAAATCGTAGTTGCCAGCAATCGCTTTTTGGTGGGCTTGGTAGCAGACCGAGGAAGGATCTGCTTCGTGAGCACCGGTGACGACAGGGAGGTCAAGGCGCTCGCCCCAACGAACAAGCTGTTCGACGGCTGCTGCTCGGAAAGTGTCTGCTGCTGCCATGAGCACGGAATACCCCTGACTCTTTAGTAAGTTGCCCAGTTTGGCAGTCGAGGTAGTCTTTCCAGTGCCGTTGACTCCGACGATCAATAGGACGGCGGGATTACCACCGGTCCGGGGTCCGAGAGCTGAAGCATCTACCGGGAAAAGCCCAGCTAGTTTGCTGCGAGTAGTTTCCACAACATCATCGGCGGATATTTTTCGGCCAAGCTCTTTGAGTTCCTCAACAATCTCGAGTGACAGTCTTACGCCGAGATCACCTGAGATGAGATCTGCTTCCAAATCATCCCAATCTATCTCAGCCTTGTTGGTAACCTTATTAAAGAGTTTCTTAAAAAAACCTGCCATGGCGCGCGGATGCTTGTTCAAAATCACCTAAAATGCCAAGGTTTATTGCGAGGACCTTGTGCATAAGCGAGATTTCTGAGATCGCTTGCACTCGAGGAGAGTTCACGTTATGAGCCTCCAAGACGCTCCCGTAGTTCAACGGATAGAACAAGGGTTTCCTAAACCTTAGATGTGAGTTCGATTCTCGCCGGGAGTGCCAAATCTAAGGCCTAGCAAAGTTGGTTTTATTAGCCTAGGCCATGTAGGAACGAAAAATCTTTCCCCTCCAGATGGCTCACATCTAATGCCTGAAGAGGCTAGAATTTTCACAAGAGAGGTGGCCCGATTTGTCTTCGAAAAGAAAGACTAGGTAATTGAGTATTTTCTGAGTGGAACTTACTTGTGAAGCTCTTTATAGAGCCATGCTCGCGCGAATGCCCAATCTCGATTTACAGTCGTGAGTGACATATCCATAGTTTCCGCAACTTCCTCACCGGTCATTCCAACAAAGTAGCGAAGTTTGACAAGCTGTGCTTTGCGAGGGTCTATTTCTGCAAGTTTTTCTAGGATTTCATTTATAGCGACAAGGTCCTCGTAGTTTTGATTGGAAGCAAACTCATCCATTTCACCGTCTTCGAGACGTGTGAATTCGCCACCTCGGCGTGCAGTTTTTTTTCTGCGGGCGCTGTCTACGAGAATACGGCGCATCGCTTCTGATGCCGCATAGAAAAAATGCTTTCGATTCTCAAAGTCTTGATCGCCGATTCGCAGCCAAGCTTCGTGAATTAGGGCTGTTGCCTGCAAGGTATGGCCACGACGCTCGCCTGCCATCCGGTTCTTAGCCATCAGTTTAAGTTGGGCATAAACGGCTGCAATGAGGGCGTCATCTGGGTCACCGTTTAGTTTCCGTTTTTCTAGGATTTTGGTAATTTCCTCCATGAAACACTCTGGCTATAAACAACTCGATTTTCTGATAGGCTATCAGATAGAACCTACATGGATTCTGATAGTTTGGCACGATGAAAATCCAATCTT
>DIHU01000049.1:0-2597 GCA_002420315.1 Akkermansiaceae bacterium UBA5688
TGGCTTTCCGAAGCGATCGATCTCAAAAAGGAGCAAAATTTCTTCGAAGGAAAAGTGACTGAGTATCAGAAAGCCTCTGCCCTCGAAGATTCTGGTTATACTGACGACGATCTCTAACCCGCTTTTGGCGGGAGTTTGAAGGTTCGATTTCCAATCTTCAAACTCCGCAGCCAGATGCTGCGGAGCCTGATTTTTGATCTGGGCCCGCCAACCCCAAGATCCCTCGATCAACCATTCTTGTGTCCCTTGTTTCTGATTAATTCCCTTCATCAACTGAGTCCTTCCAATCTTAATTTCCGCCCACTTTCCTTTTCGATTCTTATTTAGTCCTGCCTCATGTACCGCTCTTTATCCCTCTCCGAAGACCAAGCCCTGAAAGAAACAGTCGCGAACCGCGCTGCCGCTAGTAGCCCGTTCGCTTGGCGTGAAATTCTTGCGACCGCCGAGCGCAATCCCATCCCTGAAATCACGGTGACCCGTGCAGGAAATGAAGAGCAGTTTTCCCTCGCCGACGTTGCCGATGCGATCGGCGAATCTCTCACCAACCTCCTCATTTCTCGTGAGACACCCGAGGATGATATTTTTTCCGAGCAAAACCGTTCTTTCGTTTCCGCGGTGGCTCAGCGCGTTTCCAAATCTCTCATGAATCAGGTCCAGCGTGGGGGCAACCTCAAGCTCTCCCAAAACGACCTCTACCTCCTCATCGAAAAGGCTCTCATCGAAAATGATGCCTATGATGTTGCTAAATCTCTCATCTTTAAGCGTTCCCTCGAATCAACTGGCGAAATTTCTCTCGATGCCGAACCACAGGAGCAAATTGCGGTCCGCCTGATTCGACGCAATGGCAACGTGGTCCCTTGGTCAGAGAGTAAGATCGAGCAAGCCGTCGCCCGAGCCTTCCTCACCTTGAAGGAAGACCCCGCTCCTGCTCTCGCAGTGGCCCGTGCCGTGACCGACCGCGTCAAAGACGGTGACCAAGCCTTCGTCCACATCGAAGACGTTCAGGATATCGTTCAGGAAGAGCTCATGAAGCAGGGGCACTACAAGGTCGCTGCCCACTATGTCCGCTATCGCGACGAACGTGCCCGTCTCCGCGCTGAAAATCCGGTCGAGGTTCAGGATCCCGCTCAGGAATCTTTTGTTACCGTCACGACTGATGGGGCTTCCGACTTTTGGGATGGTGCCGAGCTTAAAAAGCGCATCCAGTTCGCCATGATTGGCCTCAAGCTCTCCATGACTGAAGAGCAAATCGAGCACGAACTCCGCCGCTCGATCGGTGCCGAAATTTCACGTGAGGATCTCAAGAAAACCATCATCCTCAACTCAAAGACCCTCCTTGAAAAGGATGCTGACATGTCTAAATTTGCCGGACGCATCCTCCTCTCCTACATTTACGAGGAAGTTTTACCGTGGAACATCCAGGTCGATGGTATCGAGTCTCTCAAGGAAGCTCATCGCCAAAACTTTAAAGCTTATCTTTTACATGGCGTCGAAATCGGACGCCTGAGCAGGGACCTCCTCGACAAATATGATATCGAACGCCTTGCCGATGCCCTCGATCCGTCTGCCGATCTCGACTTTGATTTTCTTGGTATATCGACTCTTTACGACCGCTACCTGAACGTCGACAAAACGGGCGACAAACCACGGCGGATGGAAACACCGCAGTTCTTCTGGATGCGCGTCTCGATGGGTCTTTTCAAAGCGGAAAAGACGAATGCCGAGGACTGGGTCATCCGCCTCTACAACCTCTACAAAGGGCGCCGCTTTTGCTCCTCTACCCCAACTCTCTTCAATTCTGGGACTCTGCATAGCCAGCTCTCGAGTTGTTACCTCTACAAGGTCGATGATTCGATCGAGTCCATCATGCACCGTGGGATTGCTGAGAATGCCTTCCTCTCGAAATGGGCCGGAGGGCTCGGTGGTTCTTGGACCGCCGTTCGCGGCACTGGTGGCTACATTCAGGGCACCAACGGAGAATCACAGGGCGTCATTCCCTTCCTCAAGCTGCACAACGACCAGCTCATCGCAGTGAATCAGGGAGGCAAGCGTCGTGGCTCCGGTTGCGCCTATCTTGAATCTTGGCATAATGATATCGAGGACTTCCTTGAGCTGCGGGTTAACACGGGGGACGAGCGCCGTCGGACCCATGACATGAACACCGCCAACTGGATTCCTGATCTTTTCATGAAGCGCATGGAAGCGCGTCAATCTTGGACTCTTCTCCGCTCTAACGAATGTTCCGATCTCCACGACCTCTACGGTAAGGCTTTCGAACAGCGCTATCTTGAGTACGAGAAGAAGGCCGAAGAGGGTAAGATCTGGTCACGGAAAGTCGAAGCGATTGAGCTCTGGAAAAAGATGCTCAAGATGATCTTCGAAACGGGTCATCCTTGGATCACTTTCAAGGATCCCTGCAACCTGCGTAGCCCGCAAGATCATACCGGCGTCATCCACTCTAGTAATCTCTGCACTGAGATCACTTTGAATACCAGCGACGAAGAAACTGCGGTCTGTAATCTTGGCTCCGTTGTCCTCGATACCCACATCACCAAAGATGGCATGCTCGATCATGAGATGCTCCGCGAGACTGTTAC
>DIHU01000049.1:2973-7159 GCA_002420315.1 Akkermansiaceae bacterium UBA5688
GCTGCTAAAACCGCCAACTCACGTCACCGCCCGATCGGCCTCGGTGTGATGGGTCTCCAGAATGCGCTCTTCAAGAAGGACCTTCAGTTCGCCTCCGGAGCCGCGATTGAGTTCAACGACGAATTTATGGAAGCAATTTCCTACTACGCTTACAGTGCGAGTAGCGAGTTGGCAGGCGAACGTGGCACCTATAACAGCTACAAAGGTTCCAAATGGGATCGAGGCATCCTTCCTCAAGATACGGTTGACGCCCTCGAAGACGAAAGAGGAGTCAAAGTCGACGTGCCCCGAGGCGGCAAGATGGATTGGCGTCCAGTCCGTGAGGCGATCGCCCAAAACGGAATGCGGAATTCTAACGTCCTCGCCATTGCGCCGACTGCCACCATCAGCAATATCATGGGGACGACCCCGTGCATCGAGCCGAACTACACCAACTTATTTGTGAAGAGCAATCTTGGTGGGGACTTTACGGTTCTCAACTCTGTCCTTGTCAATGACCTCAAGAAAGAGGGGCTTTGGGATAGTGATATGATTGATCAGTTAAAGTATTTCAACGGAGAACTGGCGGCCATTGAGGGGATCCCAAACCATCTTAAGCAAAAGCATCAGACTGTTTTCGAAGTCGGTTATGAAGCCATCATTGATGCCGCGGCCCGACGCCAAAAGTGGATCGACCAGAGCCAAAGCGTGAACCTCTTCTTGGCTCAGCCAGACATGAAGTCCTTGAGCCATATGTATCGCCATGCGTGGCACACCGGATTGAAGACCACCTACTATCTTCGAACCCGCCAAGCCTCAGACATTGAGAAGTCAACTGTCGCTAAGGCTGATAAAAAATCGTTCACCCCTGAGCAGGTTCAGGCCTGTTCCATCGAAGCCATGGTGAATGGTGAAGAGTGTGAGGCCTGTCAATAAAGGGGGAAGTAGTTTCTATAGATTACTGGAATAGAAAATTCATCTTGAGGCGTTTGGGAGACCAATCGCCTCAATTTTTGTTCGCTTATCGAGACCGGTAACGGTCATCATTCGAATAGCTAATGAAAGAGAGGTATCATTTTTTAGACGGGCTGCGAGGTGGTGCGATGTTACTTGGCCTAGTCCTTCATGGAATTTTGTCATTTGCAGGGATCCCGATGTGGCCAGCTATGGATGTGAGATCAGAGCCCGAAGTCATTCTCCCTATCATGGGTTGGATTCATGGTTTTCGGATGCAGCTTTTCTTTTTGGTGAGTGGCTTTTTTACGGCCATGATGTGGAAAAAAAGGGGAGGGACGGCGCTTGTGAAACAACGTTTGCTGCGAATCGGAATTCCGCTCGTGGCGGGTGCGGTGATTCTCTTCCCCACAATGATGGTTTTGGGGGCATGGGGTGGAGATGTCATAGCAGAGCGTAAGGAAATGAGGGCCGTAGAATCTAAGGCTAAGCCAAAGGAAAAGAAGGCGGGTGAGAATGCAGGAAAATCAGATCAGGGTCTTCAGCGGCTTGTTCTTACGGGGAACTATACTCTTGTCAAAGTGGCTCTTAATCGAGGCAGAGATGTAAATGCCAAAGATGATTCTGGGACTCCCTTGCTCACCTTGGCGACATTAGCAGATGATAGGGCGATGATCGACTTGTTGCTCGAAAGGGGTGCTGAAATCGAAGGGCGTGGAGATGATGGAGGCACCGCTTTGATGAGTGCCTCTTTTTGGGGAAGGGAACAAGCAGCTCAAGCCTTGCTTAGAGCGGGCGCCGAGGTGGACGCTAAAAACAAGAAAGGTGAAACCGCGATTTATCTCGCAAATTTAGATTTTGAATGGGTTGAATACCTTGGGAAAACCTTTGGAGTTGAGGTGACGGAAAAAAACCGAGCGGCTCGGGAACGGATCGTAAAAGCTTTAAAAGATGGAGGTGCAAAAGGTGATCCATGGGGGTGGTATAAGTTGTTAGCCTTTTTACCAATTCTTCACCACCTATGGTTCCTCCACTACCTTCTGTGGCTCCTCGCGATTTTTTTGCCAATCGCGCTACTCGCGAGGAACTTCAAGGGGCGTTTGCCCGACTTCTTGATCGGTGTGCCAGGATGTTTGGTATGGTTGATCCCGCTCACTTGGTGGTTTCAAACCCTCATGCCGGGAGAGTTCGGGCCGACTACCGCGGTCGGGTTTGTTCCATGGCCTCCGTTATTGGGCTACTATGCGATCTTCTTCTTTTTCGGAGCGATGTGCTTTGGTAGAGGAATTTGGGAGGAAAAGGTCGGTCGTTATTGGCCTTTATGGTTTGTGTTTTCCTTAGTTCTTGGGTTGTGGGGCATGGTGCTTGTTGAGAAAGGGGGCGACGCAGTGCCGTGGCTTGCGAGCGGATTTGCATGGACGACTATCATTGCCATGATGGGTTTTTTCCGGGCATTTTTGAACCAAGGTAATCCTAAGGTGCGATACCTTTCGGATTCAGCTTATTGGCTTTATCTGGCGCATGTTCCGCTGATGATTGCGGTGCAGATTTTGATTAGTGGTTGGGAGATTCCTTTAATCATTAAGCTGGTGATCGTCATCGGGGGAGTGACCGCTGTTTTGCTCGTAATTTACGAATTTGCGATTCGCTACACATGGATCGGAGCGATTTTAAATGGGAGAAAATTTCGCGTTTCACCCCCTCCTCTTCCCATAGAAAAGCAAGACCTTTGAAATAATGTCGTCTTATGATGCGTCCTGTTCATATGAAATTTCCCAGTTTTCTTGCCGCCGCGCTGATGTTTTCGCCTCTTTTCGGGGCTTTAGAATTCAAAGATAGCAAAGGGAAGTATCTCGACGTGGTGTCAGGCGGGAAGGTTTTAGTTCGTTATATGTATGAACACGATACTTCGACTCCCGAGAAGCATCATGAGACTTATAAGCCTTATTTGCATGTTTTTGATGCCGAAGGAAAGAAGCCGATCACGAAAGGTGCAGGTGGTCAGTTTACCCACCATCGAGGGATTTTTATTGGCTGGAGCAGCACAAAGGCAAATGGGAAGAGCTACGATCGCTGGCACATGAAAGGGGGAGACATTGTGCACCAAAATTTTTTGAAGCAAGAGGTTACGGATGGCACGGCGACTTTCACCTCGGTGACCCATTGGATGGACGAATCCGCCAAGCCATTCATGGAGGAGGAAAGAACCTTTACAGTTTCGGAAGGGAAACATGGTGGGCGGCTGATGATTGATTTTCATACTAAGCTGTCACCAGTAAACGGTGATGTCTTTTTGAAAGGAGACCCCGAGCATGCGGGAGTGCAGTATCGTCCGGCGAACGAAGTAGAGAAGAAGAAGACGAAGTATCTTTTCCCGAATGGCGTGACCAAGGTGAAGGGGGTCAAGGATCTCCCTTGGGCCGCTGAGAATTACACCCTTAGTGGGAAAGAGTATGGGGTGGTCCATATGAACGCGCCGACCAATCCCAAGGGAACGGTGCACTCTGCTTACCGGGACTATGGCCGGTTTGGAGCCTTCTTTGAAAAAGAGATTAAGAAGGGCGATGCGCTCGAGCTGGATTATGGGTTCCTGATTTTAGACGGTAAGCTCCCTGCGGTTGAAAAAATCGACGGAGTTTGGAAAACGTGGTCAAAGTAGGATTGGATGAGCGGTTGTCAGACCGGCTTGCTATCGTTTTCTAAGGGCTAGGTAATTTCTCGCCTTTTTTCTGAAGAGAGAGCTTTTGGTAAACTCTCCACCTGGGATTTGGGTCGAAACCCAGAGGTCGCAGGAGGTGCCGCCATCGAGGTTGATGGCGTATTTGATATGGAACCCTTCAAACGGTTGAGCTTGTAGGTTGTTGGCAAGGCCCTGAAGCGTTGCGCGGTCGGCATAGCCAATCCCAAAGTGATTGTTACCATCCCAGATGACGAAGGATCTGGGACGTTCTTTGGATTTTGAGAGACCAATGAGGCGCTCTTGATCCCAAACGAGACGCGGCCCCGATTGGACAAGCTCGGATGATTTTTGATAGCTCTTACGATGGGAGAGAATGGTGTTTTCTCCATCGATGATGCCAGTGCCCAAAAAAGAGTGAGAGTTGAAAGCTCCTCTTGATTGTCCATCGGTGATGACAAGGCCGAGGGGAGACCCATCGGGATTAAAAAACCCGCCGTTGATAGCGGCAAGGCTCCCTTGTCCTGCAAACTCAGCACGAGCGAATTCAGTGCCGGGGCCTTCTTTTTGATCGAT
>DIHU01000049.1:7555-8454 GCA_002420315.1 Akkermansiaceae bacterium UBA5688
CTGACTCTAAGAGGGTGACTTTGCAAGGGAAGGGCGCTCAGGATTGGGGAGGGAGGAGGATTTTGAGGAGTAATCATTGATACGGCGCGGGCGGGGAGAGCTAGAGGATCAGTTCGAGGCCCTGTGGGTAACGGCGGAATCGGGGGCCGAACGCGGGGAGTGGTGACCGAACAGGAGCCGAGAAGGGCAATGAGCAAAAGAATGAGGTGGGATTTCCAAAGAAGTTTCATTTGGCGGCACTGGCAAGCAGCGTCTGAAAATTCGGCGGGATTTCCTCGCGATCAACGATCGCTGTCTCGACCTCTGAGAATCCGGCGGAGGTGATCATTTCTGCGAGTTCGGCCTCGGGAAAACCAAGCCAAGTGTCAAAGTAGAGTTCACGTGCCTTTTCGAAAGTATGCTGGAGGAGGTCTAGGACGATGAGGCGACCTCCGGGTTTGAGAATACGGTGAGCTTCAGAGAGAGCTTTGGAGGGGTGCTCAGCATGGTGGAGGGCTTGGGAAAGGATGGCAAGGTCGACAGAGGAATCGTCGATGGGTAGAGATTCGATGTCACCAAGCCGATATTCGAGATTGGGAAGCCCATTTTCTTTGGCGAGGTTTTGGCCGAATTTTACCATTTTTTCTGAGTTATCAACCGCGATGACTTTCTTGGCTCGTTGGGCGATCAGTTGGGACAGGGTGCCTTCACCCGCTCCAAGATCGGCAACAGTATCGTAGTTGAGAATCTTGAGCATCGCTTCGGCAAGCCCTTTCCAGGAACGGCCGGGAACGTATTCGCGGCCAAATTTTCCAGCGAGTTCGTCAAAGTAGGCTCGGACTTGGTCTTTGCGTTTCCGGAGGATGTGCCGAAGGGACGAGCGATCTTTCTCACGTTCTGGGAGTTCACTGCCGGCTTCA